>CAMKOU010000107.1 GCA_946414505.1 uncultured Clostridia bacterium | reverse complement strand
CACATTGTCGCGCAGACGGTCTTTGATCAAAACCAGTGCCATAGGGTGCAAATCCTCCGGCAGCGCGCCCGCGTTAACGGGCATATCGGAGGAAGCCAGCACGATCACACGCACGGTATCCCTGATATGGTTGATGCGGTCAAAGATTTCGGCGTATTTTTCCTTATCCGCAAAAACAAATTCCGCCGCGCCGATAATATACGTCTTGCCGTTGGCAAAGGTGCCGCCCGACCATTTGGTTTCGGACGAAAACGGCACAAACTGACGGCACACCACCGGCGGAACGCCCTCGGTGTGATCGCTGATGGCTTGCAGCGTGGCATTCGTTTCGGTACTTGCCGCCACGATGGACGCCAGCGCGGTTTGGATCTTGTCGTCATTGGTGTTGAGGTTGATCACCCGGTCAACGTTCATCGCGTCGGCGGTCAGCGTGCCGGTCTTGTCCAGACAAAGCACATCCACACGCGCCAGCGTTTCAATGCAGTACATCTCATTGACGAGCACCTTTTTGCGCGACAGACGAATCACCGATACCGCCAGCACCGAGCTGGTCAGCAGGATCATGCCGGCGGGGATCATGCCCACCAGCGCGCCGACGGTGGACACCACACTCTGCTGAAAGCCGCGGTCGTGGAAAAAGTAGTTGCTGCAAAACAACAGCGCGCCCACCGGGAAAATGATGACAGAGCTGATATGGATAATGAATTTAAACGACCGCAGAATTTGCGAGTTGTTCTTTTTAATGTATTTCGCCTGGTTGTTGATCTTCGCGGCATAGCTGTCGGCGCCGACGCGGTTGACGCGGCAGTAGCAGGTGCCGGCGGCAATAAAGCTGCCGGACAGCAGCTCGTCGCCCGGATGCTTTTCGATCAGATCGGACTCGCCCGTCAGCAGGCTTTCATTCGCCTTGCATTCGCCCTGCACCAAAATACAGTCGGCAGGCACCTGGTTGCCGCGCGCAAGCAAAATGATATCGTCGAGCACCAGCTCATCCTTGGACAACTGCACGATTTTGCCGTCGCGCAGGACATCGAGCTTGCTTTCGGTGAGGATCGTCAGCGTGTCCACACTGCGTTTGGAACGGATCTCCTGCACGATACCGATAATGATGTTTGCCAGGATGACAAACATAAACAGCATGTTTTTGTAGGAGCCGACACACAACAGCGCGATAAACAAAATCACGTTGATGACATTGAATACCGTGCAGATATTATCATAAAAAATACGGCGGACGGATTTCGTTTTGACGGTGGAGGCGGTATTGATTTGCCCGGCATCCACACGTTCACGCACCTCTTCGGCGGTCAGCCCCTTCAGCTTGCGTTGATTTTGCATAATAACCTCGATTTCTCCAAGGCAGCAGACGGTGTAAAAAATGGAATTGATAAAAAAATTTGCCATTTCCGCTCGTATTTCGTCAAAAGAACACCGCACGCTGCCAAGTGTTTTTATAATAAATCAAAAAACTGTCTATTTCTATTATAATCACAAATAATAAGAAAGGCAACAGAAAAGAGGTGAATTTTTAATGAAACTTGCAAAAGAATTTAAAAAATGCAATGCCATCCTGCTTGCGGCAGCCGTCTTGCTGTCGGCAGGCTTTGTGCCGGCAGGCGCCAAAAGCGCGCCGAAGTCCAAAACCGTCACGCTGGGCGGTCAGCCGTTTGGCGTGCGGTTTTTCAGCGACGGCGTCATGGTGACGGAGCTGGAGCCGTTTTACAGTGCAGGACATTACGTGTGCCCTGCCGAACAGGGCGGCTTGCAGGTCGGTGACGTCATCAAAAATGTGAACGCGGCAGCCGTTAAAACCAACGAGGATCTGCAGCACGCCATTGTCGGCTGCTGCGGCGAACCCGTGCGCTTCCGTGTACAGCGCGCCGATAAAGAATTGGTCAAGACGGTTACGCCGCAAAAAAACATGACAGGCATGTATCTGCTGGGCGCATGGGTGCGTGACAGCTGTGCAGGCATCGGCACCGTGACCTTCTACGACCCGCAAAACGGCAGCTTTGCAGCGCTCGGTCACGGTATTTGTGACAAGGATACCGGCAGCCTGCTACCCTTAGGCAGCGCCGAGGTGGTGCAGGTGCGCGTCAACTCCGTGACGAAAAGCGCGGAGGGCAAGGCGGGTAGTTTAAACGGCTATTTTTCCGACACACCGCTCGGCAATTTGACAAAAAATACTCCCTGCGGCATATATGGGACAACAAACGACAAAAAGCAGCAAAAGAACGTCACGGTGGAAATTGCGGACAACGATGCCGTTCACACGGGAAAAGCACAGGTATACACGACCGTGGAGGGCAGCGAATGCGCCGCGTATGATGCGGAAATCACAAAACTTTGCGATTTTAGTGCCGCATTAAATGAAAATTTTGTCATAAAGATTACAGATAAGCAACTGCTTGACAAATGCGGCGGCATCGTGCAGGGCATGAGCGGCAGCCCCATTGTACAGGAGGGTAAACTGGTGGGTGCCGTCACCCATGTGTTCCTGAACGATCCGCAGGAAGGGTATGGCATAACAGCGCAAAATATGGTGTCGAATTATGAGATTTAACACTATATGTGGTATTTTTATGTCAAACATGGCTTTATTGCCGAAAAAAAGAAAAAATTTTTAAAAAAATTTATTTGGAAACTATTGCCATTTTTACCATTTTGTGGTATCATGAACTCACCATAAAAATTTGAGGAGAGACACTAAATGGACAATCACATTCAACTGATGATCACCGAGGACGCTGCTGCATTTAGCAGAGAGAACTTGGAAAGGTTTCAAAATTTTAATATTTCCGTCACCTACTGCGAAAAGGACGGCGAGGCGCTGTGCAGCCGCATTATACAGGAGCAGCCGGACGTGGTGATGATGGAGTCGCTGATGCTGCGGCTGGACGCCATCGGCGTCATGCACAACATCAAACGACAAAATTGTAAGCAGCCGGTGTTTATTGTTTTTTCCGCGTTCCACAGCGCGGTGCTCGAGCGCGAGATCATGAACAACGGCGCCGCGTATTTTTTGCTGAAGCCCTATGATGCAGAGCAGCTGTGCCTCACCATTCGTCAGCTTGTCAAAAAGAACGAACGCCTGCTGCACATGCCGCTGACGATCGATTCCTTCGGCATTGAGCTAAAGGTGACGGAGATCCTGCACGAGATCGGCGTGCCGGCGCACATCAAGGGCTACCACTACCTGCGCGATTCGATCATCATGTCGGTGGAACAGCCCACACTGATCAATGCCGTCACCAAACAGCTGTACCCGTCGGTAGCGAAAAAGTACGACACCACCTCCAGCCGTGTGGAGCGTGCCATCCGCCACGCCATCGAGGTGGCGTGGGACAGGGGCGACATCGACGTGCTGAATTCCTATTTCGGCTACACCATCCACAACGACCGCGGCAAGCCCACCAACAGTGAGTTCATTGCCATGATCGCCGACAAGCTGCGGCTCCAGCTGAAAAACGCGAGCTAAGCTTTTTTATAAACTAGGGCTGACGCGCCTCTCAAAAGAGTGGCTGCGTCAGCCCTATCCTTAGGTATTATAATGTTTGCCTTATTTCGTCCGTCCGATATCGGTGCGGTAGTGCGCCCCCTCGAAGGATATCTTTTTCACGGCGGCGTAGGCTTTGTCGAGCGCCTCGTCGAGCGTGGCTGCCTTTGCCGTCACGCCGAGCACCCTGCCGCCGTTGGTGTAGAATTTGCCGTTTTCGTATTTGGTGCCGGCGTGATACACGATGGCACCGTCCACCTGCCCGTTGTCGTCCAAGCCGGACATCTCGATACCCTTTTTATAGGACACGGGATAGCCGCCGCTCGCCATGACCACACATGCCGCCGCGCCGTCGTCCCATTCGATGGGCAGCTCCGCCAAGCGCTCGTCGATGACCGCTTCGCAAATATCCACCAAATCGGTTTTCAGCCGCGGCAGCACGACCTGCGCCTCGGGATCGCCGAAACGGGCGTTGTACTCGATCACCTTGGGGCCCTTGGGCGTCATCATCAAGCCAAAGTACAGGCAACCCTTAAACGGTCTGCCCTCCTGCTGCATGGCTTCAATCGTCGGTACGAAGATCGTCCGCATACACTCGTCCGCCAGCGCGTCGGTGTAATAGGGATTCGGGCTGACGGTGCCCATGCCGCCGGTGTTGAGTCCCTCGTCGTTGTCGTAGGCGCGCTTATGATCCTTGGAGCTGACCATCGGCTTGACGACCTTGCCGTCGGTGAACGCCAGCACGGACACCTCGGGGCCGGTCAAAAACTCCTCGATGACGATTTGATTGCCGGAATCGCCGAACTGCTTGTCCTCCATGATGGAGCGGATCGCGGCGACCGCCTCGTCGATCGTCTGCGCGATGATCACGCCCTTGCCGAGCGCCAAGCCGTCCGCCTTGACGACCACGGGCGTGGTGTTTTCCGCCTTGACATAGTCGATCGCCTTTTGCGGATCGTCAAAGACCTCGTATTTGGCGGTGGGAATGCCGTATTTTTTCATCAAATTTTTGGAGAATACCTTGGACGCTTCGATGATCGCCGCCTTGGCATTGGGGCCGAAGGCGCGGATGCCTGCCGCCTCGAACGCATCCACCATGCCGTCGGCAAGCGGATCGTCGGGCGCGACAAATACCAAGTCGATCGCGTTTTCCTGCGCGAATTTGACCATATTCTCCTTGTCCATGACGCCGATGTTCACCACCTCGGCGTCGCGCGAAATGCCGCCGTTGCCGGGCGCACAATAGAGCTTGTCACATTTGGGGCTTTCAAGCAGCTTTTTGATGAGCGCGTGCTCTCTGCCGCCGGAGCCGATCATTAAAATTTTCATAGTTACCTCTCAGCATGATTTGCGCAGCAAATCCATTCATGGCGCCGTCCCATTCATGACAAAGTCATTTCATGTTGCGCAAGCAACTATTCATTCCCGAAAGAACGTTGCCGGAATGAATAGACTGCAAGCAGTCATGAATCGTTACAAGTAACATGAATGGCGCCTGCGGCGCATGAATTGACCGCTGCGCGGTCATTAATGGTGGAACAAACGGATGCCCGTGAAGGACATGGTCATGTTGTACTTGTCGCAGGTGTCGATGACGTTGTCATCGCGGATGGAGCCGCCGGGCTGCGCCACATACTGCACGCCGCTGCGCTTGGCACGCTCAATGTTGTCGCCGAACGGGAAGAACGCATCGCTGCCGAGCGAAACACCGCTAAAGGTTTTGAGCCATTCCTGCTTTTCCTCCTTGGTGAGCGGTTCGGGCTTGGTTGTGAAGAACTGCTCCCAAATGCCGTCGGCAAGCACATCCTCATAGTCATCGGAAATATATACGTCGATGGTGTTGTCGCGGTCGGGACGGCGGATGTTGTCCACGAACGGAAGGTTCATTACCTTCGGATGCTGGCGGAGATACCAGATGTCGGCTTTGTTGCCGGCAAGACGGGTGCAGTGGATGCGCGACTGCTGACCGGCGCCGACGCCGATCGCCTGACCGCCCTTGGCGTAGCAAACGGAGTTGGACTGGGTGTATTTCAGGGTGATGAGGGCGATCAGCAGGTCGCGCTTGGCTTCCTCGGGCAGCTCTTTATTCTTTGTGGGAATATTAGCGAGCAGCATCGCCTCGTCGATTTTCAGTTCGTTTCTGCCCTGTTCAAAGGTGACGCCGAACACATCCTTGTGCTCGATGGGCGCAGGCACGTAGTCAGGGTCGATTTGGACGACATTATAAGTGCCCTTGCGCTTGGTTTTCAGCACTGCAAGCGCTTCCTCGGTGTAGCCGGGGGCGATGATGCCGTCGGAAACCTCACGCTGCAGCAGCTTTGCGGTCTGCACGTCGCAGGTGTCGCTCAGCGCTACCCAGTCGCCGTAGGAGGACATTCTGTCCGCGCCGCGCGCCATGGCATAGGCGGAGGCGATGGGCGACAGCTCCAGATCGTCCACAAAATAGATCTTTTTTAAGGTGTCGCTCAGCTCGGTGGCGACCGCCGCGCCTGCCGGGCTGACGTGCTTAAAGGACGCCGCAGCCGGCAGTCCCGTGGCGGCTTTCAGCTCACGCACCAGCTGCCAGGAGTTGAAGGCGTCGAGGAAGTTGATATAACCGGGCTTGCCGTTGAGAACCTCCACGGGCAAGTCCTTGCCGTCCTGCATAAAAATACGCGAGGGCTTTTGGTTGGGGTTACAGCCGTATTTGAGTGCTAATTCATTCATCGGTATCGTCCCTTTCTTTGTTGTATAGAGTTGAGAGATATATATCGTAGGGGGCTGGCTCAAAAGTCCAACCCAAATCTTTATCTTTACTTTTGACAATGATTTGTAGTAGCTTGTTTCACTTAAAACTTTATTATTGGATAAAGATGTTTAAGTTTAATACG
>CAMKOU010000106.1 GCA_946414505.1 uncultured Clostridia bacterium | reverse complement strand
GCGCGGTTTCAAGCGGATAAAAGCCCAGCACCTTAAAGGTGGCTATTTCACGCCGCCGCTCGGCGATATTGATATTGGTGAGGTTGTACAGCACCACAAACGCCAGCGCTGCCGCGCACACCACCATCACGACCACCACCATGTTCAGCGAGTTGAGCATGTTGCGGAAGTCGTCCACATTTTGATCCATAAACGACACCGCCGCGACGCGGTCGTCGCGCAGCAGCGCCGCGCTGAAGGCTTCGGCGGTGGCGGTCTCCTTGTCGGTCAGCCGCACGTCCGCCATGTTGTAGGACGGCGCTGTGCCAAACAGCGCGCGGTAACACGCAGGCGTCATAAACACATAATTGTGGATATACTGCTCATAAATGCCGCTGACCCTGACCGCCGCCGTGCCGGTTTCGGTGGTGAGAGAAATGGTGTCGCCCTCGCGGATGCCGAACGCCGCCGCGAGCTTTTCGTTGAGCAGCACCGCGTCGTCGCGCAGCGGCAGCGGCGTTTTGTCCTGCCTTTTGCGCAGTGAAATGATCTCATCGAGCGTTTCGGGATGTTCGGGGACGGTGATATAGGTGGACTCGGTGGTTTTGTGATCGCCGAACGCCACGGTCACATCCTCGTTCAGCGCAAGCATCGCCGTTTCCGCCTTGCCCGTTTGCGCTGCGAGCGTTTTCAGATAGGACACGTCGATCCCCTTTCCGCTGTTGCGCGGAATGACCGCTGCGTCGTAGTGGAAAATTTCGCCGAACTGTGTCTGTGTCAGCGGTTCAAAGCTGTTCAGCAGTCCGAACGCCGCCACGATCAGCGCCGTGCAGCCTGCCACGCCGATGATCGTCATGCCCATGCGCACCTTGTAGCGGAACAGGTTGCGCGCTGTCAGCTTGGCGGTAAAGCCCATGTGCCGCCACAAGGGCGTCACGCGTTCCAGCAAAATCCGCTTGCCTGCCTTGGGCGCCTTGGGGCGCATCGCCTGCGCGGGCTTTTCATGCAGCGACTTGCCGCACACGATGACGGACACCGCCGTTGTGCACACCACCGCTGCCAAAAAGCCGAGCACGATGGACGGCAGGTGCAGCACCAAGTCGATGTTGCCGATATAAAACATGATGCGGTACGCGTCGTAGATGATAAACGGCAGCGTGGATACGCCTGCCCACACGCCGAGGGCGCTGCCCGATACGGCGGCAATGAGCGAGTAGATGACATATTTCAGCACGATCGCACCGTTGCCGTAGCCGAGCGCCTTCATCGTGGCGATTTCGGTGCGGCGTTCTTCGATCAGGCGCGTCATGGTGGTAACGCACACCAGCACCGCCACCAGCAGGAAAAACAGCGGAAACACCGACGCCACCGCGTCCAGGCGGTCGGCATTTTGCCCGAAGGTGCTATAGCCCGGATTGGCGGCGCGGTCGAACACAAACCATTCCGAGGTCAGTCCGCGCAGCGTTTCCAGCGCCTTGGCGCCGTCATCCAGCTCCTTTTGTCCCTCCGCCAGCTTTTCGTCCGCCGCCTTTTTGGCGGCATTGTATTCCTTTCGCGCGGCTTCCAGCTCCTCCGCGCCGCTTTTTTTCTGTTCTTCCAACAGCTTCATGCCGCTGTCATACTGCTGTTTGGCGGACTTTAGCTGTGACCGCGCCGCATTGAGCTGCGCCTGTCCGGTATACCGCTGCAGCAGCAATTGGCTTTTGCCCACGGCCGCCAGCGCTTCACCGGCAAACAACTGCGCGGCGCCGGCGCCCAGCTGCGCCGAGCCGATGGCGTCCGTGGTGTCGCGTGTCACCCTTTGCGTCGCGTCGGTCGGGTCACCGTATTGCTTTAGCTGCTCGTCGAGCTGCGCCCTGCCCTGTTCCAGCTGTTCTCTGCCCTGTTCCAGCTGCACCGCGCCCTCGGCAAGCATGGTTTCCGCGTTGGCGATCGCTTCCGCATATGTGTCCTCGCCCGATGCAAGCGCCGCTTCGCCGCTGTCGATTTGTTCTTTGGCAGCACTCAGCTTTTCCTCCGCCTCGGCGATTTTCGTATTGTACAGCGTCTCGCCCTCGGTGAGCTGCGCCAGCGCGTCGCCGAGCTTTTCGTCGGCTTCCGCTTTCTTTTCGTCAAACTCCCTTTGTCCGTCGGCAAGCTTTTGCGCGGTGTTCGGGATGACCTCGGTGGTAAACGCCGCCTCGCGGTCGCGTGCCAATTGCTCCAGCGCCGTTTTCATTTGCGCCGCCTGCGTTGTGTACGCGTCCGAAAAGGCGGATACCTTGTCTGAAAAAGCCGCCTTGACATACAGCTCGGTGTAGCGCGGCAGCTTGAAATCCTCGGCGGAAATATACATATACTCGTCGATTTTGCCGTCGCCAACATTGGTAACGCCGCGCTGGTAGGAGATATACAGCGGTGATTCCGCCTTGCCCACCACGGTGAATTCGCTGACGTTCAGCAAATCGGCGAGTTGGTTGTCGCCTGCCACGGGTGCAAAGGCGATTTTCGCGCCGATTTTGTGGCGGACATTGGCAAACGCAACGCTTTCGGTGACGATTTCGCCGCTTTTGCGCACGTTTCTTCCCTCGTTGACCGTCAGGGTGTTCAGCGTTTTGCCGCCCTCATACGCTTTCGGAACGGCAATCAGGCGCACCACATCGCCGCCGTCCTCGGCGGAGGTCATCACGTCGCAAAAATAGGACGGCATCACAGTTTGCACGCCGTCCAGCGCGGCGACTGCCGCGATATCCTCCTCGGCAAAGCCGACGGTGGACACCAGGCGGAAGTCCATCAGCTTTTTGTCGCGGTAATAGGTTTCGGCGAGCTGATACATCGACGGCGCCGTTGCCTTGATGCCGGCAAAAAAGCCCACGCCCAATGCGATGATCGCCAAGATAGCAATAAACCGCGCCTTGGTATGCGCAATTTCACGAAAGGTGTTTTTCAATAGCGCTTTTGTCAATGTTTCTCACCGCCTTTCCGGTTCAATGGTGCATGATTTCGAGTGCAAAGTGCATGGTACATAGTGCATAGTGCATAGTGCATGGTGCATGGTGCATAGTTTCGGGTCGCTTCGCTCCGATCGGTAATGCTGCGGGTGTCCCACCCAAATCAACTTTCAACTTTCCACTCCAAACATTCCACTCTCCGCTCTCAACTCTCCACTCTGACAACACTACCATTCGATTTCGTCGATCGACTTCGGTGCGCTGTTGTGTTCGTCGCGGACGATTTTGCCGCTTTTCATTTCGATCACATGATCCGCCATGGGCGTGATGGCGCTGTTGTGCGTCACCAGCACCACGGTCATGCCTTCGCGGTGACAGGTCTCCTGCAGCAGCCCCAGAATTTGTCTGCCGGTGTTATAGTCAAGCGCACCCGTCGGCTCGTCGCACAGCAGCAGCGCCGGCCGCTTGGCAAGCGCACGCGCGATGGCAACACGCTGCTGCTCGCCGCCCGACAACTGCGCCGGAAAATTGTCCATACGCGCCGACAGCCCCACGTTTTCCAGCGCTGTTGCGCTGTCGAGCGGATGCTTGCAAATCTGCGCCGCCAGCTCCACGTTTTCTCTGGCGGTCAAATTGTGCACCAAATTATAAAACTGAAACACAAACCCGATGTCATGGCGGCGGTACTCCACCAGCTGACGGTCGTTGTAACGGCTGATGTCGTTGCCGCGCACCGTAACCGCGCCTTCGGAGGCGCTGTCCATACCGCCGAGGATATTCAGCACCGTGGTTTTGCCTGCGCCCGAAGTACCGACCACCACCGCAAATTCCCCCTCCTCCACGGAAAAGGAAATGCCGTCTACCGCGCTGATGGTCATTTCACCCATTTTGTAACGCTTGTATACATTTTGAAATTCCACTAAAGCCATTTTTCACTCCGTTGCACGCACTGACGCATACGTTCTCTCGCAGATCTCATTGATTTTATCGCGCAAAATCAAAAAGTCATTAAATGCTTCGGGCTTGCGGCGCGGATCGCGCAAAACGGCAGCCGGGTGCAGCATCGCCATCATCAGCACGCCGTTTTTTTCGATAAACTGCCCGTGCTCCCGGGTGATCTTGATATCGGGCTTGATGATCCGCGCGGCGGCGATCCTGCCCAAACACACGATGATTTTGGGACGGATCAGCTTGACTTGGTTGCGCAGCCAGTCGATGCACATTTCCTGCTCCTCGGGCTTGGGGTCACGGTTTTGCGGCGGGCGGCACTTGACGATATTGGCGATGTAGATATTATCGTTTCTGTCCAGATCCACCGCCGCCAGCATTTTATCGAGCAGCTTGCCGGCTCTGCCCACGAACGGTTCGCCCTGCAAGTCCTCGTTTTCGCCGGGACCTTCGCCGATAAACATCACCTCTGCCGTCGGCGAGCCGACGCCCACCACCACATGGTGACGGGTCTCGCACAGCGCGCATTTTTGACAGGCGGCACATGCGTTTTTCAATTCTTCCCAAGTATTGTACATTTTCAGTCCTCTTTTCGCAAAATATGGTTGAAAAAACGAATCATTCGTAGTAAAATAGAAATAATGAAGCTAATTCAGAAATAAAAATGAATGGTGGTAATACAACATGAAAATTATGGTAGAAACCTCCGCGCACCACGTGCATGTGTGCAGAGCGACACTCGACGTCCTTTACGGCGAAGGCTATCAGCTGACCAACAAAAAGGATTTGTCTCAGCCCGGCCAGTTCGCCTGCTTTGAAAAGGTGACGGTCGTCGGTCCCAGAGGCGAAATGACCATGTCGATCCTCGGTCCCGAGCGTCCCGAAGATCAGGTGGAGGTTTCCCTCACCGACGCCAGAAAGCTCGGCGTAGTGGCGCCGATCCGCGAGTCTGGCAATGTGGCAGGTACACCCGGCTGCAAACTCATCGGTCCCAAGGGTGAGGTGGAGATCGCGCAGGGCGTGATCGCCGCACAGCGTCACATCCACTTTGATACCCAAACCGCTGCGGAAAACGGCTTTAAGGACAAGCAGATCGTTTCCGTCAAGGTCGGCGAAGGCACCGGCAGAGAGGTTATTTTTGCCGATGTGGTCGTCCGCGTCAGCGACAAATACGCGCCCGCGATGCATATCGACACCGACGAAAGCAACGCGGCAGGCCTGAGCGGCACCGTAGACGGCGAAATACTTGTTTGATGCAAAAGGTTGCAGGGCGGGCAGTGCTCGCCCTTTTATTTTGTCAAAAACGTGTGCAGGAAATCGGGGAATATGGCGCCCCATGCCGCTTCGTGGTGCTTGTTTTCAAACAGCACCACCTCGTTGAGCAGCTCCGGCGGATACAGCTCCATTAAAATATCGTACACGGCTTCCACGCTCTCAAAAATCTGCTGCTCCAGCTCGTCGCCGGCGCCGGTGTAGATATATAGATACGGCATGTTTGCTGTCAGCTGTCCGCCGACCCACCGCCGCATATCGTCTGTGTCATACAGCAAAAAAGCCGGCGAAAACACCCCTGCCATCCGAAACACCTCCGGGTGGCGGAGCGCGGTAAAAAACGCCTGCAAGCCGCCGGAGGAGCTGCCGCAAAAGGCGGTGTTCTCTCTGCCGGTCTTGACAGGGAACTGCGCTTCCACGGCGGGCATGACGGTGTTGCATACAAACGCGTCGAACACTTCGCCCTCGGGCGCGGTAAAGTTGTCCATTTTATCGGCGGCGATCACCGCGCCGATGGACGCAGGCGTCAGCTCGTTGTCGCGCCACTTGTTGTCGTTGTGGATGCCGATGATGATCGCCGCTTTGCCGCCGGCGGCGCGCTCCTGCCGCACCGCCTCGCGCGTCAGCCAGCAGCCCCAGCTGCATGTTTCTTCGTCAAACAAATTTTGCCCGTCGGTCATATACACCACCGGCAGGACTTCGCCCTCCTCGTGCGCCGGCACAAACACCCGCACACGGCGGTCGTCCTTGCCGGGATACGGCAAATACAGCTCGTACAGCTTTTCTTTTATCATCACAGCGTCAGCCCCCTTTATCATTCGGTTTTATTATCGCATAAAAATGTGTAAGTTGCAATGTATAAAACACAATTTTTATGATAATAATGGTAACAGAGGTGAACGACAGATGATAAACGACACGGAAATGCTGACATACATTTTACAAAACGCAGAGATGGGCTGTCAGGGGATCAAAAGCGTGCGCAGCGGCGACTGCTCACAGGCGATGGACGCGGTGCTGACCAATCAACTGGCGCGCTATGGCAAAATATACAGCACCGCCGGCAGTATGCTGCGCAGCCTGGGCGAGGATCTGCACCGCGTCAGCCCGATCGCCCGCACGATGACGCGGCTGACGGCAACGCGCGACCTCAAGCGCGATCCGTCCGGCTCGCACGTGGCGGAGATGATGATCAAGGGCAACACCATGGGCGTCAACAAAATGGCGCAGCACCTGCGCG
>CAMKOU010000105.1 GCA_946414505.1 uncultured Clostridia bacterium | reverse complement strand
ATCCCGGGCGCACACATGGGTGCGCCCCTACGGTTGAAGGAATCGTGCGCACGTTACCTTAACGGTGTAGGGGCGAACCCATGTGTTCGCCCGAGCCGCATGTTCCTGTCAAACCGTGTCCGCCATGGAAACGAATGGTTTCCTATCCCGGGCGACCAATGGTCGCCCCTACACTGACGACTGACCACTGACGACTGACTACTGACTACTGATCGACGCTCTTTTTAACGTCCCTGTGCTGGATAATGCAGCGATAGCCCAGCCGTGCAAAATGACTTTCCAGCTCACGGGCAACGGTGACGCTGCGGTGCTTGCCGCCGGTGCAGCCGATGCCGACCACCAGCTCACTTTTGCCCTCTTTGAGATACAGCGGCACCGCGTAATCGAGCAGATTGAGCGTGTGCTTCAAAAAGCCTTGTGTTTCCTCGCTGCCGAGCACATAGTCGCGCACGTTCTGATCGAGTCCTGTCAGCGGTTTCAGCTCCGGAATGTAAAACGGATTCGGCAGGCAGCGCACGTCGATGATCATGTCCGCTTCGAGAGGGATGCCGAATTTAAAACCGAAGGACATAAACGTCAGCGTCAGCGCGTGCGCCGGATTTTCCATAAACATGCTCATCACGCGCTCGCGCAGCTGCTTGTTGGACATAAACGTGGTATCGACCAGATAATCGGAGATGTTTTTGGTAGAATTGAGCAGCGCGCGCTCCAACTCCACCGCTTCACTCACCATGCCGTCCTTCAGGCGGTCGGCAAGCGGATGACGGCGGCGCGTTTCCTTGTAGCGCGTCACGATCACGTCGTTTTTGGCGTCTAAAAACAGGATCTTCACGTCGCTGTGCTCCCCTTTAAACTGCTCAATGCCGACACCCAGCATTTTATAGTTTTCGGTACCGCGGACGTCCACCACCACCGCCACGCGCTGCATGTTTTTGTCCTCCGACTTGGAACACAGCGCATACAGCATGGGCAACAGTGAAGCCGGAATATTGTCAACGCAATAATAGCCGATATCTTCCAGCACATGCAGCGCCGAGGTTTTTCCGGCGCCGGACATACCTGTGATGATTACAAACTCCATTTTTACCACAAACCCGCTAGATGATGATCAATTCACATTCCAAATTATAGCCTGTTTCGTCATACACCTTGGTCTGCACCTCGCGGATCAGGCTTTTGACGTCGTTGGCAGTCGCGCTTCCTGTTTTGTTGATGATAAAGCCCGCGTGCTTTTCGCTGACCTGCGCGCCGCCGTGAGAATGCCCCTTTAGTCCGCACTGCTCGATCAGTGCGCCGGCATAGGCGCCCTCCGGACGTTTAAACACGCTGCCGGCGCTGGGGTAGTCCAGCGGCTGCTTGCTGCTGCGTCTGCCGAGAAAGTCATCCATTCTGGCGCGGATGTCGGCAGGGTTATCCTTTTGCAGCTTTAAGGTCACGCCGGTGATGATCGCCTTGTTATGGCGGTAAACACTGGCGCGGTAGCCGAATTGCAGATCCGCCTTTTCGGTTCTGCCGGGATTTCCCTCCGCCGTCATGTGCGTGACACAATGAACCACGTCCTTCATTTCTCCGCCGTAGGCGCCCGCGTTCATAAACACCGCGCCGCCCACCGTGCCGGGAATGCCCCACGCAAATTCCAGACCGCTGAGTCCGCAGTTCAGCGCAAACTTGCACAGTGCGGCAAGCGTGGCGCCGGCGCCGCAATAGATGGTATCCTCATCCACCAGCGCGATCTTGCGGAATTCGCCGTCAAGCCGAATCACCACGCCGCGATAGCCTTCGTCGGAAACGAGGATATTACTGCCGTTGCCGATGATCATGTAGTCCACGTCCGATTCGCGGCACTCCTTGATGATCGCGCTGAGCTTGCTTTGTGACGTCACCTTTACATATGTATCCGCGTTGCCGCCGATTTTAAAGGTGGTGTGGCGGCTGAGCGGCTCATATTTGAGCGCCTCGCAATTCAGTATTTCCGCCAAATTATAAATGATATCTGATCTGTCCATATTGTTCCCCTCGTGATAAAATTACTAATCCCACTTGTCGATAACCACCTTGGGTGATTCGGGCATTGCATCCACATCCATGCCGAGGCTGCGCAGCAAATCCTTGGCGGCGTTGTAGCCCATCTTTTTTTGGCGGTTGTTCATGGCGGCGACCTCGATGATAACTGCCAGGTTTCTGCCGGGCTTGACCGGGATGGTCATGGTGGGCACCTCAACGCCGAGGATCTCCATACATTCGTTGTCCAGTCCCATACGGTCATACACCTTGGTGTTGTCCCACAGCTCCAAATTCACCACCATGTCGATTTTTTCGCTGGTTTTGACCGAGCCCATGCCGTACAAATGCCGGGCGTTAATAATTCCTATGCCGCGCAGCTCGATGAAATGACGGATATTCTGCGGCGAACGCCCCACGATGGTGTTGACGGACGTGCGCAGAATTTCAACCGCGTCATCCGCCACCAACCGGTGGCCGCGCTTGATGAGCTCGATGGCGGTTTCACTTTTACCAACGCCGCTGTCGCCGATGAGCAGGCAGCCCTCGCCGTACACCTCCACCAGCACGCCGTGGCGCGTGATGCGCGGCGCCAGCTCGCGGTTGAGGAATTGTACCAGCCGCGCGGTCAAATCGGAGGTGTTTTCATCGGTGCGCAGGATGGACACCTTGTGCAGCTTGGCGCTTTCCAAAATCACATTGGACGGCTCGATTTGGCGGCAGATGATGACCGCCGGCGGACCAAAGCTGAAAATGGAGTCGATGACCATGCGCTGCGCCTCCGACCCAAAGCGTCCCAGATAGGAAAACTCCGTGTTGCCGAGAATTTGAATACGCTTGTTGTCAAAAAACTCAAAATAACCCGTCAGTTCAAGACCGGGACGGTTGATTTCCATGGAAGAAATGCTGGTTGTCTCGTAGTTTTCGGAGATATACACCTTGTCCAAGCCGAGCTGATTCACAATTTCGGACAGAGGTACGGAAAATTCTGACATAGTTCCACCGCCTTTGTAAAATGGGTATATTTACACTTAGTTTATATTATACTACAAAAGACTCTTTTAATAAAGTGTTTTCGTGATTTTTTTTCGGATTTTTGTATATTTATTTGACGTATTCATTTTTACCCTAAAACCATGGTCGCCGCCTTTAAGTCCCCCTCGCAGGTGATCAGCGGCACCAAAAACGTCTCCTTGCGCGCATAGGCATTGAAAACCGACAAATAATCCGTCATCAGCTGCCCGTTATCCTGCTCCAGCCGGTCGATTTGGCTGACGATGCGCTCCTGCGAAGCGGAAACCTGCCGCAGACGGAGCAGGGTTTTGGTGTCGCACAGCGCCAGCTTTGCCACCGGTGAAATATGCGCCTGCTCCGCGATATACTCAATATCCCGCCACAGGGTTTCGCGGCTGACGTCCCGCGCGATCAGCAGCAGCTCCAGCTTGGCAAGCGTCAAATGCGGAATATACGCCTGTTCCGCCAGTCTTGCCGCCTCCTCAAAGGACGCGGCAGGCACCGCCACCGCATCGCTGCGCGGACTGTCGGAGAGCAGATAAAACGTGTACACCGTCTGTCCGTTTTCCCTGTGCACGCTGACATTCTCGATGACAGACGCGGTTTCGATCTGCCGCGCCGAATGACATCCCGACAAAAGCAGTGACAGAGCGCATAAAACACCCATCCATTTTTTAAACATGTTGTCTCCTTTCGCGCAGTGCATACACCAACGGTATCACCGTCGCCGTCAGCACGGTGAAGCCGGTGAGCCACAGCGGACTTGTCAGCACCGCCGTGATAAACGGATAGCGCAGCGCGAGCAGCTGCACACCGAGGATAACCGCCGTGAGCACCGCGATCACACGCAGGCTGCCGCCCTTGCCCCACATTTTTGTCACACCGCACAGCAACAGCGACACGGTCATGAACACCGACATGGTGCCCAGCGCCATATACAGGCTCTCTATCCCGGCAAAGCTGCCAAAATGCGCCACACGTGACAGCACAAAGGTGGGATATGCCTGCCGCTCGGCATACGCGCCCGCGGCAAAGGTGAGGAAGAACATGACCAAGGCATACTTGACGCCCGACGCCGCCAGCGAAGCCACCACATGGCGCGGCCGGAAGCGCAGCGCGTCCCCGGACAGGCACGCAAACAGCGCGGCGGTAAAGCACGGGGTGGTATAGTAAAGCATGTCGCGCCAAAACACGTCCATATTGCCTGTTACGTCAAAGCTGCCGTTGCGAAGATCCACCTCGGAAATACAGCCGCCGAACAGCAGCGCATTTGTGACAAGCGCCAGCACAAACAGAAATATGCCGAACCGCGTGATCACGTTCACGCCCTTATATGCCGCATACACACAGCACGCGAGCAACAGCAGCGCGACAAACGCCGGCGAGGTTTCGGTATAGTATTTTTTGCAGAACATGTCGGTGTAGGGCAGCAGGAAATAGGCGGCAACAAACAGAAAATACAGGGTGTACACCGCCGCGACCACGCTTTGCTCCGCCCTTGAACGCTTTCGGGCAAGCGTCGGCACGTCGCTGTCCAGCCGCAGCTTGAGCCATATCGACGGCACAAACAGCAGCAAACACACCGCCAGCCCTGCCGCCAGGCTGCCCATTTGCAGCGGAAACGGCAGGTCGGCGGACAGGTCGTGATTTTGCAGCAAAATGACCGCGCAGGCGCAAAGCGTCAGCGTCAGCAGCAGCCGCTTGGAGGAAAACGGCACATCCTGTTTCATGCGATCTCCTCCGTTTCTGCAAAGCGCTGCACCTGCATGGTATGCTTGCCCAGCTTTTTCCAGCTTGCGCGCAGCAGCACGTCGCGCATGGTGTGCCACGAAAACGGCGACAGCGACGACAAATACGGCACACCGAGCGAGGTTTTGGAGCACATGCTGATGAGCACCAGCGCCGTGGCGAGCACAATGCCCCACAACCCGAGCACACCGCCGGCGACGATCATCACAAACCGCAGCATCATGACCGGCGGATACAACGGTGAGGTGACATAGCTGCAAATCGCGGCGGTCGCCACCACCATCAGGGTGGACGAGCTGATGATGCCTGCCGTCACCGCACTGTCGCCGATGACGAGCGCACCGACGATGCTGACGGCGTGCCCCAGTGACTTGGGGATGCGCAGCCCTGCCTCCTTCATGATTTCATACACAAACGTGATCAGCAGCACCTCCAGTGTGACGGGCAGCGGCGTTTGCGCCAGCGAAGAGGCGGTTTTCACGAGGATCCACGTCGGAAAATACTCCGGGTGGAATTGCGCGAGCGCCGTATAGATCGCGGGCAAAAACACCGAAATGAAAAACGAAATATATTTGAGCGTGCGGATAAAGGTGGCGTAATAGCTGCGGTTGGAGTAATCATCCACGCCCTGAAATTCCTCGACAAACAAGTGCGGCACCAACAGCACCGCAGGCGTGCCGTCCACCATCACCGCCACCCTGCCCTCGGTCAGCTTGCCGCAAACCGTGTCGGGACGCTCGGAAATGCCCACGCCCGAAAACAGGCGGCTGGTGTGCTTGTCCTCCAAATATTCCGACAAATAGCCTGCCGCCAGCACCGTTTCCAAATGGCACGCTGCAAGCCGCCGGCGCACCTGCTCCACCAGCATCGGCGACGCGGCGCTGCGCAAATAGCACAGCATCAGCTGTGTGCGGCTTTTGGCGCCCACCGTCACCTGCTCAAACACCAAATCGGGCGTTTTCAGGCGGCGGCGCAGCAGCGACATGTTCACGCGCAGCGGCTCGGTAAAGCCCTCGCGCGCACCGCGCTGCACCACCTCGCTTTCCGGCTCGGCAACGCCGCGAAAGGCGTAGCCCTGTGCGCCGATGGCAATGCAGCCCGGCGCACCGTCCACCACCAGCGCCGCAAAGCCAGCGGTAATGAACGTCAGCAGTTCGTCAAAGCTTTCCAGCTTTGTGACATCGGACGACGCCAGCACGCGGTCAAGGATCGTGCGGCAGACAGCCTGCGGCGTCGCATCCGCAAAGCGGTACGCCATCAGCGGATTCACCGCCGCCTGCGCCAAGCCCTCCTTGTCCACCATCCCCTCCATCGTCACCAGCGCCGCGCGGGTTTTCACAGGCGTTTGCAGCACGATCTCGCGGATCGTTAAATCGGCGGAACCGGCAAACAGGGTTTGCAGGCGGTTGATGATTTCGTTTAGAGAATGATCCATAAAAACCTCCCGATCGTATACGCATAAGGAATGACAAATGGCAAGTTGCGCGAAAATTACGCATTACGCATTACGCATTTAATATAGTTCTTCCCCAACCGCGCCGCGATATACCCGTATAATCCCGCCAAAACCGTACACACTAACCGCGGTGATATACATGCTCATTTCCGTGATCCGAACCGTTATTTTGTACGCCTT
>CAMKOU010000104.1 GCA_946414505.1 uncultured Clostridia bacterium | reverse complement strand
GCCGCCATCAAAATCGCGCAGATGACCATATACAAGCCATACCACCAGATTTCCGCCACACCGTTTTCCCTGCTGTTTTGCACCGCATGGGTTAGCAAACTGATGTAGGTAACGATTGTCATCATGAAGTAAACCTCGCCCAGCGTCAGCAGAAAAATAGCGATGACTGAGACCCAGTTTTTTGGCTTCATGTTTTTGAAGAGTAATTTGAACATGACATCCCCTCTTTTGAAAAATTTTAGTGCATATTGTAACGGCTGGGTTGCCGTTAATACCTGACACATGCATCCGGACGTAACGGATGTATCCTACGGCGATCCTGTAAAATCCGACCGCAAATCACATATCATTTATATTATAAACAAAAAATCCTAACAAATCAAGAATTTTTATAAAAGATGCTGTTTTTTCACAAAACAGGCTGCCCGTGATACAACCGCAGGGAGATTGGCGCAAGATTTAAACATTCTTGATATTGACGTATGCGTGCTGATTTTTGGACACTATGACGGAATAAGATGCAAGCAAGGCGTGCACCGCGAATTGTGCGGTGTTGCCTATAACCAAAAGCGCACCCTGTTGGTTCACAGGGTGCGCACAACGCTGCCGTTGACGCGGTATCATACCGTGCGGCGGCGGCTGATACGGCTGTAGACAGGCTTCATCGTCAGACCTTGGATCACCGTGGTAAAGAATACCACCGCATAGGTACAGCCGAGGACGATATAGTAGGTTTGCTCGGGCAGCATATCCTTGGTGCTCATGGCGAGCGCCACCGACAATCCGCCTCTCAGGCCGCCCCATGTCAGCAGCGTAACAAATCCGAAGCGGCTGAAATGATCGGGGATCTTGCCGATAAACAGCGTGGAAATGGAAAGGCTGGCGGAACGGGCGATCAGGTTGGCAAGGATCGCGGTCGCCGACAGCAGGAGCACGTACTCCATTTTGAGAATGCTGACAAACGACAGACCCAGCAGCACATACAGCATGGAATTGAGGAAAACGTCAAGCGTTTCCCAAAACGAATCGAAATGCGCTGCCTGCGCCTCCTCCTCGGACGCGCCGAAACGGGTACGAAGCTCCGAAAACAGAATGCCGCAGATGACCGACGCGATGGCGCCCGAAAAATGCAGTGCATCACACAGCACATACGCCAGCGACACCGTCAGCAGGCTGATAAAAATTTTCAGATAGGCGTGTTTGCAAAAACGGAACATCAGGAAGCACAGCACCGTCACCACCACTGCGACGACCAGCGCACCGAGGATTTCGCGGAGCATGACCCCGACGATGCCTTCATCGGAGGACGACGAAGCGGACACCATGCCGGAAAAACAAACAAACAGCGCCACGCCAATGCCGTCGTTAAACAGCGACTCGCCCTGGATCAGGAAGGAGGTTTTTTCCGGCAAACCGAACTTTGCCAAAATGCCGGTGGCGGCAATGGGATCGGTGGGCGCGATAATGCTGCCGAACATCAGGCACACGGGCAGCGAAAGGTTGAGCCCGAACAGGATGCCGGCGCCGTAGATCAGCAAGCCGTAAAACGCCGCGCCGAGCAGGGTGCAAACCAGCGCCAGCACCGTGATCTGCCGCGCCTGCTGCTTAAAGTCCCGCAGCTTCATGTGGCAGGAGCCGGCAAACAGCATAAAGCACAGCACGCCGTTCATCAGAAAGTCATGAATGTCAAACCCCTGCACCTCTTTCAAAACATTGCCGAAATCGGTGTTTTGGAACAGTGCCACGCCCGCCAGTATAAGGATACCGAGGATGGACGAAAACAGCATGAGAGCGATTTCGTAGGTTAGCTTGGTGACCTTTTCGTTGAAAAAGCCGAGAATACATATCAGCGCGATCACGCTGACAAACAACGTCATTGTTTCCATTTAGCTGCCTCCTCTTTGACGTTGGCAAAGCGCCGTTCGCCCTGCCGCAAAAGCATAACGCTTTTCCTATATTTTCTTTAAGATTATAACAAAAAATAGGCAGATTGTCAATACATCGCGCAAGGTTACAGGCTTTTCTGCCGATTATGGCGTGTATAAATCGAAATAAACTATTGAAAAAAACGAAAAGATATAGTAGAATAAAGTGGGGTTATATATTATTCCAATGTATGATAGAAGTGATACAAAACGTGCCCTTCGGTAAAGGGAAATTATTTATGAAGAGGTGTTTTTATGACAGTTTTGTGCATTATTCTGGGCGTCTTGTTGATCGCGGGAGGCTTTTCCTGCATATTCACTCCTTTGCTCACCTTTATGGACGCCGGTTATTTTGTCGTCATTCTGATGTGCGTGTTCGGTGTTGCCGGCATCATCCGGTCCATTGGCCGTAAGCGGTTCGGCGTCACCTTTGTGTTCAGCATCATCAGTGTTCTGCTGGGTATCATCATGCTGCTATTCCCCGAATCCCTGCTCCTCGCCGAGGGCATGATGCTGATACTGACAGCTGTATGGCTGGTGCTGATGGGACTTGTCGCCATCATCAACGCGGTAACGGTGACACGAGCGACCGGTTCCAAGATTTGGATTTTGCAACTGATTCTCGGTATACTCGGCATTCTGCTCGGATGCTATTGTTTCTTCCATCCTATGCTCACGGCGGTAACGCTCGGCATTTTGATCGGTGCCTTTTTCATCGAAACGGGTTTTACGCTGATATTCAGCGGGATCGCCGTCAACGATTAAACCGTATCCTATCGTGCTGCAATTGTATATATCCCCTCTTTTAACACAATAGTGCATAATTTTACGGCAAAGCTGCCGTCAGTGACACGATCCGTCACACGGCTCCGGAAAGCGCTTCCCTGCGCGCATTCGTTTCCGGGATCCCTTTTGCGAGTGAAAAAGCAGCGTGTGGCTGCACCCCGTTTTCGCCCCCTCGTTTTGAGGGGGCGTTTGCTTATGCCCGAAGAAATGGCACACATAATATCCGTCTCTTTGCAAACACTATCGGCGGAGGGATGACGATGATACAACGCTTGGGAGCGGGCACGCTCCTGTTTGAACACATGCCGCGCGTGGCGGGCTTTGCGTCGGTGGCAGGCAAAAAGGAAGCGGAGGGACCCTTGGGCGAACGCTTCGACAAAATCATTTATGACAGTCACGCCGGCTTGGATACCTACGAGGCCGCCGAAAGCGCTTTGCAGCATACGGCGGCAGGCTTGGCAATGGAACGGGCGGGCGTGTCTGCGGCGGAGATCGGCGCCGTCTTCGCAGGCGACCTGCTCAACCAGTGCGTCGGCTCCGCCTTCGGCCTCAAGGAGTATCACATCCCGTATCTCGGGCAGTACGGGGCGTGCGCCACCATGGCGCAAACGCTGCTGACGGGCGCGGTGTTTACGGAAAGCGGCGCGGCGGACAACGTCCTGTGCGTGACGTCCTCCCACTTTTGCGCGGCGGAACGGCAGTATCGTTTTCCGCTGGAATACGGCGCCGTGCGCACGCCCACGGCACAGTGGACGGTCACGGCGGCAGGCAGCTGCGTGCTCGGACACAGCGGCAACATCGCTGTCCGCGCTGCGACCGCAGGCAAAATCAACGACTACGCCGTCACCGACGCCAACAACATGGGCGCCGCCATGGCGCCTGCGGCGGCGGAGACCATCCTGCGGTTTTTGACGGACACGCACACGGCAGCCGCGCAGTATGACGCGATTTTTACGGGCGATCTCGGCGCGGTGGGCAGCGCACTGCTGGTTGACCTGCTGGAAAAAGAGGGTGTGGATATCCGCGCACGGCACAACGACTGCGGCTTGCTGATTTATGACCGCGACCGGCAGGACGTACATGCCGGGGGTTCGGGCTGCGGCTGCTCGGCGTCGGTGCTGTGTTCCGTTATCTTGCCGGCGCTGCAAAGCGGCAGGCTGCGCAACGTGCTGTTTATCGCCACCGGTGCGCTGCTCAGCGCCACCACTGTCGGGCAGGGCAAAAGCATTCCGTCCGTCGCGCATTTGGTGCAGCTGGCGCGGACAGAAACGTGAGGCAATACCACACAATCCAAGGCGCACGGCTTGCCCCTGTTGATCCCGCGTCGTCAAAGACATGGGAACGGAGACCGCCATGGTCTCCCCTACATACTACCTTACGTATCACTTCCGACCGCCGACAACGGACTGCTGTTTTTATCGGGGAATAAGAAAAAAACGCTTGCTTTTCCAAATAAACTATGGTATAATCATTTCAATGCAAGTTGCCATTGCGTTCAAATACGAGAACGACAGGCCCTGTACGATTGGGGTCTGTGAACCATGTCAGGCGGGGAACCGAGCAGCATTAAGCAGTTTTCCCGATGCGATGCAGTCAGTCTGCCGTTCTCTTATTTGAATGAAAGCGGCTTGCATTTTATAATATTTTATGATCACGGCCGTTTTTGCCGTGGGGGTGTCCTTGTGTATCAGGTGTTATATCGCAAATGGCGTCCCAAAACCTTTGCGGACGTTGCGGGTCAGGAGCATATCACGACCACACTGAAAAATGAAATCATTGAAAACAGGCTCACCCACGCCTACCTGTTCACAGGCTCGCGCGGCACGGGCAAAACCACCTGTGCCAAGATTTTGGCAAAGGCTGCCAACTGCCTCAGCCCGCAAAACGGCAATCCCTGCGGCGAGTGCGAAATGTGCGAGGGCATCGAAAACGGCAGCGTGCTAGATGTGGTGGAGATGGACGCCGCGTCCAACCGCAACATCGACGACATCCGCGGCATCATCGACGAGGTGCAGTTCAAGCCCAACCGTGCGCGGTTCCGCGTCTACATCGTGGACGAGGTACATATGCTGACCGTGCAGGCGTTTAACGCGCTGCTCAAAACCCTGGAGGAGCCGCCCGAGCATGTCATTTTTATTCTGGCGACCACCGAGGTGCACAAGCTGCCGCAGACGATCCTCTCGCGCTGTCAGCGGTTTGATTTTCACCGCATCCCGCCGCAAGCCATCGCCGACCGTGTCATTTATGTCGCCGGTCAGGAACAGGTGCAGCTGACCGATGAAGCCGCTATGCTGATCGCAGGCGTTGCCGACGGCGCCCTGCGCGACGCGCTGTCGCTGCTCGACCGCTGCATCGCCATCAGCGACAAGGTGGACGAAGCCGTGGTGCGGCAGGCGGCAGGCTTGGCGGACAAGCGCTATCTGTACGAGCTGTCCGCCTGTGTGATCAACAAAAACACCGCCAAGGCGCTGGAGGTCATCGACCGTCTGTACAGCGAGTCGAAGGACATGGCGCGGCTCTGCGACGAGCTGATCGCCCATTTCCGCGCCCTGATGCTGATCAAATCCGTGCGCCGTCCGCGGAACATTTTGGTGATGTCCGAGGAGGAATTTGAACAGGCGCAAACCCAGAGCGACTACCTGTCGCTCGCCGATATCGTGTACGATATGGACGTGCTCTCGCGTGCTTACCAGCGCATGGGACACGGCACCGGCGACCGCACCGAGCTGGAAATGGCGCTCGTCAAGCTGTCGTCACCCGAGCTGGACGCCACCAATGAGGCGATCGCCGCCCGGCTGACCGCCCTGGAGCGCGCCGTCAAACGCGGCATTACCGTGCAGCCGGCGCCACAGCCGACGGTTCCCGTATCCACGCCGGAACTGGAACCGGACGTTAAACCGACCGCGGAACCGGAAAAGGAGGAAGCGGAACCCGCTGCACCCGCACCGCAAGCGCCCGTTCCGCAAGCGCCGGCACAGCCGCCGGTGCAGCCCCAACCGCCGGTGAACGCCGGCACGGAGGATCTGTACCGCAACGCCAAACCGTTTCCGCAGTGGGTGGAGGTCATCGAGGGCTTAAAGCCGATCTCGCGCTCCATCGCCGCAACCTTTGTCGGCTCGACGGCGTACGAAAGCGGCAGCTATCTGCTGATCGACACGCCCAACACCATGGCGTTTGATTTGCTGAAAAACAGCAACCGCCGCCAGGAGATCCGCGCGATCGTGCAGGAGATCACGGGCAAGGTGTACAAGCTCGGCCCCTACCGTCCGCCTGTTCTGCAACAGGAGCAGCAGGATCCGCTTGACCGCTTTAAGGCGGTGCTCAAGGACAGCGGCGCCACCGTGGAGGAAGCTTAGCGGTCGGTTGTCAACAGTCAGTCAGTATGAAGTGATACATACGGGCGGCACGGTTCGCCCGTCAACAGGATTTGTGAAAGGAAGACACATATGAAAGCAAGATTACCCAAGGGTTACGGCGGCGGCGCCAACAACAACATCCAGCAGCTGGCGCGTCAGGCGCAAAAGATCCAGGATGACATGGAAGCGGTTTCCGCCGAGCTGGAGCAAAAGGAATATGAGGCAGCCGCAGGCGGCGGCGCCGTAAAAGTGACCGTGACGGGCAAGCCCGAGATCGTCAGGGTGGACATTCAGCCCGAGGTCGTGGATCCCGAGGACGTGGAAATGCTTGCCGACCTGATCATGGCGGCAGCGAAGGAGGCGATCCGCACCGCCGCAAAGGAAAAGGAA
>CAMKOU010000103.1 GCA_946414505.1 uncultured Clostridia bacterium | reverse complement strand
TGGGCGACAAAATCGCCATCGCGGGGCGTGTGTGGGCGGTGGATGAGGTTGACCATCCGCGCCGCGAGGTGTGGTGCACGCTCGTCAAAGGAAATATCCCCGCCTATTTCGGCGATGTGGCAGGTGACATCCACACGCATATTTTGGAGCGCATGTTCCGCGTTTTGCAGGAAGAACAGGTTTACCCCTATCTCATGCGCCATGCCGTGTGCCGTCTGGCGGAAGCGCGCGACAGCTTTATAAAATCGGGTATGGCAAACCGTCCGCTCATCCACCTCGGCGGCAAAATGTGGGCGCTGTTCCCGTGGCTGGGCAGCTACGCGTTTTTGGCGCTGGAGCGGTTTTTAAAGCTGCGCTGCGGACAGCTGCTCGGGCTGAAAGGACTCAACTCCTCGCGGCCGTATTACATGCAGTTCACCATGCAGGTGAGCGAACAGGACTTTTACCGCATTGTCAGCGGGGAAGCGAAAAAGGACTTCGATCCCATAGAGCTGGTCTATGAGAAGGAAGTCCCCGTGTTTGAAAAATATGACGAATATATCCCTGCCGCGCTGGTGCGCAAGGGCTTTGCCTACGGCGTGCTGGACGCGGAGGGCATGAAGCGCCGCGTGCGCGGATGGGAAAAATATGTACAGGAACAGGCAATGCCGCAGTGACGGTGTTGCCTGTTATACGATGACCTGCCATGCCTCGCGCAGCCGCTCCAACGTCCACGCGGCATTGGCAGGACTGGTGGAGGGCAGCCTGACGGCAGGAATGCCCGTTTGCGGATACAAATAGCGTTGATACAGTTGGTGTGACGCCGAGCCGTTGCAGTAGATGGTGTGCACCGCGCTGTTGTCGAGGATCACGCGCAAATCGTTGGGTACCACGTCACGGATGCAGCTGTCGGAGGAGCCTGTCACCGTACAGGAGTGGATCACATCCCACAGCGCGAGGTGATGCGACAAAACGAGCCGCTTTTTATCTTCGACGGTTTGCGGCATTCGCTCGCCATAGAGCAGCGCGATCAGCTTCCAGAAGCGGTTTTGCGGATGTCCGTAAAAAAACCGCGCCTCGCGCGACTTGACCGAGGGAAAGCTGCCTAAGATCAGCACGCGTGACTGCGCATCAAAAAGCGGCGGTATCGGGTGCGTTTGTGTCGTCGGTTCAGCCATGCCTGTGCTCCCTGAGCAGCTTGCGGATATAGGCAAAGGTCGCTTCCTCGCCCTCGTCGCGCAGGCGCTCCAGCAAGCCGCACAGCAACTCCTCGGTTTTTTCGTGCATACGGTGCTTGCCCTTGATGCGCAAAAAATAGGTGTAAGGGTGCGCATCCGTGTAGGCGTCGCCGTTGTAGGTTTTGCTTGCCGCCACGCGGTCGCAAAACATTTCGACGACATAGCGCAGCGGCATTTCGACGTTTTCAATACTTTTGGTTTTGGGGTTGTAATCATTCCAGTATTCGTAGTGGTGGCGGTTTCTGCCCTTGTGATGCAGCCATGCGCGCGAATAGCCGTACAGCTCGCGCTCGCGTTCGTTGGGACTGCGCGTGCCCTGATAATACCGTGCGCCGGGAATAAATTCGGCAGGGCTGTACTTGGACAGGTCGTGCCGCAGCCCCTGCCGCAAAATACCTGCCTTGGCGCAGTGGGCGATCACCTTGTGCCTATGCTTTGTAATGGTAAAAAAGTGCTTTAAAGGATGTGCCATATCGTATCACCTGCCACCAGTATAGCACAAAACAGCTTACTTGACAATTTCTTTTACAAAAATTTTCGCAAACCTCTTGCCATCCGGGAAAAAAAACGTTATAATAGTAGTAATTATTAAAAAATTGTAACAATTTTGTTTCGCAAATTACAAAACGTAACCATTGAAAAAGGAGAGGTTTTTTTGAAGCGATCTCACGCGATTGTACTATGTCTGTGCGTGGTGTTTTGTGTGTTGTCCGGCGTGATGGTATTTCGCGACGCCGGTGCTGTGCAAAACACACCGCCGGCCACAGCTCCCGCGCACATCAATCAGGAAGAACTGACTCTTGAGCAAGGCGGCGTCAAAATCGTACCGCAAACCGTTAACACCGAAACCGACAAGCTGGCAAACTGGAACAGCAGCGACGCCAAGGTTGCCATTGTAGACGACGGCGGTCGAATCGACGCGTTAAAACAGGGCAAAACCACCGTTACCGCCTCCTATCCCAACGGCGAAACCTACACCTGTGAGGTCACGGTGTCACCCGCTTCCAAGGAAGAGGAGGTCGACACCACATCTACCGCGATTATCGCCAATCAGGATGTGCTCAAAAAAAATGTGGAAAACTATGCCGCCGGCGTCAGCAAGCTGCGCCCCTACCGCCTGCATGTCAACCGCTCGCAAAACTGCGTCACCGCCTACACCTACGGCGACGATGAAAAATACACGGTTCCCGTGCGCGCCATGGTGTGCTCCTGCGGTCTCAACCAATCGACCATCACCGGACTGTACAGCATCGGCTTCCACTCCGACTGGTACCCGCTGGCAGGCGACGTCGTCGGACAATACGCAAGCGCTATCGTGGACGATTTTATGTTCCACAGCGTTCCCTATGAAACCTACGCCAAGGATTCACTGGAGGCCGAGGAGTTTAACAAGCTGGGACAGGAAGCGTCCAAGGGCTGTATCCGCATGGCGGTGTCCGACGTAAAATGGATCAACGACAACTGTGAGATCGGCACGGCCGTATTCTTGTTTGACAACGACGCTTCGCCGGGACCGCTGGGTAAACCCGAACCGATCCGCATTGCCGACACCACCATCAAGTGGGATCCGACCGACGATGCTACCGACAACCCCTACAACGGCAAAAAACCGCAGATCAACGGCGCCCAAAGCCTGACCATCACCGCCGGCGACGCCTACGACATGAAACGCGGCGTCACTGCCACCGATACCTGCGGCAACGACATCACCGCGAAAATGGAAGTGATCGGCAACGTGAAGCCCAATGTGCCGGGCAACTACCGCGTCAGCTACCGTATTTCCGACGCTCTGCACCGCACCGCCTCCTCCGACATTATTGTGACGGTGGAGCCGGCAAAAACCACAGAGGCAAAATAAGCAATTGAAAACGAAACACTTTAAAAGGACGGTTCACGCGGAACCGTCCTTTATTCTATATTGGAATCATTAACCGATGAGTTCAATTATTTTCGCTTCGGCAGCCTGCGCGTCCGCCTTGCCGCGGCTGTTTTTCATCACGTTGCCGACCAAGGCCTTAATTGCCTTTACCTTGCCGTTTTTGTAATCCTCCACGGCTTTGGGGTTGCCCGCGATCGCATTTTTGCACAGCTCCAGCAGCGCGTTGTCATCCACGCCGCCCATATCGCTTTCGCTGATAAAGTCGAGCGCATCCTTGCCGCTGTCGAGCATTTTTTCCAGCGTGGCTTTTGCGAGGTTGTTGCGGATCTTGCCGCTGTCAAGCAGCTTGACCAGCCCGTTTAGCTGCTCGGGCGATACCGCCACATCAAACACTTCCTTGTCCGCTTCGGTTTCCGCACGGCGGAAGATTTGTCCGATGATAAAGTTCGACACGGTTTTCGGCGCCTTGACGCCCTCGATCGCCTTGTCGAAGTATTCGCTGACATTGCGGTACTTCGTGAGCAGCGCGGCGTCCTTTTCGGGGATCTGATAGTCCTCGATATAGCGTGCGCACTTGTCGAGCGGCAGCTCGGGCATTTCGGCGCGCAGGCGCTCCACTTCCTCGCGCGGCACGTGGATGGTCACCAAGTCGGGATCGCGGAAATAGCGGTAATCATGGGCGTCCTCCTTGCTGCGCATAGAGGAGGTGGTGCCGGTGACATCGTCAAAGCGCAGGGTTTCCTGCACCACCTTGCCGCCGCTTTCGATCAAGTCCACCTGTCGCTCGTACTCATATTCCATCGCACGGGCGATGTTGGTGATGGAATTCATGTTTTTGATCTCGGTGCGGGTGCCAAAGGCTTCCGTACCCTCGGGGCGAACGGAGATGTTCACATCGCAGCGCATACTGCCCTCCTGCATTTTGCAGTCGGAAATACCCACCCAGCGCATCACCTGCTGGAGCTTTTCCACGTACTCCTTTGCCTCGTCGATCGAGCGGATGTCCGGCTCGGACACGATCTCGATCAGCGGTACGCCGCCGCGGTTGTAATCGACATAGGTGTCGCCGTGGCGGTGGATCAGCTTGCCGGCGTCCTCCTCGATGTGGATATGGTGCAGGCGGATCCGCCTGCCGTTGTTCAGCTCGATGTAACCGCCGATGATCAGCGGCGCGTACAGCTGACTGATTTGGTACGCCTTTGCCAAGTCGGGATAACAGTAGTTTTTACGATCCATTTTGGCGACCTCGGCGATTTTGCCGTGAACGGCAAGCCCTGCCTTGATGGCAAAGCGCACGACCTCCTTATTGAGGACGGGCAGCGTGCCGGGCAAACCGATGCACACCGGGCAGCAATGGGTATTCGGCTCGCCGCCGAACTGCGTGGTGCAGCCGCAGAAAATTTTGGTTTTGGTTGATAATTCAATGTGGGTTTCAAAACCCGAAACTAATTCGTATTTCACAGCTTTACCCCCCACTTTGTATCTTGAAACTGTTCAGGCGCCGCCTGCTGGTACTGATAGGCGGCGTTGAGGATCGTCGCCTCATCAAAGCTTTTGCCGATGAGCTGCATACCGATGGGCATACCCTTATCATTGAAGCCGCACGGAATCGACACACCCGGCAAGCCGGCAATGTTGACAGGCACGGTGCAGATATCGGTCAAATAGGTTTCCACGGGGTCGCTCGTGGCGTGTCCCTTTTCAAAGGCGGTCATCGGCACGGTCGGCGCCAAAATCACGTCGCAGTGCGCGAACGCATCGTTGAACGCCTTGATGATGGTGCCGCGCAGGTCGGTCGCTTTTTTGTAGTACGCGTCGTAATAGCCCGCAGACAGCACATAAGTGCCGAGCAGAATGCGGCGCTTGACCTCCTCGCCAAAACCCTCGCTGCGGGTACGGCAAATCATGTCGTGCGTACCGGTGTAGTGCGCCGCCTTGAAGCCGTAGCGGATACCGTCGTAGCGTCCGAGGTTGGAGGACGCTTCGGCGCAGGCGATAATGTAGTATACCGGCAGGGCGTATTGCAGGATGGGCAAATCAAAATAGACGATCTCCGCGCCGAGAGATTCATACACCTTGGCGGCGTTGAGCACCGCCTCCTTCACATCGTCGCGCACGCCGTCGAGGTATTCGCGCGCGATGCCAATCTTCATGCCCCTGATATCGTTGTTGAGCTGCGAAAAGGTTTCGCCGCCTTTGCCGCCCAAGCAGGTGCTGTCGCGCTTGTCGGGCTTGGCGATCGCATCAAACACCAGCGCGGCGTCCTCCACGCTCTTGGTGATCGGTCCGATCTGGTCAAGTGAGCTGCCGTAGGCGATCAGTCCGTAGCGCGACACGGCGCCGTAGGTGGGCTTTAAGCCGACCACGCCGCAAAAGGACGCCGGCTGGCGGATGGAACCGCCGGTGTCGGAGCCGAGTCCGTATGCCGCGATATTGCCGCCGACCGCGCTTGCCACGCCGCCCGAGCTGCCGCCCGCCACGTGGTTTGTGTCAAACGGATTCATGGCGCCGCCAAAGCAGGAGTTTTCACAGGAGGAACCCATGGCAAACTCGTCCATATTGGTTTTGCCGAGCAAAACGGCGTTTTGCGCTTTCAGCAGCTCCCACACGGTCGCATCGTAAATTGGCTTGTAGCCGGTCAGTATTTTGGAGCAGCAGGTGGTGTCGATACCCTTGGTGGACATATTGTCCTTTAAGGTCATGGGAACGCCTTCCAGCATACCGATGGTCTCCCCTGCCGCGATTTTTTTATCCACTGCCGCAGCGGTTTGCAGCGCTTCGTCCGCTGTGACGCACACATAGGCGTTAAGCGCGCCGTTGGCGCTTTCGATTTCGGACAGATACGCCTTGGTCAGCTCGGTGCAGGACACCTGCCTGTCCGTCAGTTTTTGATGAATATCAGCAATGATTCCCATAGCGCACCTCACTCTCTGTTTCTGACCAGGAAATGGTCCTCCGCCTGTTCCGGCGCGTTTTTCAAAATTTCGGTCACCGGATAGGAAGGAATCACTTCGTCCTCACGAAATACGTTGGAAAGGTTGTTGATGTTGTCAAAGCCCTCGTCGCTGGACGGCGCGTTGTTGATGGCGTCGGCAAAGCGGATGATCTCCTGCATCGACTCCGTCAGTCCGTCAAGCTCCTCCTCGGGCACAAACAGCTTGGAGAGCAAAGCGATGTTTTCCACATCTTCTCTTGTTACCATTGTATCACCTTCTAAAAATATTTGAAATATTATCCAATTTATTATACACTATTTTGCAGGGAGTTTCAATAGGAAATTTTCCGATGCAGCCCTTCCTGCTTTCTAAAAACGTAAAATTTTAAATTTGTTTAATTCAAACCGTAAATTCTCAAAGTAAATTCCACAGTAGGAAAGGTAGCGGAATTTAGCA
>CAMKOU010000102.1 GCA_946414505.1 uncultured Clostridia bacterium | reverse complement strand
GACGAAAAATCTTGCTGCGCAATCCGCACACCTGAATTATGCGGTATTGCCTATACGAACATCCAAAAGGGGTGATGAAATGGCTGAACGCCAAACGGCGGGGAACAACAGAGGAAAAAAGGGGAACAAAAAGAAAAAAAGCAATGTGATCATTTGGTGCATCATTTTAGCGGTGCTGCTGGGTGCTGCCGTCTTTACCACGTCCAATTATCACGAGCAAATCAGAGAAAAGCTGCAAAGCAGCCAGTATCCGCAAAGCTACAGCGAATATGTGGAAAAATCCGCGAAAAAATATGATTTGGAGCCTGCGCTGGTATACGCGGTCATCCGCACCGAAAGCAATTTTAATCCCAACGCAAAATCTGCCGCAGGCGCACACGGGCTGATGCAGATCACCGACGACACCTTTGAACACTACCGCAGCCTGCGCGAGGAAACCGAAACCTACACTGCGGATGCGCTGTATGATCCCGAGGTGAACATCGACTACGGCTGTCATATCCTGCGCGACCATCTCAATATTTTCGGCGACGAACGCGCGGCAGTGGCAGCCTACAACGCCGGCCCGGGCAACGTGGAGGCGTGGCTGGAAAACCCTGCCATCAGTCCTGACGGAAAAACCCTTGATGCGGACAACATTCCGTTTGAGGAAACCCGCAACTATGTCCGCCGCGTGGAGGATGCCAAGGAGATGTATCAAAAGCTGTACGGGACATAACGGGAACGAACGGAAGGCAGACAATGCGCTGTGCCCGACAACAGACACTACATTACGGAGTAGATAGAAAGGAAAATCAATATGTCCGAAGAAAAAACCAAAACCGCGCTGCTGCGCGAAAACCTGATGAACGAGCCCAAAACCGTCAAGGATCTGTTCGCCGAGGAGATCGCGCAGGCGGATGCGTTCTGCGAGGGCTACAAGACATTTTTAAACGCCTCTCCCGTGGAGCGCGAAGCGGTGGCATACACGACAGCGGCGGCTCAGGCGGCAGGCTTCACCGCCTATGATCCCGCAGCCGCCTACCAGCCCGGCGACAAGGTGTATATTGTCAACCGCGACAAAGCGATCGCGCTGGCGGTGATCGGCAAAAACGGCGTTAAAAACGGCGCGCGTCTGGCGATCGCCCACATCGACTCGCCGCGCATCGACCTCAAGCCCAATCCGCTGTATGAAAGCAACCATCTGGCGCTGTTCAAGACCCACTATTACGGCGGTCTGAAAAAGTATCAGTGGACGGCGATCCCGCTGACGCTGCACGGCGTGATCGTCAAGCTCGACGGCACGCGTGTTGAGGTCAAGTGGGGCGATGAAGCGGACGAAAGCTGCTTCTGCGTGACCGATTTGCTGCCGCATCTGGCGCAGGAACAGGTCACCAAGCCGATGGCAAAGGCGTTTACCGGCGAGGATTTGAACGTGCTGGTCGGCTCGCGCCCCTATGCGGACGCCGAGGATGACAAGGAGCTGGTGAAGCTCAACGTCATGTCCATCCTCCATGAAAAATACGGCATCACCGAGGGCGATTTCCTGTCGGCGGAGTTGTGCCTGGTGCCGTCCTTCAAGGCAAAGGACATCGGCTTTGACCGCAGCATGATCGGCGGCTACGGTCATGACGACAAGGTTTGCGCCTATCCCGCGCTGATGGCGGCGCTTGACGCCAAGGACGTCGAAAACACCTGCGTCACGTACCTGACCGACAAGGAGGAGATCGGCAGCGACGGCAACACCGGTATGCAAAGCGACTTTTTACGCTACTTTATCTACGACCTCGCCAAGCAGGACGGTGTGGAGGGTTACCGTGCGCTGTCGCAGAGCACCTGCCTGTCGGCGGACGTCAACGCAGCGTTTGATCCCACCTATGCTGCCGCATTTGAGGCGAAAAACAGCTGCTATCTCGGAAACGGCGTCGTGATCTCCAAATACACCGGACACGGCGGCAAATATGACACCAGCGACGCATCTGCCGAATATATGGGCGCGGTGCGTGCCCTGCTCGAAAACAACCACATCCAGTGGCAGATCGGCGAGCTGGGCAGGGTAGACCTCGGCGGCGGCGGCACCATCGCCAAGTATGTCGCCAACATGAATGTGGACGTCATCGACCTTGGCGTGCCGGTGCTGAGTATGCACGCGCCGTTTGAAATCGTGTCCAAAACCGACGTATATATGGCGTACCGTGCGTTTTACGAATTCTTTATGCAATGACCGTTTTTTTAAACAGCGTGCCGTCCTTTGGGGCGGACGCTGTTTTTCGTTATCAAAATGCACAAAAAAACCAATTAAATTTTGGCAAAGAAAAAAAGCTTATTTTCTAAAAAGGAAAATAAGAAAAACGGATATATTGTATGATATAATGGTAAAGATGGAGAAGTAGTACACATCTCCTATTCGCACGAAATTACACGATATGGAGGAACATCATTATGATCAGGAACAAGCACAAGATTCTCAGTATTGTGTTGTGTCTTGCCTTGGTCGTGTGCACGTTTTTCGCGCTGACTCTTTCGGCAAATGCGGCAAGCGGCGACACGATCTATGTCAGACTCAACAACGGATGGAACCAGGTTTACTGCTACATGTGGAACGGCACCGGCGAAACCAAAAATGCCGAATGGCCGGGTGTGCAGATGACTGCCACAGGAGAAAGCGGCGTCTACACCTACATACTCAACGGCGATTTTGAAAAAATTATTTTCAACAAGGGTGAAGGCGGCAACGGCAACCAAACCGGCGACCTGACCTACACCGGCAACGGCGGGAACGGTAAGATCTATGATCTGAGCGCCGGCACATGGTCGCAGTATGTCCCGACCTCCGGCGGCAATACGCCTGCGACCCAGTCCACCATGCCTTCCGGCAGCGGCACCACCGTATTCTTCCGGAACACCTCTAACTGGCAATCGCCGCGCTGTTATATGTGGAACAGCAACAGCGACACCAACACGTCTTGGCCGGGTGCGGCGATGACCTTGGTGGAGGACAATGTCTGGATGTATTCCGCTTCCAAAACCTTTGCCAACTGCATTTTTAATCCGGGCGGCGACGACGGCAAAACCGGCGATTTAAACAACATCCAAAGCGGATATCTGTACGACTACAGCTCCGGTCAGTGGGAGCCCTATGACCTCAGCCCGCTGCAGATCAAGGCGTACTCCGCCAATCCTGCTGCCAACATTTACACCGGCATGGAGGTCACCCTTTCCACTACCGCTGTCAGCAGCGAGGGCACCGTCAGCTATCAGTTTGCTGTCAACGGCACGACCATCCGCGACTACTCTTCCGAGAGCACCGCAACATGGACGCCGACCGCGGCAGGAACCTACACCATCGCGTTTAATGTCAGGGACACCAACGGCAACGAAAACCAGCGCACGCTCAGCGTGACGGTGGCTTCCGACGCTAATGTTTCCAATCCGATCATCAAAAAGGTAACGCCCTCCAACAACAGCTATGTCAGAACCGGCGTTTCGTCCACCGTCAACGTCACCGCAGGCGGCGGCAAGACCGGCACGAACCTGTTATTCTATAAGTATGTGATCGAGGATCCCGCCGGCAACACCAATACACCGTATTATACCCTTAACAGCACGTATAACTTCACCCCCGTCACGGAAGGTGCCTACACGATAACCGTTTATGTGCAGGCTTCCGACAACAACACGGTCAACAAAACCATCACGGTAAACGCGACCGGCGGTGATATTCCGACCCAGCCCACCACCGTGACACCGGTTACCCAGCCCACCACCGTGGCACCTGTGACGCAGCCCACCACCGTGGCGCCTGTGACGCAGCCTACCACCGTGGCGCCTGTGACCCAGCCGACAACGGTCAAGCCCACGACCCAGCCCACCACTGTACAGCCTGTTACCCAGCCCACCACGCCTTCGACCTTTGAATTGGGCGATGTGAACAGGGACGGCAGAGTGTCCATCAAGGACGTGACACACATCCAGCTGTTCCTGGCGGAATACTCCGGCTTTACTGTTTCGCTTGAGTTGGGCGATTTGAACGGTGATGGCGCTATCACCGTCAGAGACGCAACGACGCTTCAGTATATTTTGGCTGAGTATTATTAATACAACGGAGGATAAAACATGACAAGAATGAAACAGGTGGTTGCCGTCATTCTTGCGCTTACCATGATACTGGCAGCCGGCGTTATTGCAACGTCGGCTGCGGTCGTATCTGATGAAGAGGCAGTAGCTGATACGCCTATTTCTATCACGATCCATGTAAGACAAGAAGGGCTGTCTCAACCGTACATTTACTTATGGAACTCCCTGCCTACCAACAGCGCGATGTCGCAGGCTTATCCGGGCGAACGAATGACCGCTTCGGGCGATTGGTTTACCTACACCGTGACCAACATTACCAAGGTGAACGTGCTCATTACCGGTGCGGACGGCAAGCAGTATTCCAAGGAGCAAACCATCACTAACGCCTCTACGGACTGGTGGTTCAACGGCAAGCGCTGGTCCAAGCATAATCCCGATGAGGCGGATCCCGTAGCCAGCCTCGATCCCCGTGAGGATACCCTTTATTTTGTTATGACCACCCGTTTTTATGACGGCGACACCGGCAACAATGTGCATTGCTGGGACGACCATGTGGCGAACAACCCCGACAGCGATCCCGCATGGCGCGGCGACTTTAAAGGTCTTGCCGATAAGCTCGACTACATCAAAGCGCTCGGCTTTAACGCCATTTGGGTAACACCGATTGTCACCAACGCGTCGGGCTATGACTATCACGGCTATCACGCGATGGATTTCTCTACGGTGGACGTGCGTTATGAAAGCGATGACTTTACCTTTGACGATTTGATTCAGGCTGTGCATGAAAAGGGCATGAAGCTGTATCAGGATGTTGTCTGGAACCACACCGGCAACTTCGGCGAATCGCATTTCTGTCCCTTGTTTACCAAGGACACCACCAAGGATTTGTCGAGTCTGGAGGAATCGATGATTCCCACCAACTACCTGCTCGACACCTACAACCTCAGCTCTCCTGAGGCATATTGGGCACAGCAGCCGGGCATCCAGTACCAGCAGCGCTTAAACCTGATGAAAAACGTTACCTATTCGGGCGATAACGGCAACAGCACCGGACCGCAGCCCGACGAACAGGATTTTGCCACCAACAAAATCTCTACCAGTGACATTTACAACCCCAACAACTACTACCATTCGGGTTATTTCCAAAGCCCCAACTACGATGACTGGACTACCAAGTTTTCGCAGATTGCAGGCGACTGTGTGGATTTGAACACCGAAAATCCCGCTGTGGCGGAATATTTGGTAAACACCTACGCCGACTACATTGACCGCGGCGTTGACGGTTTCCGCGTTGACACCGTCCGTCACATTCCCCGCGTAGCGCTGAACATTATGTTTAACGAGCAAATTTATGAAGCAGCGCGTGCGGCCGGCAAGCCAAACTTTATGATGTTCGGCGAAATTTGTACCCGCTATACGCAGGTTTGGTACCGCGGCCATGCCGAGGAAAGCACGCCCTATTACACATGGAAGGAACCCAACTCCAAGTGGGCGGACAGCTGGCACTGGGGCAGCACGGCCGAGGATATCAACGCTAACATGAACTTGGTGCTGCAGCACTATCTCGAAGAGGACAACTACAATCAAAACCTGTCGAGCGTGGAGCCTAAGTCGCAAAACGCGTTCCTCAACAATTTAAGCTACCATACGCCCGACCGTTCCATGGCGTCCGGCATGGAAGCAATTGACTTCCAAATGCACCGTATGTTCGGCAGCGCAGTCAATGCGTTTAACTTTGCTAAGGGCAACGACCAGTTTTACAACGACGCAACCTACAATGTGATGTATGTCGATTCGCACGACTATGCCCCCGAGCAGCCTGATGAAACCACCCGCTTTACCGGCGGAACACAGGCATGGGCGGAGGATTTGGATTTGATGTTCACCTTCCGCGGTATTCCGTGTGTATACTACGGCTCCGAGGTGGAGTTCCAAAAGGGTAAGCTGATTGATAAGGGAACCCTGATTTCCCTTGCCAATTCCGGCAGAGCCTATTACGGCGACTATCTGGAGGGCGATATCAATGCCACCGATTTTGGTGAATACACCGCCAACGGTACCGTACAGGATACGCTGGATTCCACCCTGTCGCAGCATTTGATCAAGCTCAACAAAATTCGCCGTGCGATACCCGCGCTGCAAAAGGGACAGTACACCACTTCGTCCTCATACGTCAGCGGCAACATGGCGTATATCCGCCGCTACAGCGATAACGGCACCGACAGCTTGGCGTGCGTTACCATCTCCGGCGGCGCAACGTTTAGAAACCTGCCCAACGGCTTGTACATCGATGCCGTCACCGGCGACAGACAAACCGTTTCCAACGGCACCCTGACGGTTCCTGCGCTGGGTGCAGCTAATATGCGCGTTTACGTTTGCTGTGCCTCCGGCTTTACCGGCATCACCGGCAAAATCGGCAATACAACGTCTTATTTGAATTAAAAATTATCCCATATAAGAGCGTTCTTCGGAGCGCTCTTTTTTCTTGGTGCGCCCGACGGCGCACGTTTCTAAAGGGTGAAAGTCCCAAATCCGCCC
>CAMKOU010000101.1 GCA_946414505.1 uncultured Clostridia bacterium | reverse complement strand
AGCTTTTCCGTCATCAAAATGACGGCGATATCCTCGCGCTCCATCGCCTGCATCAGCTCGCGTCTGACCTCTTCCTCCTCGTGCACCACCACACCGGTAATGCCGGCGAACCGCATACCGATTTTGGTGTCAACGTTATCACTGATTAAATAGAATTTCATCGTTACTCACTTAACCGATCTTGGACAAAATCATAATCGAGATCAACATGCCGTACAGCGCGATACCTTCGCCCAGCGCGACGAAAATGATCGCCTTACCGAACGCCTTGGGATCTTCGCTGGTGGCGCCGATCGCCGCGGGCGCCGCGTTGCCTACCGCGACGCCGCCGCCGATGCAGGACAAGCCGGTCGCCGCCGCAGCAGCGATATATGCCATGCCGTCAGCGCCTGACGCGGCAGCTGCCGGATCGGCGGCCGCAGCGCTTGCCGCAAACGGACACACCATGCAAATGGCGAACACAAACGCAAAGGACGCCAGCTGCATGAGCAGGGTTTTCTTTCTGCTTTTGCCGCGGGAAACCGCTTTTACGGCAATCAGTACGGATACAATCAAAAACACAACGGGCAAAGCCATCAGCAAGCAATCAAAAATAGACATAAACGTTTCCTCCAAAATTATTCTGTAGTAATCGTAACGGGTTCAAAGGGTCGTCCCTCTCCCGAATAAAAGCGGCTGAACATCTCGTAATACTCCAGGCGGAGCACCTGAATGGCAACCAGCAGCGCCTCGAGCACCATCACCAGCGCGTTGCCGATGACGACGATCGCCCAGTAGCCGACGCCGCCGACGGTATCGGCAAGCACAAACACGACGAGCATCATGCCCGCGTGCACCAGCACAAACGCGCCGACACGCAAAAAGCTCATGGTGTTGGTGACATAGCCGAGCAGCACCTCGATGGACTCAAACAGCTTTTCCACAATGTAGCCGCCCCAGCTTTCGGGCTGCCAGTCCTTTTCGCCGTTGACAAAATCGCCGAGCGGCTCCGAAAAGAATATCAGCAAAAACGGCAGCACGATCAGTCCGAGAATATACGGCAGGGTCATGATGCGGACGCCGAGGAAGATCTCGCACAGCAAGCCGCCCACCAGCGAGCAATAGAATACGATGCCTGCGATACCGCTGGTGCCGAACAGCGCCCTTCCGAAGTTTTTTTGCCGGAAGGAGGTGTACACATTCAGGAACATGGCGACGATCAGCAGGAACACGCCCAGACCGATGGCGCCGAAAATGATGGTGTTGGTAAAGCGTCCGTCCATCACCTCAATGGGCTTTTCCTTAAAGCCCACCATGCCGAACAGCGGATTCAGCGCGTCCTCAAAGCCGAACACACTGCCGAAGATGGTGCCGAACACCGCCGAGGCGATGCCGCACGGAAACAGGATCTTGCCGATGGGCATTTTTTTGAGCTTCCACATCAGCAAGCCGACGACCGAAAGAATGATGCCCTGTCCCAAATCGGCAAACATGATGCCGAAGATAATGGTATAGGTGATCGCGACGAACAGCGTCGGGTCGATCTCGTTGTATTTCGGCACGCCGTACATGTAGGTGTAGTACTCAAACGGCTGTGCCAAAAAGATGTTTTTCAGCCTGACGGGCGGGTTTTTGTCCATTTCGTCCTTGGCGTCCGAAAAAGCGAGCTCTACGCTTTTGATCTTTTTGAGGCGGCGTTGCAGCTGCGTTCTGTTTTCGGTGGGGATCCAGCCCACGATGATAAAGCTGTTGTTGTGCTGCAGCGCCTTGCCGCGGATGCCGGCGTATACATAAAGCTCCTCGAGCTTGGACAAATAGCGCGTGATCTCGTCGGTGTTTTCGTCCAGGTAGTGATCGAGCGCCAGCTGTGCCTCGTTCAGCTGCTGCTCCAGCTGCGGGATCTCTTTGTTGCAGTCATCAATGATTTGACCGGGCGTTTCGTTGTCGCCGAGCAAATCGGTGCGTTCAAAATATAACCCCTCAAAAATGCCGTCAATTTCTTCCGCTTTGTTGCGGGGCGCAAAATAAACGCCCCAGCTGTGGGTTTTGTCCTCGGTGCAAACGGCAAAGTCCACATACTCGTTGTTTTTATATGCCTCCAGCTTTTTCAGGCTGTCCTTGGGCAGTCTGCCGAAGCGCGCCTTCATGTACTTCATGCCGATGACCTTTTCGATCTCAACGTCCAGCCCCGCAAAATGCTGTGCCACCTGCAGCCGCTGTTTAGCTTCCTCCAGCTTGGCGGCAGCGCTGTTGCGCACGTCTATCCGCGCGTCGATGTCAGCGGTGGCGGCGGCGGAAAAGCGCTCCATCTCCTCCAAAGAAGGGCTGAAATCGCTGACGTCCTGCAACGGAAAGCTGCGCTTGGTTTGGTTGAGCGCGGACTTGAGGTTGGTCAGCGGTTCGGCATAACTGTTGTTGGTTTGCAGGTGGGTAAAGTCCTTGACATCGGGATAAAAGTTGTTGACCTCGTCGGGATAAAACACCCCCGACTCACCGAGCACCGTGATGGTCGCGTCGATATGATCCATTAAACCGATGATATTCACCGCCTGCATAGATGATACTGCCAAATGATATTCACCTCTTTCTCAGTCAACGGATCAGCATTGACTGAATGGTTTTCGGGTCGTGGCGATAGCGGATACCCTCGATCAAACCGATGACATTCATCAGCTCGGTTTCGGAGAGAAACATAAACGATATCATCACAACCGATGGATTATTGGAAAAACGGATATTCTTTTTTGCCAGACGGTACTGCACGCGCGGCGTGATGTCGTCGGCAAATTTGTAGCCGATCTTGTCGATCAGCCTGCCGCTGCCGGTGTTTTGCATGATTTGAAACACCTCGGCGGTGGATTCCGCCTCACACATGCGCTCGACCAGCTTGGGGTTAAGACTGCCGTAGGCGGGCGACATGTTGGCTTTGATGACCTCGGGCGACAAATGATAATACTTTTTCAACCGCAAGATCCTTGAAAAAATACTGTAATCGTTGATGGTGCGAAACAGCGACAGCAGCTCGCGCTTCTCGCTTCCCTTGGTTTTGGTTTCGATCAGCGCCAGCATCCGCGACAAAACGCAGTCATACAGCTTGTTTTCCATGTCGGAAACAGGCAACCTGCCCTTTTCGTCGGGGCGGAACACCTTGAGAATATCGTAGTACGGCGTGCGCTGCAGCGAGGATAACAGCTCGCTGAAGTCACGCGCATTTGCCAGCTTGTTGACGTTGAGCACCGTGTGCTTAGACAAAAATGCCGGAAACTGGAAAATGAATTTTTCGGCGGCATTCGCATTGAGCAGCACCAAAAAGCGGACGATTTGCTCCACCTCGGTTTTTTCGACTACAAAGCGCGAAAAGCCCGCGCTGATGCCGGAATCATAGCGGCAAAGCGAATCGAACTCGTCAAACAGATACTGCCGCAGCAGCTGCTCCAGCCGTCCGCGGTGCACGTCGCGCTCGTTGACCTCCGACAGCACCGCGGCAAAGTGCGTGTGCGACTTTAAATACACCATCACCTCGGCAACGCTTTGGCAGGCGAGCAGACCGGTGTAGTCGCGTTCGGTCAAAAACCGTCCGTACTTGGCGCGTGCCTTTGCCAAGACAGCATAGGATGTGTCGGACATGCAATCACCTCCTGTGTCAGCCGACGACGCGGCTGACGATTTCGTCCACCCATCTGTCTCGGTTTTGCTCAAAGTCGGATTTCAGTTTGATGAGCGCCGATTCCTGCCTGGCGGTCACATCTCGGAGCTTGCGCTCCATTCGCTTTTCGAGATAGGCGTCATTTTTGGCGATCTCCTCATGCGCCTGCTCCATATATCGTTCGTAAATTGCCGCAGCCTCCCCCTCGATCTGCCGTTTTTCCTTTTCGGCAGCCCGGCGGTTTTGCTCGTCCAGCGCTTTTGCCTTGGTATCCGCCTCGACAATTTTCCGAATCATATCCTGCATATATTGCTTCACCTCCGATAGCGTTTCGTGTGTTTGACACACCGCAATCTTTAAATAAGTATTATAGCACAAGGCAAGCAAAAATAAAAGAGGTTTTCGGGATTTTTTTGTGTAAAAAAAGGCGCTCTGCCTAAACAGAACGCCCCTTTTGATAGGAGAAAATTATCGGCTGCATAAAATGATTTGCGTTTCGGTGACGTCGGCTACGGTGCGCGTGCCGTCGCGGTTGACGTCGGACAGGTACTGCACCTCTTCGCTGCCGCGGTTTCGGAGTCCTGCCGCCGCTACGCCGTCGGCTGCGGGATAATCGCGCAGCTCGGCAAGGCAGCGCTGCATTTCGGTGGCATCCTTGATGGTGAGCTTGCCGTCGCCGTCGAGGTCGCCGATCCTTTCACCGAGGTCGAGCGCTTCCACCGCCTGCACCAAGCCCGGGAACTGCTGATGGTTTGCCAAATAGCCGCGCAGCTCATAAAAGCGGTTTTGCGCCGTATCATACACGGCATAGCCGTTGCCCCACGGCTCGTAAATGCCCTCGGTTTTGAACACGCGGTCGCCGATTTTTTCATAGGTGCCGCCCTCGGGATAGCAAAACCACGATTCGCCCTTCACCAGCGCCCAGTCGGTGACGCCGTTTGTTTCGTGGTAATACAGCTCGTCGTAGCATTTCACCACCTGCTCCTCGGTAAAATCATGTCCGGCGTAAAAGAACGGAAAGGCGCGCAGCGCCTGTGTTTTGTAGCGCAGGTTTTCGCCGTACTGCGGCGTGCCGATGCGCTGTCCGACGTGAAAGCGGTCGAGCGCATCCTGCAAGCCGGGATAGGCGTTTTCGTCCGCGATCTCGTCAAAGTCGAAAAACCGTTCCTGCGCAACGTCGTAGATGCCGTAGCCGTAGGTAAAGGGAGAGGCGATATCGTTACCGGCGAAGGCTCTGCCGAAGAAGATGTCCAGCGTTAACACCTCGCAGTGTGCGCCAAGATCCGCCCGGATGAGCGCCCAGTCGGTCGCGCCGTCGGTTTCGTGGTCATACAGCTCTTCATAGACCATCCACTCCGCGTCAAGTTCGGATGGCTCTCTGCCGTTGTTGTACTGTGCGAGAAATTGGCGGTAGTATCTGCCGCCGGTGTCCGCCGCCTGTGCAGGGAGCGCGATGCAGCCTGTCAGCAGCGCCAAAGATAACAATATTGCCGATAGCTTCTTCATAAATATACCTCCTTAAACTCTTAATAGGATGGTGCCCGCCAACGGGAACACCATGGAATAGGTTTTGCGGTTGCCGCTGTTGTCATACACCGTGACGGTGCACGGCTCGCCGACGGGAACGTATACGCCGCAATCATACGGACTGAATTCCTCCGTGTTCTCGTAAGCCGGCACATCTCCCTGCGGCAGCATAAAGCGGACAACGCCGCAAAAGCCGTCCTTCGTATCAAAGCGGACATACGCCGCGTCCTTATCCGCAAACGGGCTGTCATACGCTAACAAAACAGCGACAGTGCCCTGAAACCATTCGGTCGCAGGTGCGATGCCGGTTTCGATATCATCCGTCGGCTCCGTCAGCTGCTGCGTCGCCGTTTGGGTCTGCGGCTGGGTGAGCGGTCGGGTGGCGGGCTGCGTCACGATCGGCTGCGAAGCGGCGGTGGCTGCCTGCGACGGCGGTACCGTCGCGGCTGTCGTTGCCGTTGCAGCTGTCTTTGTCGTTGCAGGCACAGCGGCGCCGGACGCTGCCGTCGCGGTTGCGGCTGCCTTCGTTGTTGCCGCCGCGGAAGGAATACCGGACGGCGCTGTGGACGAAACGCTCCCGTCTGCGGAAGTGGTCTGCTCTGTGACAGACGCCACGGTCGCGGGCTGTACCGGCATCACATCCGCAGGCTGCGGCGGTTGTGAACCGCCTGTGTGGAGCAGCAGGGTGATAACAACCGCCGCCACGATCACCAGTGAAGCCGCAATCCCGATGACGGACGGCCGAAGGAACCAAGGTGATTTTTGATTCTTCTGCGGAATTTTAACAGCCTTGTCTATCCACGCTTCGGGGGTTTTCAGGGTTTGCAGCTGTGAAAAATCAAACTCAGGCACCGCTATCACCTCCGTAGATGGATTTTAAAAGTGCGCGCCCGCGCTTCAACAGCGATTTGACCGTGTTTTCCTTCTTATGCAAAATGATCGCGATCTCCTTGACCTTGTATTGCTCGCAGTAATACAAATAGAGCACGTCGCGGTATTGGGAAGGGGTTTGAAACAGCGCCCACGACATGTCGCTGCGGTCAAAGTCAAAGTCTTGGGACGGCTCGCTGAGCTGTGCGGCAGGCGTGACGCGGCGGTTTTTGCGCATATAGTCGGCGCACTCGTGAATGGCGACGCGGATCAGCCATGCCTTGAGGTGCTCCTCGCTGTCAAAGTCGGGGGATTTGAAATACAGCTTGGAGAAGGTATTTTGAAAACAATCCTCGGCGTCGGCGTAGTTTTGGAGGCGCATCACGCACACGCCCGTCACCGTGTCGGCATACTGCCGCACAGCCTGCTCAAACGTCAATCCTGCATAGTGTTTGTCACGCGCCACGTGTCCCCCTCCTTTGCTAATAATACGGTCGGTGCTGTCAAAACGGTTGCATACATATGAAAAAAAGCGCCCGAAGGGAGGCACTTCGTAAGGAAGTTGCCTCCCTTTGGCTTTTGTAAAACAGTCGGATAGTTGGATTTGTAGGATATAATCTA
>CAMKOU010000100.1 GCA_946414505.1 uncultured Clostridia bacterium | reverse complement strand
ATAACAAAAACGGGGGCATGGCTCTTACTCATAAAATGAGTTTTGAGCCAGCCCCTTCAAGCTTGATATCTGTTGATAAAGGCGTACCCTGTCAACCTACGCCGTCGTTGTCACCGGGCATTTCACGACGGTTGTCTGCGGTGTGGGTTTGATAATACACGGCCTTTGCTGCATACATCGCCTGATCCGCTTTTTTGGCAAGCTCTTCCACGGTCAGACCGTGGTGATCCTCGGCGCGCGCGTAGCCTGCCGCTATGCTCATAGTGAAAGCGACCTTCTCGCTTGACCACTGCCCGGTTACCTCCTCCAGCCGCCGCAGCACCTCTTCCGCCTGTTCTCTTTCCGTTTGTGTTATGACGACAAATTCATCGCCTCCGGTGCGGTAGCATTTGCCTGCGCCGCCGACAGCCTTTTCGATACAGCGGGCAGCGCCGATGATCAGCTCATCTCCCGCGTCGTGTCCCTCGGTGTCGTTGACGGTTTTTAATCCGTTGAGGTCTAACGCAAACACCGTAAACGTATCCGGCAGCGCCGTCATTTTGCGGTAACGCTCCATGTCGTCCGCATACGCGTAGCGGCTGCTTACGCCGGACAGCGCATCCTTCATCAGCTGATCGCGCTGGCTTGTCAGCTGCTCGTCCGCCGCCATCTTATAAAACTCCGCATAGTGAATAAACATCAGCGCCACACCGATGGTCAGCGCGACATAGGCGGTTCTGCATTCTCCGCCCATGATCTCCTGCATACCGGCGCCGACGATGATCAGCAAAAACACGGAGATCAAAGAAACCCGGTTTTGTTTGCGGTAGGACAGGCTGAACACCAAAAACGAAGCGGCTGTCAAAACGATCACGAACAGGTAAAACGCGATATAAACGCCGTACAGCGGACCGTGCGAGTAATGATGATGCTCGTCGATCACGACCATCCACCCGTTGAAGCAGGCGATGATCTGAAAAACCGCGTTGCAGGTAAGCGCAAGCATCAGCACCTCAAACAAGCGGTTGCGCAGCTTCATTTGCGCCACGATCGCACCGCCTGCCAGCGGTGTCAGGATATAATCAAAGCACTTGATGAGCGACAGCAGCCACACGGGGATCGCCTCGTTGCCGCTGAACCAAACGCCGAGCCATTCCGCCAGCGCAGACAGCGCCACGATCCCGTAGGTCAAATAAAACATACGCTTGTCTTTTTTGCCGATCCAACTGTTTTCATGCACCAAAATGCAAAGAACGGCAAGCGCCATCCAGCAGAGTAGTATCAATACCGTATAAAAACTCATCAAACTGCACTCCCCCCTTCATACCACGCGTTCCGTTTCATCATTATACTTAAATTATTCCGCTTTTTTCCATTTTTTTCAAGAGGATGTACCAAAAAGTCACTCTTTTTTCTTTACAGTCCTTGCTTTTTCTTTTAAATCATGTAAACTGTAAATAAACCGAAAACAAGGAGCCATCAATCGTGAATATGTTATTTGCAGAAACCTTGAAGAAGCTACGGACAGAAAAGGGGCTGACGCAACGCGATCTGGCGGAGCAGCTGTATGTCACGCGCACATCGGTCAACCGGTGGGAAAACGGCAGCCGTCTGCCGGACGCTGCCATGATCGTGAAGCTCGCCGAAACCCTGGGCGTTGACCTGCACATCCTGTTCAACGCGGCGGCGGAAAGCGACGAACGCCCCAACGTGATCATGGTGGACGACAACCGGATCGTCCTCACGGGCGGTCTGCCGGTGTTGAAGGAGGTCTTGCCGCACGCCGCGGTGACGGGCTTCACCAAACCGGCGGAAGCTGTCGCATATGCCAGGCACAACCGTGTCGCGCTCGCTTTTTTGGATATTGAAATGGGCAGCGTCAGCGGACTGGACGTTTGCGGCGAGCTGCTGCAAATCAATCCGCGCACCAACGTGGTGTTTTTGACGGCATATCCGTCGTATGCGTTCGACGCCTGGGAAACCGGCGCGTGCGGCTTTATGCTAAAGCCCGTCACCGCCGAAGAAGTGCAAAAACGGCTGAAAAATTTGCGCTATCCGTTTTTGCTGGGAGGGGCTGACATATGATCAGCGTATTGGAGCTCATTGCGTACTGCTCGATAAGCGCGATGCTGGCATTGCTGGTGATGGTGCTCGGCATTGCGGTCTCCATGCCGACCATTGACCGATGGAGCAAGCGCTATTTCATCGTCTTTTTTTCGCTGTTGGTATTATGTGTATGCGTTTGCCTGCTCGACACGATATTCTACCACAACCCCGACTTTGCGGCAGAGGGAAAGGCGATCGTTTTTTTTGAAGGCTTGCTCCTGTCGGCGCTGGTGCCTATGCCGACGATTTTGCTCCTGCATTACTGCGGCGAAACGTGCAGGGACAGCAAGCTGTTCCGCTCCGTGACGGCGCTGTGGCTGGTTTATTTCATCTTGCAGAACATCACGAACTTCACGGATTGGTTTTACGTGGTGACGCCGGAAAATGATTTTTTTCGCACGCCCTTTTTTCCGCTGCTGATGCTTCCGCTGGCCATCGGCATGTTCCTGAACACGGCGGGGCTGATCCGCCGGCGAAAAAAACTGGCAATGCGGCATTTTGTCGCCTTTTTGATTTATTCGCTGCCCTTGACGGTCTTTCTCGGCATCCACATGTTCTTTGATATCACGCTCATCCTTTTTTTAGGCGTCGGTATTTGTGCGCTGTCCATGTGCTCCATCATCATTTCCAATCAGATCATTCATCATTATCTGCAACAGCGCGAGATCGCCCACCAGCGCGCCAGCGTCATGATGCTGCAAATGCGTCCGCATTTTATTTATAACACGATGATGAGCATCTACTACCTTTGCAAGCAGGACGCCGACAAAGCCCAGCAGGTCACACTGGACTTCACGACCTATCTGCGCAAAAACTTTACCGCGATCGCCAGCGAGAAAACCGTGCCGTTCAAGGATGAGCTCGAACACACCCGCGCCTATCTCGCCGTGGAACAGGCGCAGCACGAGGATATGCTGTATGTCGATTACGACACACAGCACGTCGGCTTCAGCGTGCCGCCGCTGACGTTACAGCCGCTTGTGGAAAATGCTGTCAAGCACAGCTTAGACCCAAACGGCGATCCGCTGCATATCTATGTCAAAACGCGGCTGACGGAGGCAGGCAGCGAGATCATCGTCGAAAACAACGGGCTTGACTATCAGCCTGCCAACGACAGCCTGCCGCATACCGCGCTCTCCAATATTGAACAGCGGCTTTCGATGATGTGCCGCGGAACACTGACCATTGCGCCCCGCGAGGGCGGCGGAACGATCGTCCGCGTCACCATTCCGCAGGCAAAGCTGTAGCATGAGCCGTAACGGGGCTGGCTCAAAAGTCCAACCCAAATCTATAAAGGATGAATGAAACAAGGTTGTAGGGGCGAGCATCGCTCGCCCGAGCCGTGTTTTCCTGTCAAACCGTATCCGCCATGGAAACGAATGGTTTCCTATCCCGGGCGCACACATGGGTGCGCCCCTACGGTTGAAGGAATCGTGCGCACGTTTCCTTTATTTCCCGTAGGGGCAACCCTCGCGGTTGCCCTTTCCTGCCGCACGGCGGCAGGAATTGACAGGGGCAAGCCCTGTCACTACAATGGTACGGAAGCGTGGCAGGCGGCTCACCGGTCGTCCCTTCAATTCATAGGGGCGAACCCATGTGTTCGCCCGAACCGCGCTGTCCTGTCAAACCGATTTTGTATAGGAAAACAGTGGTTTCCTGTCTGCGGGCGACCAATGGTCGCCCCTACCATTAGATAGAAACAGGAGCCGGCTCTTACTCATGAATTGAGTTTGAGCCGGCTCCGTTTGCCGATATATCATACAAAGGATCACTCCGACAGTCTGCCGTAGTCATCCCACGCGCCGAACATCTCGCCGGCTTTGGTTTTTTCGATCAGGTGCGCAAGGGATCTTTCATAGACGGCGCGGTCGCGCGTTTTATAAAAAGCCACGTTGTAGGCGCGCACGAGCTGATACAGCGGCGGAAAGGACTTGAACCGCGACCACACACGCGCTTTCTTCAAAGCAGCTTCCACATCCGCGTCCACGCGAAAGCTCCTTGCCCCCATTGCCGGAAGGACGGCTCTGCCGGCGTCTGTCATCAAGCCGAGCCTTTCAAGCCTGCGCACGCGTTCCTTATTCAGCTCCGTCCAGGGGCTGTTTTTCTTGCGCGGACTGAACCGCTGCATCCTCACGCCGTCAACGGGCTTTTGAATGCTGTCGATCCAGCCAAAGCACAGCGCTTCCTCCACGGCGTCAAGATAATAAAAGCCGTCCGCAACCGGCTTGCCGCGCTTGACGGCGACCCAACATTCGCTTTCCTCCGCCGCGTGCAGCATCAGCCACTGCCGAAATGCCGCGCGGCTGCGGACGGTCAGCACATTCTGTTCCGACATCGCGGGCTTACTCCGTTTCCATGCCCATCAGCATGACGCGCTGTTCGCGTTTGAAACCGAATGTTTCATAGAAGGACGGCAGCACGCCCTCGGCGGCGGTGATCAGATGTACGCCGACGATCCCCTGCTGTTTGACATCCTCCAGACACTGCGCCAACAGCTTTGACGCGATGCCCTGCCGCTGAAAATCGGGATGAACGGCAAGGTCGTTGATTTCAAAGGTCCTGCCGTAATGGAACAGCATGGACGCGCCGAGGATAAACCCGGCGACCACGCCGTCAACGACATATTCCAAGCCGTAGGACTGACGGCTCTCCATGATTTCACCGATATGGATGGCGGCATCCTCCACGCGCCACGGGTCATTCCACGGCGCGCCCGCAAACGCCTTTGCGTATATCTCCGCGTACCGCTGCAAATGCGCGGTTTGCAGGGGTTGTATGCTTGCTTGTGCCATATTGTTTCCGTCCTTTTTCTATTGATTTGTCCTCATGACAGCAGCGTCACCGCCGCGCAAACAGCCTGTTTACCGCGACGGACAGCGCAGCAGACAGGGCGATACAGAGCAGGTAATTGAGCGGATAGCGGGTTTTCAGCCCGACTTCGTTCATAACGGCGCGGATGATCACGTGGCTGAGGTACAGCTCCAGCGAGATCGAGCCGACAGCGCGCAGAAAACGGCTGCCGCCGCATTTTGTCAGCACGGCGGCTGCGGCGAACAGCACCAAAAAGGGGTAAAACAGCGTGCCGAGTCGCAGGGAGAACACGCCCCACAAAAAATCCGGATACCGCTTTGTCACCACCGCCAGCAGCATTCCGGCGACGCCCATGCCGCACAGGATGACGGCTTCCGCCGTGAAGCCCTGTCCGCGCCGCGCCTTTCTGCCGTACCACGCGCCGAGGATGAACGGCACCACGCGCCAGAGCGCGATCTCGATGCGGTCATATACGACGGGAGAGAGGAAGTGCAGCGCCAAGCAGCCTGCCGCGACCGTCGCTGTCAGGCCAACCGTCAGCGCAGCGGCAAGCCGCCCGTCGGGGATGGCGACAAGGCGGTAGAGCAGCGGAAAGAGCAGGTACAAAATGAGGATCAGCGAGATATACCAAACCAGCCGCTCGCCCTCTGTCCAGAAGGAAACAGTGGAAAAATCGAGCAAAAACCGCAGCCATCCTGTTTTTTGCAGCAGGACATCCAGAACCAGACAGCCTGCGCCGCCAATCACCAGATAGGCAGGCAAGATGCGCGCCAGGCGCTTGCGGTAAAAATCGCGCAGGCGCGGATGGTTCGACAGCGAGTAAAACAGTCCCATTCCCGAGAGAAAGAGAAAGATCTCCACACCGCTGCTGCCCAGCACCAGGTTATATAGTTTGATCATCACCTTCACAGCGCCGCCGAAGTCTGCCTGCTCCGCATCCTCGCAAAAGTGAAAGAGGATAATGGTGAGGATGGAAAAGCCGAACAGCTCGCCGCGCACGTCCGAAAGCGTAGAAGTTATGCGTTTTTTCATGGTTTTCCGGGTGTATCTCGCGGTTACCTCTTTTTTTCGCGCACATCAAACCGTTCCCGTCGCAGGATACACACCGTTATCACCGCCTTACACTAACAGTATATCATATCTGCCGCGGAATAACAACTGTTTTTGCCGGTCAAAATCTGCGCCGCATGAAACAAAGAATACGCATAAAATTTGCATTTCCCAATTATTTTTCAAAAAAACTTTCAAAAACTTAAAAATTTGCAAAGAACTTGCAAAGATCACCCTGTTATACTAAAGACACAATAAAACAAAACCTCATTGAAAGGAGCAACCATCATGAAAAAGACCAATCAAATCATCACAACCAATATAACCAACAACACCGATACAACGAATAACTTTAAAGGAGTGAACAACATGAAAAAGACAAGAAAAATCAAGACTAAAATCCTCGCAGGCATCCTCTCTGCTATTACCGTATTTTCCGTAGGCACCATGGCGATCGGCTCCGCTTCCGCTTTTGCGATCCCCGGGATCGCCGAAACCGTACTCAGCACCACCTTCGGCTACGCGAAGGATGAGGTGATGAAGTTAGCCGGTCCCGAGCTTTCCAAGATGGGACTTCCTCCTATCCTGAATATGGTTCTCGGACTCGAAGATGACGGACCCTCCAATCAGGACATTCTCGACAAGATCGACAAGAGCACCGAAGAGATCAAGGCGGAGATCAACAAGGTCATGGACGAGGT
>CAMKOU010000099.1 GCA_946414505.1 uncultured Clostridia bacterium | reverse complement strand
TTCGCCGGGCAGATAAACGGCAGCTCCGGCTATGAGGAAGCCGCCGCGCAGGGCTTTGTGGCAGGCGTCAACGCCGCCTTGAAGGTGCAGGGAAAGGAGCCGTTCGTGCTCACCCGCGCCAACTCCTACATCGGCACGCTGGTGGACGACCTGGTGACCAAGGGCGCAAATGAGCCCTACCGCATGATGACCTCGCGCAGCGAGTACCGGCTGGTGCTGCGGCAGGACAACGCCGACGAACGCTTAACGCCGCTCGGCTATCAGCTCGGCTTGATCAGCGAGGCGCGCTACCAAACATTCCTTGCCAAGCAACAGCAAAAGCAGCAGGAGATCAAGCGTTTAAAAACCACCACGGTCGCGCCGTCGGAGGCGCTCAACCAATTGCTTGTTTCACGTGAAACATCCCCCGTCACCACCGGCATACGTTTGATTGATTTACTCAAGCGTCCCCAGCTCGATTATGCCTGCCTTACCCCGTTTGACCCCACGCGACCGGCGATGGAAGCCAATCTTTTGGAGCAGGTGGAAATCGAGATCAAATATGAGGGCTATATTCAAAAGCAGCTGAAACAGGTGGAGCAAATGAAAAAGCTCGAAAACAAGCTGCTGCCCACCGACTATGATTACAAACAGCTCAACGGCCTGCGTTTGGAAGCCCAGGAAAAGCTGAACAAAATCAAGCCGCGCAACATCGGACAAGCCTCGCGCATTTCGGGCGTGTCGCCCGCCGACGTCAGTGTGCTGCTGATTTGGCTCGCCGCCAACAAAGGACAAAACAATGGAAATGAAAGCAATTCTTAAACAAGCGGTGCAGGACTTTCCCGTCACCCTGACCGAGCAGGACTACGACCGCTTCGACGTGTATTACCGTCTGCTGACGGAGTGGAACGAAAAAATCAATCTCACCGCCATCACCGATCCGCAGGGCGTCGCCGTCAAGCACTTTGCGGACAGCCTGACCTTTTTCAAGGTGATCCGCGCGGTGCCGCAGGGCGCGTCGGTCATCGACATCGGCACCGGCGCCGGCTTTCCGGGCGTAGTATTGAAAATCGTCCGTCCCGACCTGCAGCTGACGCTGCTCGACAGCTTGCAAAAGCGATTTCTGTTTTTAGAGGATCTGCTCCGGCATCTGGAGCTGGACGCGAACATGGTGCCCGGCAGGGCGGAGGTGTTCGGGCAACATCCCGACTACCGGGAACGCTATGACTTCGCCGTGTCGCGCGCCGTGGCACAGCTGAACACGCTCAGTGAATACTGCCTGCCGTTTGTGCGGCTGTCGGGACGTTTTGTCGCCTTTAAGGGCGGCAGCTGTGAAGCGGAGATCCGCAGCGCCGCACATGCCGTGCAGGTGCTCGGCGGAAAACTCAACGCCGTCCACCGCCTTGACCTGCCACTTGACGGCGGCAGCCGCGCCCTGGCGGAAATCGAAAAGGTGCAGCCCACACCCGAAAAATATCCGCGCAACAACGGACGCATTAAGGCAAAGCCCCTATGATTCGACCGTTTTCCTGCAAACAATCTAAAAAAATCGCACACACTTTGACAAAAACCGCACCACCTTTTATGGTATCATAATGGCACAGGGACAAGGACAAGCCCTGATAGTGATACACGGGTGATGCGGTTGATTATGTTGGGTAAAAATGAGAGTAAGATCTTGGAAATACCGATCATCAAAATTCGGCCGAACAAATCCCAGCCGCGCAAACAGTTTTTTGAAGCCGAGCTGAAATCGCTTTCGCGCTCCATCGAGGAAAACGGCATTTTGCAGCCGCTGACCGTTCGCAAGGTGAGCGCGACGGAATATGAGCTAGTCAGCGGAGAACGGCGGCTGCGCGCCTCGGCGTTAGCCGGACTGAAAAAGGTGCCGTGCATCGTCATCAAATGCTCGGACAAAGAGTCCGCCGTTTACGCTCTCCTTGAAAATCTCCAGCGGGCCGACCTCGGCGTGTTCGAGGAGGCTCGCGGGATTGCAAGGCTGATCCGCCGTTACGGTCTGACACAGGAACAGGCGGCGGAAAAGCTCGGCAAAACGCAGTCGACCATAGCCAACAAGCTGCGGCTGCTGCGCCTGAGCTTTGAAGAGCAGGCGTGGATCGAAAATGCCGGGCTGAGCGAGCGACACGCGCGGGCGCTGCTGAAGCTGACAAATGAGGCCGTTCGCCGCGAGGCGCTGTCGCAGGTCATCAACGAATCGCTGAACGTGGCTCAAACCGAAGCGCTTGTCCGTTGTTTGTCCCAATCACCCCCAAAGCCTCCGGGCAGGGGAAAAAGCAAAGCGGTGATAAAAGATATCAGAATTTTCGTAAACACGATCAACAAAGCCATTGACACCATGCGGCTGTCGGGAATTGACGCGCAGGCACAGCGCACCGAGCATGAAACCTATATCGAATACACAATTACCATTCCCAAAAGCAAAGGCGTCAAGGCAGACAAATCGGCATGACCACATGCCGAACCGACACTACTTTCCCCTTTGGATGCTTTGCATCCATTCCACTCATACCCATTTCCTTATCTAACCCCTTGCGAAGAGGCGTACACCTTTGTGTGCGTCTCTTTGCATTTGTTTCACGTGAAACAAAAGAATTTAAAAAAGTTCCCATAGAAGCTTTAAAATCACACGAAACTGTGCTATAATGAATCTATTCTTTCAAAAAAGGTGATTCTTTGGCAAAAATAATTGCGATATCCAACCAAAAGGGCGGTGTGGGCAAAACGACCACCGCCGTCAATTTGGCGGCTTGTTTGGGAGCGCTGGGTAAAAAAACGCTGCTGATCGACGCGGATCCGCAGGGCAACGCTACCAGCGGCGTCGCTATCGACAAAAGCAAAGTGCGGTTATCCACCTATCACATTTTGGTGGACGGCGCCAAGGCGGCGGAATGCGTGCTGACAACACCCTATCAAAATTTGCATGTGCTGCCCTCCACCATCAATTTGGCGGCGGCGGAGCTGGAAATTGCGGAAAAGCCGCACCGCGAGGCGCTGTTAAAAAATGCCGTGCTGCCCATCAAGCAATACTACGACTACATTATCATCGACTGTCCGCCTTCGCTGGGCTTGATCACAGCAAATGCGCTGACGCTGGCGGACAGCTTTATCGTGCCGATCCAGTGCGAGTACTACGCGCTGGAGGGCTTGTCACAGCTGATGAGCACCGTGCGGCGCATCAAACGGCAGTACAACTACTCGATCGAGCTGGAGGGCGTGCTGCTGACCATGTATGACGGCAGACTCAACCTGACGCAGCAGGTGGTGGGCGAGGTCAAGCGCTTCTTTCCCGGCAAGGTGTTCAGCACCGTGATCAACCGCGGCGTGCGCCTGTCGGAGGCGCCGAGCTTCGGTATGCCCGTCATCTACTACGACAAAAGCTGCAAGGGCAGCCTTGCCTACACCGAGCTGGCAAAAGAAATCATTGCAAAGGAGCGTCGCTGATGGCAAAAAAACTGGGCGGTCTCGGCAAGGGACTCAACGCCATATTCATTGAAAACGACAACGAGGACAGCGGCGGCGCGGTCAAAATCAAAATATCGGAGATTGAACCCAACCGCTCCCAGCCGCGCAAGGAATTTGACGAAGCGGCGCTGAGTGATTTGGCGGACAGCATCACAAAGCACGGTCTGTTGCAGCCGATTTTGGTGCGGCCGCTGCCGCTCGGCGGCTATGAGATCGTCGCCGGCGAACGGCGCTACCGCGCATCGCGCATGGCAGGGCTGACCGAGGTACCCGTCATCATCCGCGAGCTGAGCGAGGCCGAAACGATGGAGCTGGCGCTGATCGAAAATTTACAGCGCGAAGACTTAACGCCGCTGGAAGAAGCGCAGGGATACGCCGTGCTGATGAACGAGCACGGCTTCACACAGGAGGAGGTCGCCAAGTCCGTCGGCAAATCGCGCCCCGCCGTCGCCAACGCCCTGCGGCTGTTAAAGCTGCCGCCGTCCGTGGCGGACTGTCTAAAGGAAAACAAGATCTCCGCCGGACACGCGCGCGCCCTGCTGACCTTGCCGAGCGAAGAGATCATGCAAAACGTGTGCGACCAAATCATCAAAAACGATTTGTCCGTGCGTCAAACCGAAAAGCTGTGCAAAAAGCTGACCGCCGAGGTCAAGCCGAAGCCACAGGACAACACCCCCAAGCCCAACTTTTACAAGGAAGTGGAGCTGACGCTGACCTCTGCCTTAGGGCGAAAAATCAGCGTCAACAAATTGAAGGGCAAGCAGGGCGGCATCCTGCAAATCGAATTTTACTCGGATGAAGAACTCACCGAGCTATCCAATAAATTGAGTTAGGAGCAATCAAGATGATCGACATTAAATTTTTACGTGAAAACCCCGACGCGGTCAAGGAAAACATTAAAAGAAAGTTTCAGGACAGCAAGCTGCCGCTGGTGGACGAGGTCATTGCGCTGGACGCCAAAAGCCGCGCGGTGAAGCAGCAGGCGGATGATCTGCGCGCCAACCGCAACAAGATCTCCAAGGAGATCGGCAAGCTGGTCGGCATGAGCAAGCGCGAAAAGGACGAAGCGCGCCGTCAGGAGCTGGCGCAGCAGGCGGAGGACTGCAAGGCGGAGGTGAACCGTCAGGCGGAGCAGCTCGCCGCGCTGGAAGCGCAGGAAACCGAGCTGAACGAAAAGGTCACCCAAATCATGATGCAGATCCCGCAGATCATCGACCCGTCCGTACCGATTGGTAAGGACGACAGCGAAAATGTGGAAATCGAACGCTTCGGCGAGCCGGTCACCCCCGACTTTGAGGTGCCCTACCACACCGATATCATGGAAAAGCTCAACGGCATCGACCTCGACGCCGCGCGCAAGGTGGCAGGCAACGGCTTCTATTATTTGATGGGCGACATTGCGCGCCTGCACAGCGCCGTGATCTCCTACGCGCGCGACTTCATGATCGACCGCGGCTTCACCTACTGCGTGCCGCCGTTCATGATCCGCAGCAACGTCGTCACGGGCGTGATGAGCTTTGCCGAAATGGATTCTATGATGTATAAAATCGAGGGCGAGGATCTGTATCTCATCGGCACCAGCGAGCACTCGATGATCGGCAAGTTTATCGACACCATCAACCCTGCCGAGCAGCTGCCCTACACCCTCACCAGCTATTCTCCCTGCTTCCGCAAGGAAAAAGGCGCCCACGGCATTGAGGAGCGCGGCGTATACCGCATCCATCAGTTTGAAAAGCAGGAAATGATCGTCGTCTGCAAGCCCGAGGAAAGCAAGATGTGGTTCGACAAGCTGTGGCAAAACACGGTTGACCTGTTCCGCTCGATGGAGATCCCGGTGCGCACGCTCGAATGCTGCTCCGGCGACCTGGCGGACTTAAAGGTACGCTCCCTCGATGTGGAGGCATGGTCGCCCCGCCAGCAAAAGTACTTTGAGGTCGGCTCCTGCTCCAACCTCGGCGACGCACAGGCGCGCCGTTTGAAGATCCGCGTCAGCGAGGGTAAGAATAAATACTTTGCGCACACCCTCAACAACACCGTTGTTGCACCGCCGCGCATGTTGATCGCATTTCTCGAAAACAATCTGAACGCCGACGGCAGCATCAACATTCCTGTCGCACTCAGACCGTATATGGGCGGCAAGGAGGTTATCCGTTAAAACGCCATATTAATTGAAAGGGGAATCCTTCATGAAAAAAATACTTGCCATTCTCACTGCTGCCCTGCTGACAGCCGCCTTTGCCGGCTGCTCGAACGCAGCAAAGGAAAGCACCGCACCCACGCAAAGCACCACGCAGGCACAAACCGCCGCACCCACGCAGGCACAAACCGCGGCACTCACCCAAGCCGAAACCACGACCGCCGTCACAACGACCGCTGCCGCCACTATTACCGAGGACGAGGCAAAGGGCATCGCCGTAGCCGACGCAGGCTTTACACTGAATCAAGTCAACTTTACAAGTGTACATTCCGACTTTGATGACGGCATGGCTGTGTATGAAATCGAATTCACCAAGGATAATCAGGAATATGATTATACCATCGACGCCGTCAGCGGCGCAATCTTGGAAAAAGAAACGGATTCCGCGATCGACGACTGATTTTGCAAAAAAGAGCGCTCATTTTGGGCGCTCTTTTTTTCAGCTGTCAGCTGTCAGTCGAACGTTTTAAGCCGACACCCTACGAAACGCACAACAACGTTAACCGTCCTGTCGTAGTGACAGCCCTTGCGGCTGTCAATTCCATGTCGTATACGACGTGGAACGGGAGACCGCGAGGGTCTCCCCTACGGCTGACGACTGACAGCTGACGACTGACAACTGACAACGGCTGACAACTGCCGAAATTCCCCAAAAAAACGCTTGACAATCCACTGTCTGTGCGGTATAATAGGCAGGAGTGAACATGGCATACGTGCGCCCTTTTATAGGTAGAGGGCAGGACATGCCGTGTCACCCGGCTTATCAATTCTAATACTGCTGAAAGGAGGAAAAACATGCCTACATTTAACCAGTTGGTACGCAAGGGCAGAGAGGTTTCTGAGAAGAAGGCAAAAGCGCCTGCACTGTTGAAGGGCTGGAACTCCAAAAAGAGAGTCGCCATCGACCAGAACTCCCCGCAAAAAAGAGGTGTCTGCACTGCTGTTAAGACAGCGACCCCGAAAAAGCCTAACTCCGCGCTGAGAAAAATTGCCAGAGTCAGACTTTCAAACGGTATTGAAGTCAGTTCCTACATCCCCGGCGTCGGCCACAACCTGCAGGAGCACAGCGTGGTGCTGATCCGCGGCGGCCGTGTCAAGGATCTCCCCGGTGTTCGTTACCACATTGTCCGCGGTACACTTGACGCGCAGGGCGTAAACGGTCGTATGC
>CAMKOU010000098.1 GCA_946414505.1 uncultured Clostridia bacterium | reverse complement strand
TGATAAAAGATAAGGTGAACACTTATGGCTACTAAAAACAACGACAAGGAGATCTACTGTTCCTTTTGCGGCAAGCCACAGGATATGGTTTTGCGTATGATAGCCGGCAACGGCGCGTATATCTGCGATCGCTGTGTCGATTTGTGCATGAATATACTGGAACAGTCGGGTGAGGTAGAGCGCAGCCATTTGGGCAAAAACAAGCCGGCTCCCGAAGTGCCCGACGCGTCACTTGACGAGCTTTTAAAGCCAAAGGAAATCAAAGCGATTCTCGACGAATATGTGATCGGTCAGGACAGCGCCAAGGTGACGCTCAGTGTCGCAGTGTACAACCACTACAAGCGCGCCTTTGCACAGGACGACAACATCGACTTTGCCAAAAGCAACGTACTGCTGCTCGGTCCGACCGGCGTGGGTAAGACCCTGCTGGCACAAACGCTGGCAAAGGCGCTCGACGTGCCCTTTGCCATTGCGGACGCCACCACGCTGACGGAGGCGGGCTATGTGGGCGAGGATGTGGAAAACATTCTGCTCAAGCTCATTCAGGCTGCTGATTTTGACATTGATCGCGCCGAGCGCGGTATCATCTATATTGACGAAATTGATAAAATTGCGCGCAAATCCGAAAATCCCTCCATCACCCGCGACGTCAGCGGCGAGGGCGTGCAACAGGCGCTGCTGAAAATCGTGGAAGGCACGGTTGCCAATGTACCCCCGCAGGGCGGCAGAAAGCATCCGCAGCAGGAATTCCTGCAAATCGACACCAAAAACATCCTGTTTATCTGCGGCGGCGCGTTCGACGGTTTGGAACAGATCGTCGAGAAGCGCAAGGGCAACTCTGTGATCGGCTTTGAATCGCTGATACAATCCAAGGCACAGCTCGATGCCACCGACTGGATGAAGGACGTCACGGCGCACGATTTGGTGAAATTCGGCATCATTCCCGAGTTGATCGGCAGATTGCCCGTCATTACGGCGCTCAGCGGATTGGATACGGACGCGCTTATTAACATTCTCACGGTTCCCAAAAATTCTATTGTTTCGCAGTATAAACGGCTGTTTGAACTCGACGATGTGGAGCTCTACTTTGAGGATGAGGCGCTCAAGGCAATTGCCGAAAAAGCGCAGGAGCAGCGCACGGGCGCCAGAGGCTTGCGCGGTATTATGGAAGGTATTTTGATGGATTTGATGTACGAAACACCGTCGGACACCTCGATTGAAAAAATCATTATTACCAAAGAGGTGGTCACCGACGGCGCTGCGCCGCAGATAACCCGTCGCAAGGAAAAGGCGTCTTTTCCGCTGAAGCTCTCAAAGAAGGAGTCCGGCAAGCGCACCAAGCGCAGCTCTGCTTCTTAGTGTCATCATTTTGTCAGTTTTCAGGCGATCCTGCGTAACAGCCTATGCCGCTGCGCAGCGTCGCCTGCTTTTATATTACCCCGAAAGGAAAAACAATGGAAGTTTATGAAACCAATACGATGACCCTGCCCGTTCTCCCGTTGCGGGGAATGGTGGTGTTTCCCAAAGCGGTCATCCATTTTGACGTGGGACGCAAGCACAGCATTTCCGCCATCAACCGCGCCATGCGGGAGGATCAGCTGATTTTTCTTTCCGCACAAAAGGATCCCACACAAAATGAGCCGCAGCTGATAGATTTATACACAGTGGGTATAGTGGCAAAAATCGTGCAGGTGCTCAAGCAGCCCGACGACGTCACCCGCGTGGTGCTCGAGGGCAAATATCGTGCAAAGGCGGTTGCGCCGGTTTTTGACAGCAAAATTATGATGGCAGAGATTTCACCGGTCGCGGAGCAAAAAATGCCGTTGACCGCCGAGGATGCCGCTATGATCCGCTCGGTCAAAAATCAATTTGAACAGTACTTAAACGTCACCGCCAAAATGCCGCCGGACATTATCTTCAAGGTCGCGCTGTGCAAATATCCCGGTGAACTGGCGGACTACATCGCGTCCACCATCTATTTGGACTATGTCACCAAGCAGAGCATTTTGGAGATTTTTCATCCCTCCGAGCGCCTTTCCACGGTGCTGGACGTGCTGGTGGATGAAACCTATATCAGTAAGCTCGAACGCGAAATTGAGTTAAAAGCAAAAAGTCGCATCGACGAAAACCAACAGCTGTATTTCCTGCGCGAACAAAAACGCGCCATTGAGGAACAGCTCGGCGAGGACGACGATCCGTCCGCCGATGCGGAGGATTATGCCGATCAAATCGAAAAGCTGCATCTCGACGAAAAAACCGAGGAGGCGCTGTTTAAAGAGTGCCGTAAGCTGATGAAAATGCCCTTTGGCAGCCAGGAAGCGTCGGTCATCCGCACCTATCTCGACACCGTGCTCGATTTGCCGTGGCATACCGCCACCGAGGATAAGATCGTGCTGTCCAAGATCCGCAAGGAGCTGGACAAAAGCCACTACGGACTCGAAAAGGTCAAGGGCAGGATCGTGGAGCAGCTTGCCGTGCGCAAGCTCAGCAACAAACAAAAGGGACAGGTGCTGTGTCTGGTGGGACCGCCCGGTGTGGGAAAAACCTCCATCGCGCAGTCCATCGCCAAGGCAATCGGCAGAAACAGCCAGCGTATCGCCCTCGGCGGCGTCAAGGATGAAGCCGAGATCCGCGGTCACCGCCGCACCTACATCGGCTCCATTCCCGGCAGGATCATGACCGCGGTGCAAAACGCCGGCTCCAATAATCCGCTTTTGATCCTCGATGAAATCGACAAAATGGCGAACGACTACCGCGGCGACCCGACCTCGGCGCTGCTCGAGGTGCTCGACACCGAGCAAAACAACAAGTTTGTCGATCATTACATAGATGTGCCGTTCGATCTGTCCAACGTGATGTTTATTACCACGGCGAACGACTTGTCGCTGATCCCGGCGCCGCTGCGCGACCGTATGGAGATCATCGAGATCAACAGCTATACGCGCGAGGAAAAGTTTCACATCGCCAAAAAACACCTGATCCCCAAGCAGCTGGAGCTTTGCGGCTTTACCGCGAAGGAGATCAAATTCACGCAAAAGGCGATCTACGCCTTGATTGACTACTACACCCGCGAATCCGGCGTGCGGACTTTGGAGCGCGAGATCGCGTCGCTCCTGCGCAAATGCGCCGTCAAAAAGCTCGACGGCGAAGCCGAAACCTTTAAAATCGACGATAAAATGGTGGAGACGCTGCTAGGCAACAAAAAGTTCCTGCCTGACCAGCTCTCCAAAAAGGACGAGATCGGCGTTTGCAACGGCTTGGCATGGACGTCCGTCGGCGGCGAACTGCTGCCGATCGAAGTCGCCGTGATGGAGGGCACGGGCAAGCTCGTGCTCACCGGCTCGCTCGGCGACGTCATGCAGGAAAGCGCCAAGGCAGCCATCACCTGCATCCGCAGCCACGCCAAGGCATTAGGTATCGACGGCGATTTCTATAAAAACAAGGATATCCATATCCACGCGCCGGAGGGTGCTGTGCCCAAGGACGGTCCGTCGGCAGGCATCACCATGGCAACTGCCATTTATTCTGCGCTGTCGGACAAGCCTGTACGCCACGACGTCGCGATGACAGGCGAGATCACCCTGCGCGGCAAGGTGCTCGCGATCGGAGGGCTCAAGGAAAAGAGCATGGCGGCGTACAAATACGGCATCGACACCGTGTTCATCCCCAAGCAAAACGAACGTGATATCAGCGAGTTTGACCGCGTGATCAAAGAAAAAATCAATTTTATTCCCGTAGAGAATTTTACAGACGTCATTCACCGCGCAACCGCGCAATAAGAGGTGCCTATGAATTTTAATGAAGTGAGCTTTGAATTTGCTGCCGGCACCGTCAGCCAGCTGCCGGAGTCGACGCTGCCCGAGATCGTGTTTTCGGGGCATTCCAACGTTGGCAAGTCCTCGCTGATCAACAAGCTGGTGCAGCGTAAGGCGTTGGCGCGCGTCAGCGCCCAGCCGGGTAAAACCGCGACTATCAATTTTTATAAGCTCCGCGACTTTCGCCTGGTTGACCTGCCGGGCTACGGATATGCCAAGGTATCCAAGGCGGAAAAGGAGCGTTGGGCAGCTTTGGTCGAGGGATATTTGTCGGTGCAGCGCAACATCAAGCTGATCGTGCAGATCATCGACATCCGCCACAAGCCCACCAAGGACGACTACGATATGCTGACGTTCCTCTACAACAGCAACGCGCCGTTCGTCATTGTCCTCACCAAAAAGGACAAGCTCAAAAAAACCGCCTACGAAAAGCGGATCGACGAACTGCTCGACGAGCTGCAGGATTACGAAGGCATTCAATTGATCCCGTTTTCCGCCGTGGACGGCAGTGGGGTAGAGGATATCAAAGAGGTCATCGAGGAATACATCACAGAGGAGGAATAACCGTGGAAAAAAAGCCGTTTTTGACGCTGGAGCAGGCAAAGGACATCATTCGCGATGTGCCTACGCCGTTTCACGTCTATGACGAAAAGGGCATCCGTGAAAATGCCCGTGCGCTGAACAAGGCGTTCAGCTGGAACAAGGGATACAAGGAGTTTTTTGCCGTGAAAGCGACGCCGAATCCCTTCCTGATGAAAATCTTGCAGGAGGAAGGCTGCGGCATGGACTGCTCGTCCTACACCGAACTGCAGCTGTGCGAAGCGTGCGGTATCACCGGCGACGACATTATGTTCAGCTCCAACGTTACCCCCGTAGAGGATATGCAAAAGGCATACGCCTTGGGCGCCAACATCAATCTGGACGACTATACGCACGTGGAATTTATCAAAAAGGTGTGCGGTGTGCCCAAAACCATCTGCTGCCGTTACAATCCCGGCGGCGTGTTCAAGCTGGGTGAGAGCGAGGACAAGGTGCAGGTCATGGACAACCCCGGCGAGTCAAAATACGGCATGACCGAGGAACAAATGGAAAAGGCTTTCCTGGAGCTAAAGGAAGCCGGCGCCGAGGAGTTTGGCATTCACGCGTTCCTTGCCTCCAACACGGTATCCAATGAGTATTATCCCGCGCTTGCCGCTATTTTGTTTGAACTGGCGGTGCGCCTGCACAAAAAAACAGGCGTACATATTCAGTTCATCAATCTTTCCGGCGGCGTCGGTGTGGACTATAAGCCGACCGACAGCAAAAATGATATCGCCGTGATCGGCGAAGGCGTGCGCCGTGCCTTTGAAAAGATCTTGGTGCCTGCCGGTATGGGCGATGTGAAGATTTACACCGAGCTCGGCAGATACATGCTCGCGCCCTTTGGTGCGCTGGTGGCGACCGCTATCCACGAAAAGCATATCTATAAGGAGTACATCGGCTTGGACGCCTGCGCGGCAAACCTCATGCGTCCGGCGATGTACGGCTCCTACCACCATATCACGGTGCTCGGCAAGGAAAACGCGCCCTGCGACCACCTTTACGACGTGACGGGCGGACTGTGCGAAAATAACGATAAATTCGCCATCGACCGTATGCTCCCGAAAATCGACATCGGCGACATTCTCTATATCCACGACGCAGGTGCGCACGGCTTTTCCATGGGCTATAACTACAACGGCAAGCTGCGCAGCGCCGAGGTGCTGCTGTGCGAGGACGGCTCCCACAAGCTGATCCGCCGCGCCGAAACGCCCAAGGATTACTTTGCCACCTTCGATTTTTCCGAATTCAAATTAGGTTAATTTGTGGACAGTATAGCACGAAAATCGGGACTTGTCCACGCAAAAAACGACGCTATCTTCGCAAAGCTCTTGATTTTCGCCGTCAAATATTCTATAATAGGTCTATCAAAAATCAGGAGGAATCAGGATGCAAGGAAATGTAAGACCCGAAACCATGGAAAGAATCACCACCGAAGCGCTTGCCAACGCGTTTATTGACGAACAGGTCAAGGCGCTGCAGGCACAGATCGGCGACAAAAAAGTGCTGCTGGCGTTGTCGGGCGGCGTGGACAGCTCCGTCGTGGCGGCGTTGCTGATCAAGGCAGTCGGACAGCAGTTGGTTTGTGTACACGTCAACCACGGCTTGCTCAGAAAAGGAGAGCCTGAGCAGGTGATCGAGGTGTTCCGCAACCAGATGAACGCGAACCTCGTATATGTCGACGCGGTGGATCGCTTTTTGGACAAGCTGGCAGGCGTTGCCGAGCCGGAACAAAAAAGAAAAATCATCGGCGCGGAGTTTATCCGTGTGTTTGAGGAAGAAGCGAGAAAGCAGGAGGGCATCAACTTCCTGGCGCAGGGCACGATCTATCCCGATATCCTCGAAAGCGACGGCGTAAAGGCGCACCACAATGTGGGCGGTTTGCCGGAGGACTTGCAGTTTGAGCTGGTAGAGCCGCTGAAATTCCTGTTTAAGGACGAAGTACGCGTCGTCGGCAAGGCGCTTGGCTTGCCCGACGGCATGGTGTACCGCCAGCCGTTCCCAGGCCCCGGCTTGGGCGTGCGCTGCCTCGGCGCCATCACCCGCGACCGTTTGGAGGCTGTGCGCGAAAGCGACGCGATCTTGCGCGAGGAGTTTGCGAAAAACGGCTTAGAGGGCAAGGTTTGGCAGTACTTTACCGCCGTTCCCGACTTTAAGTCCGTCGGCGTAAAGGACGGCAAGCGCACCTTTGCCTATCCCGTCATCATCCGCGCGGTCAACACCAAGGACGCTATGACCGCCACCGTGGAAAATGTTCCCTTCGAGCTGCTGCAGCACATCACACAGCGTATCACCACCGAGGTGGAAAACGTCAACCGCGTTCTCTACGACCTCACCCCGAAGCCCTCGGGCACGATCGAGTGGGAATAAGAACAGAAGTCAAAGAAATGGCTTAAACACTGACTTTTTGACACTTCAAAAGTCTTGTTGATACCGTTTTGATACTGTTTACTATTC
>CAMKOU010000097.1 GCA_946414505.1 uncultured Clostridia bacterium | reverse complement strand
ACCACACCGGCTTTTATGAAAAATACGGCTGGGAGTTCCTTTGCATGGTGCAGGGAAGCGACCCCGAACCGACTAGAATGTATGTACACTACTGAGAGGAGAAGCGTATGATTCACTTAGAAACCGAAAGATTATTCATTACCGAATTCACGCCCGATATGGCTCAGGCGGTTCACGAAAATTCACTTGACGAGGACAACCGCCGCTTTGTGCCCGACGAAGTGTTTGAAACCGTTGAGGAAGCCGCGGAAACCATTGCGTTTTTGATGGCGCAGTATGGCGGCTGTGACGGACCGTTGGTATATCCGGTGCTGCTGAAGGACGGAACAAACATCGGGTATGTACAGGCTGTTCCGCTTGGCGACGGCGTTTGGGAGATCGGTTTTCATATCGGCGCCAAATACACCAATCACGGTTACGCAACCGAAGCGGTCAAGGTGTTCCTGCCTGTTATGATGGACAGGATCGGACTGACAAAAATGGCAGGCGTTTGCCTTGCCGAAAACATTGCTTCGCGAAGAGTGATGGAGAAGTGCGGATTTGTTTTGGCATTCAAAGGATTGGACGAGTATCAGGGAGAACCGAGAGAAATCTGTCGCTATTGGTATGAGAATGCATAAAAATGTCGTATATGAAGGAATGTAGGTAGGATCCATGCTGAAACTGAGACCATACAAAAGCTGTGATGCACAGACGATCGCAAAATGGATACAGGATAAAGCTGTATTCACGATGTGGGGCGGAGAACGCTTCGGCGATTATCCCATCACAGCAGAAATCATTGATAAAAAATATCTTGCAGCTAACGGTGACTGCGCAGAACCGGACAATTTTTATCCGTGGACGGCTTTTGATGATAACGGGATCGTCGGTCATTTTATTATGCGGTATATCAACGGAGATCATAAGACGATCCGGTTCGGCTGGGTAATTGTTGACAGCTCCCTGCGAGGTAAAGGCTACGGAACAAAAATGCTTCGGTTAGGGCTAAAATACGCCTTTGAAATACTCGGCGCAGAGAAGGTAACAATAGGCGTTTTTGAAAACAACATGCCTGCGCACACCTGCTATCAAAAGGTTGGCTTTGTTGACGTGGACGTCGTAAAAGACGAGCCTTGGAATATTATTGAGATGGAAGCCGGATCCGTCGGCTGACGGATAATAAACAGGAGTCATCGAAGCAAAGATGGCATCATATATCATCATCCATAGGAAAGCCCTTAACGGTGCACGAATGCCGCTAAGGGCTTTTCTCCTTTTTAAAGATTGTATGTCAAAAACAACGGACGCCGGCTTTTGTCGGGAAATGCCGCTGATAACGGTATTGAAAGTTATTAACTTTTGTAGTATAATGATTAATTGTATAGAGGATACGTTTGGTATGCAGTCCTTGGAGAGGGACTATAATATACTACTACTATGTAATACAAGGATGAAACCAGTTGGCTTCTACACAAAAAAGAAGAAACACCCAAACAAAAACAAAACGAAAACCGGCTGCCACGAGCAGATCCGGCGGCAAGCATGTGGAGGCGCCGCCGCGCCGCGGGCTGAGTCCGCGTGTGAGATCTATTTTATATGCGGCGTTGGCAGCGGTTTTTATTATTATGATCTTATTCCGCGGCGCCAGCCTGTGGACAAATACCCGCGCGGCGTTTATCGGCGTGTTCGGCTTCGGCATAGTTTTAGTGCCTGCTGCGCTGATTTACCTGTGCGTAATGAATGAAAAGGAAAAGGTTGCCATAGCTCACTTTCCGGCAAAGGTGGCACTGTGTGTTTTGACCGTGCTTTTTGCCGGCGCCTTTGTCTACATACTCTCCGGCGCACAGCACAAGGATATTAACTTCTTTGCGGCGCTGGGCAATTTGTATCTCGACGCGTTTAACGAGGTGTCTACCGACGGCGGCGCCTATTTTGTGTTCAGCTGCGGTCTCATCGGCGGCATTCTCGGCTGGCCGCTCGCCAATTTGTGCGGCGAAGTAGTGGGCGCGATTCTGTGTCTGTTGGCATTGGCGGCGATCATCTTTATTCTCGCCAATTTGTCCGTCAACGATGTTGCCAAGGCAGTGCGCCGGGCGCGGTTGGCAGGCAGAGAGCAGCTGCAGCGCCGCCGTGAACGCCGTCATGCAGAGCAGGCGCAAAACCGCCGCGGCAGCAGCATCGACGTGCCGCTGCACTACGGCGACGGTTATGCCGGCACTGCCATTGATATTCCGCTTGACGATCCGTCCAAAAAGAAGAAAACCCGTAAAAAAAGCACGGCGAAAGCAGGCGTGGATTCCGATATCTCCGTGCGCGACGACGGCAATGCACGCGACAAGGATCTGTCAGTGGATCTGCAAAATATTATCGACCGCGCAACGCGTTCCAACACGACCTCTACATTGGAGCATATTGCCGACGATATCACACAGGAAAAGCGCTCTAAGCGTATGTCGGGCGACGCCAAGCAGCCGGATCCGGAAACCGTACCCTTTACCATCTCGAAAAGACGCGGCAAAAAGGCAGAGCAGGTGGAGCTGCCCGGTGAATTTGAAAGCGCAGGTTACGGCAGTCATGATGCAGAGCAGCCCGAAAAAGTGTATCACTATCCTCCTGTGCAGCTTTTGCAGCTGCCAGATAATCACAACGAGCAAAACGCGATGGAGGAGCTGCAAACCAATTCGCGCAAGCTGATCGAAACCCTCAACAGCTTCGGCGTCAACGCCAACATCACCAATATTTGTCGCGGTCCGTCTGTGACGCGCTATGAATTGCAGCCGGCGCCCGGCGTCAAAATCAGTAAGATCACCAACCTGTCCGATGACATTGCTCTCAACCTCGCCGCCAACGGCGTGCGCATCGAAGCGCCGATCCCCGGCAAGGCAGCCGTGGGCATCGAGGTGCCGAACAAGGTCGTCAGCATGGTATCCATGCGCGAACTGATTGATTCGGACGAGTTCCGCCGCGCGAAAAGCAAGCTGACCGCCGTGCTCGGCAGGGATATTTCGGGCGAGATCGTTGTGACCGATATCGCCAAAATGCCGCATTTGCTGATCGCGGGTACCACCGGTTCCGGTAAATCGGTTTGTGTCAATTCAATTTTGATCAGTATTCTGTATAAAGCGACGCCCGATGAAGTCAAGCTGCTGCTCATTGATCCGAAAATGGTCGAGTTTTCCAAGTATAAAGGTATTCCGCACCTGTTGGTGCCGATCGTTTCCGACGCCAAAAAAGCGGCGGCGGCACTCGGCTGGGCGGTCAATGAAATGCTCAACCGCTATAAAATATTTTCCGAATACGATTGTAAGGACATTGATTCCTACAACGCACTGATCGAAAGAAACTTGCGGTATATCAAAAATAACCCGCCTGTGGAAAACGAGGAGGGCGAGTGGGTGCAGCCGGTGATCGAGATCAACGGCCTGCCTGTTGCCAAGGAAAAAATGTCGCGTGTGGTCATTGCGATCGACGAGCTCGCCGACCTGATGATGGCGGCGCCCAGCGAGGTGGAGGACAGCATTTGCCGCTTGGCACAGATGGCGCGCGCGGCAGGTATGCACCTGATCCTCGCCACCCAGCGCCCGACCGTCAATGTGATCACGGGCTTGATCAAAGCAAACGTTCCCAGCCGTATTTCTCTGAAGGTCAGCTCCAATATGGATTCGCGCACGATCCTCGACGTCGGCGGCGGCGAAAAGCTGATCGGCCGCGGCGATATGCTGTTTTCACCTGTCGGCGCTCCCAAGCCGATCCGCGTGCAGGGCTGTTACGCCTCCGAGGAGGAAATTGAGGGCGTGACCGCCTATATCAAAAAATCCGCCAAGGCACAGTATAACGCCGAAATCGAGGAAAACATCAAGCGTATCGAGGTCGAGGGCATCGGCAACGGCAAAAAGAACGCCGACGAGGGCAGCGACATCAATGTGGATTCTAAAATGGAGGAAGCCATCCAGTTTGTCATCGAATCGGGGCAAGCCTCTACCTCCATGCTGCAGCGCCGCTTAAAGGTCGGGTATGCCCGTGCCGGCAGAATGATCGACGACATGGAGCAGCTCGGCATCGTAGGCCCCCACCAGGGCAGCAAGCCGCGCGAGGTAATGATGACCTACAACGAGTGGCTCGAGCGGCGCAATGTTTTGCAGAACAATTCGGAGTAAGTTTAGTGGTTAGTGGCTAGAGGCTAGTCACTAGCCACTAACCACTCAAAAAACGAGGTTCCCATGTTTTTACCAATGACACAACAGGAAATGCACGCCCGCGGCTGGCAGCAGCCCGACTTTGTCTATATTTCCGGCGACAGCTATGTGGATCATCCGTCCTTTGGTGCGGCGATCATCACGCGTGTACTGGAGGATTGCGGCTGCAAGGTCGCTTTTTTGGCGCAGCCCGACTGGAGATCCGACAGGGATTTTTTACAGTTCGGCACACCGCGTCTCGGTTTTATGGTGTCGGCAGGCAATATCGACAGCATGGTGGCGCACTATACCGTCCGCAAACGCAAGCGGCACGACGACGCCTACACAGCAGGCGGCAAAAACGGCAGGCGTCCCGACCGTGCGGTGACGGTATACTGCCGTATTCTCCGGCGGCTTTTTCCCGAAAGCCCCATCATCATCGGCGGGCTGGAAGCCTCGCTGCGGCGGTTTGCGCACTATGATTATTGGAACGACCGCGTCATGCCGTCCGTCTTGTTTGACAGCGGCGCGGATATTCTCGTATACGGGATGGGTGAGCTGCAAACCGTGGAGATCGCCAAGCGGCTCAGCGAGGGCTATACCGTAGAGGCGCTGCACGATATCCGCGGCATTTGCTACGCTGTCAATACCGAGGACTATGTGCCGCAGTCAGCGGTGGATTTGCCGTCCTATGAGCGCGTGTGCGAAAGCAAGCGCGACTATGCGATCGCGGCGCGTAAGGAGCTGGACGAAGCCGACGCGGTGCGGGGCAAAACACTGATCCAGCGGCACGGCAAACGGTTACTGATACAAAATCCGCCGATGCCGCCGCTGAACACCAAGCAGCTCGATTGGGTGTATGCACTGCCGTATGAACGGTGGTACCCCAAATGCTACGACCAATACGGCGGCGTGCCCGGCATTGCCGAGGTGCAGTTTTCCATCACGCACAACCGCGGCTGCTTCGGCGCGTGCAATTTTTGCTCCTTAGCGTTTCACCAAGGCCGTGCCGTGACCGTGCGCAGCGAAGAGAGCGTCCTAAGCGAAGCCAAAAGCTTTTTGAAGGATCCGCGCTTTAAGGGCTACATTAACGACGTGGGCGGCCCCACGGCGAATTTCCGTTTGCCTTCCTGCGAAAAACAGAAAAAGCTGGGACTGTGCAAGGGTAAAAAATGCTTAGCGCCCAAGCCTTGTCCTCACATGCAGGTCAGTCATGAGAACTATTTGAACCTGCTGCGCAGGCTGCGGCAGCTTGACGGAATCAAAAAGGTATTCATCCGCAGCGGCATCCGCTTTGATTATTTGATGGAGGACGAGAGCGACGCGTTTTTTGAGGAACTGGTGCGCTACCATATCAGTGGTCAGCTGCGCGTCGCACCCGAGCATTGTTCGGCGGCAGTGCTCGATAAAATGGGGAAACCGCATATTGAAGTTTATAAACGTTTTTGCGACAAGTTTTACGCCATGACAAAGGGCGCGCACAAGGAGCAGTATGTGGTGCCGTATCTCATGAGCTCGCACCCGGGTTCCACACTCAAGGATGCGGTGGAGCTGGCAGTTTTCTGCAAAAAACAGGAGATTCATCCCAAGCAGGTGCAGGACTTTTATCCCACGCCCGGCACCATTTCCACCGCCATGTTTTATACAGAGCTTGACCCGTATACGCTTGAAAAGGTGTATGTTCCCAAAACCGAAGCGGAAAAGGAGCAGCAGCGCGCGTTGCTGCAATACTTCATCCCCGAAAACAAACAAAAGGTCATCAAAGCGTTGATTGCCGCCGGCAGGCGCGACCTGATCGGCAGCGGCAAAAACTGTTTGGTAACGGGCAATGTGCCGCAAAACGCCGGGGTGAAGGGGAAAAAGAAAAAATTTGCACGGTATTCAAGAAAAAAGTAAGTTTTTATTTTAAAAATCACACTTTCGTGTTGACATTTACCGTCAAAAAATAGTATGATACATAATTGGAAATATACAATAAAGGACTGAATGTATGAGTTCGTTACAGGAAGAAATTGCCAAACGCAGAACGTTTGCGATTATTTCACACCCTGATGCGGGTAAAACCACGCTGACCGAAAAACTGCTGTTGTACGGCGGCGCCATCAACCTTGCCGGCTCCGTCAAGGGAAAGCGCACCGCCAAACATGCGGTGTCCGACTGGATGGAAATCGAAAAGCAAAGAGGTATTTCGGTCACCTCCTCGGTGCTGCAATTCAAATACAACGGCTATTGCATCAATATTCTGGACACTCCCGGCCACGAGGACTTTTCGGAGGACACCTACCGCACGCTGATGGCGGCGGACTCGGCTGTCATGGTCATCGACGGCTCCAAGGGTGTGGAAAAGCAGACCATCAAGCTCTTTAAGGTCTGCGTCATGCGCAATATCCCGATCATCACCTTTATCAATAAGATGGACCGCGACGCACAGAGTCCGTTTGATTTGCTGGAGGACATCGAAAACGTCCTCGGCATCAACACCTATCCCGTCAACTGGCCGATCGGCTCCGGTAAGGAGTTTAAGGGCGTGTTTGACCGCAATACCGAAAAGATCCTCGCCTTTACCGCCAACAACGGGCAAAAAGAGGTGGAGAAAAAAGAGTACGCGCTGGATGATCCCGCGCTCGACGAGGTGCTGGGTCAGTATTTGCGCGCGGACTTTATGGATGAGATCGAGCTGCTGGACGGCGCCGGCGACGCGTTTGATTTGGACGCCGTGCGGCAGGGAAAACTCACGCCCGTGTTTTTCGGTTCCGCTTTGACCAACTTCGGCGTGGAGCCGTTTTTGGAGCAGTTTTTGCAGCTGACCACCTC
>CAMKOU010000096.1 GCA_946414505.1 uncultured Clostridia bacterium | reverse complement strand
GCGGTATCGGACTCGAAAAGTTCAACGACCTCAAGGAAGGCGATATGTTTGAGGTGTATACCATTGAGGAATACAGGGATTAATGTGTAATGCGTAATGCGTAATGCGTAATTGTAGGGGCGACCATTGGTCGCCCAAGACAGGACACCGGGCATTTCCGATATAACCGAAAACGCGGCACAGCGGGCGTGCACTGCACGCCCCTACGCCCAGAAGGAAATGTTGGGTTGCCACACTCAACTATCTCTAAGGAGAACAAACATGGCAAGTCACAAATTGGAACGGACAACAGAAGATATCAAGCGCGAGCTGACGGCGATTTTCCGCGAATTGAAGGATCCGCGCGTCACGGGGGCGTTTTTGTCCATCGTGCGCGTCGAGGTCACCAACGACCTGTCCTACTGCACCGTCAAGGTCAGCGCCATCGAGGGGCTCGACCGCGCCAAGGAAGCGCTGAAGGGGCTGCGCTCCGCGTCGGGCTTTATCCGCCGCGAGCTGGGACATCGTCTCAAGCTGCGCCACGTGCCCGAGCTGATTTTTGAGGCGACCGACAGCATCGAGTACAGCGCCAACATCAGCCGCATTTTAAACGCGCTCGATATCCCCACCGACGAGGAGGAAGCCGATGACTGAACAACTGCAGGCAGCCGCTGCGTTTTTGCGCACGCACGACTGTTTTGACATCCTCACCCACGACTACCCCGACGGCGACACGCTGGGCAGCGGCTACGCGCTCTGTCTGGTGCTGCAGCAAATGGGGAAACAAGCAAGGGTGATCACGACCTCGGTGCCAAATGACTACGATTTCCTGCAAAAAGACGTTTTGATGCAGGATTTCGACACCCAAACGGTCGTCAGCGTCGATATCGCCGACGAAAAGCTGCTCGGCAGCAACCGCGCGGCGTATGAGGGGCGCATTGATTTGTGCATCGACCACCACATGACGAACAAGGTGCAGGCGGGCTTGAAGCTGGTGGACGGCAGGGCGGCGGCAAACTGCGAAATACTATACAAGCTGTTCCGGCTGATGGATATACAGTGGACGCGTGCCGTTGCCAACTGCCTGTACACCGGTGTTTCCACCGACACAGGCTGCTTCCGCTACAGCAACACCACCGCCGAGACCCTGCGCATCGCGGCGGATATCATGGATATCGGCTGCGACACCGTGTTCATCAACAAGGTGATGTTTGAAACCAAAACCAAGAAAAAGCTCGCGCTCGAACGCGAGATCTACAACACCATCGAATATGCGTTGGACGGCAAATGCGCCGTGATCGCCGCCACGCTCGACATCCAGCGGCGCGTGGGCGTGGGCGACGGCGAGCTGGAGGGCTTGTCCTCCATTCCGCGCCAAATCGAGGGCGTGCTCATCGGCATTACCATGCGCGAAAAAACGCCCGGTGAGTTTAAGGTGTCGGTGCGCACCAACGGCAATGTCAAGGCGTCCGACTTTTGCGCGCGCTTTGGCGGCGGCGGTCACTCGGCGGCGGCAGGCTGCACCGTCAGGGGAACGCTGGAGGAAGCCCGGGCGCAGCTGATCGCCGCGGCGGCGGATTTTGTATGAACGGCGTACTGATCATCGACAAGCCGCAGGGCTTTACTTCCTTTGACGTGATCGCCGTTGTGCGCAAGCTGACGGGGCAGCGCAAAACCGGTCACACCGGCACGCTTGACCCAAACGCCACGGGCGTGCTGCCCGTGCTGCTGGGCAATGCGACCAAGGCGCAGGATCTGATCGTCAACCACGATAAAAGCTATATCGCGGACTTTCACTTAGGGCTCACCACCGACACCCTCGACATTTGGGGACAGGTGAAAACCCAAGCGGAAAGCCGGTGCACACAGGCGGCGGTCGAGGCGGTTCTTCCGCGGTTTCGCGGCGACATCGAACAGGTGCCGCCCATGTTTTCCGCCGTCAAGCAAAACGGACAGCGGCTGTATGCCCTCGCCCGTCAGGGCAGGGAGGTCGCGCGGGAAAAGCGCCGCGTGACGGTGTATGCGCTCACGCTTGCCGCCTTTGATGAACCAACGCAGCGCGGCACCCTGCATATCGCCTGCTCCAAGGGCACCTATGTGCGCACCGTTATCGACGATATCGGCGCGGCGCTGGGCGTCGGCGCGGTCATGACCGCCTTGCGGCGCACGGCGGCGTGCGGCTACACCCTCGGCGACTGTGTGACGCTCGACGCGCTGCGTGCGTTAGCAGAGCAGGGCAGCATCGCGGACAGGCTCCGCCCCACCGAAACCCTGTTCACCGTGTATGAAGCCCTGACCGTCAGCGGGGCGCAGGCAAAGCGCTTTTGCAACGGCGCGGCGCTGGACGCCGACCGCACTGCCCTGCGCGGCAGGGAGGTTCCCGACGGCACGCGCTTCCGTGTGAAGGACCCGTCCGGCACGTTTCTCGGCCTGGGCGTCCTGAAGGACGGCGCGCTCAGGGTATTTAAGCTGTTTTTGGTATAGATATATTATAGATATATAAAAAATCACCCCCGACTGCATGGTGCAGACGGGGGTTCGCGTTTTTATGCGGTTGTTACCAAAGCCGGCCGGTCACGTTTTCAACCGTTTGCAGGGCAACATTTGCCTGATGCACGATGTTGTCCGATGAGGCGTCAAAGTTGCTGTCGCCGCGGTAATACGAAGCCTGTTCGTTTTTCAGCGCGCCGACGGTGTACTTGATGACCTTGTCGTCGTGGATGTAGTAACGGAATTCGTTGCTGTCGATATGGCGGTAGATAAAGTAGACCTTGAAATTTTCGTCGTAGAAATACCAGACCTTGTCCTCTTGGTCGTCGTGAAAGGAGCCCTTGGTGCCGATCCAAAGCCCCTTGTTACCGGTGTCGGCGATATATTCGTAGTTGTTGTCCGCAGGCAGCGGCGTTTCGCCCATGTGATCGTCCATGATCTCCCAGCGCGGAACGATATAGTCGTCAACGATCGCCTGAATTTCGGCATGTGCCGCCGACGCTTCGGGGGAACCGGCGCTGTTTTGTGCGCCGACTGCCGAGGATGAGGCGTTGGTGCTTGTGGTGACGCCGGCGTTGCACGCGCACAGCATGGTGCAGCACAAAACGCCTGCCGACAACAGCGCGAACGGTTTTTTGGAAAAAATCTTCATAGCGTGTCCTCAAAACTTTAAATCATACCAAAGCAAAAATGCGTAAATGGCGTATATGCGGTTCCACAGCAGCGACTCGCCCCCGATAAAGCGATCCCACAGGTCGCGCAGGGCGTCTTGGCGGAAAAACAGCTGCGACGAGGCGCCGAACAGCTTTTCCACGACGGGTTTGTTGTAGCGCACATCCGCCAGCCATTGGCGCACGGGCACGGGGAAGCCGACCTTTTTGCGGAACGCGACCTCGTGCGGCAGCTTGCTGCTTGCCGCCTTGCGGAAGGTGATCTTGTTTTGCTCGCCCTCGAATTGGTAGGCGGCAGGGATTTTCCGCGCCACGTTAAACAGCCGCAGATCGCTGAACGGGGTGTGCAGCTCCACGCCGCAGGCGGTGCTGGTGCGGTCGGTGTTGAGGTAAATGTCGCCCTCCAGCCACAGCGAGATGTCGATGGTCAGCTTTTGCGCCAGCGGATCCTGTCCCTCCACCTCTTTCCACAGCGCGGCAACGGGGTCGACCGCCTTCACGCTTGTGTCAAAGTCCTTCATCAAGCTCTGCACCACCTCCTCGGACATGATGTGCGAGCAGGTGAGATACGTCCAGTCGGACGGCAGCACGCGCTTGTGGGCGTTGTAGCCGCCGAAAAATTCGTCGATGCCCTCGCCCGAATACACCACCTCGGCGTGCTCGCGCACGGCGGCACAGCCCAGCGAAAACGCCACGGCGGACGCGTCGCCCAGCGGCTGTCCCATTTTGTCCATGGTGGTGGGGATGCGGTCAAAATATTCCTCGGGGGTGATCATCTTGACATGGAAGCCCTTGCCCAAAATGTCGGCGGTGTGCTTTGCCAGCGCGGACTCGTCAAAGCCTGCCTCGGCATAGCCCACAGTGTTTGCCGCCTGCGCATCGCTTGCCGCCAGCAAATAGGACGAATCCACGCCGCCGGACAAAAACGACTCCTTGTAGGGCAGCGCGTCGTCGGCGCGCTCCTCCTCTAAAATTTCGGTGACGACCGCCTCGATCTCCCGGGCGTAGTCGTCGGCGGTCTTGCTGTCGTCGGGCTCGAAAACCGGGCGGAAATAGCGGTGATTTTCAAGCGTTTTGCCGTCCCACTCCAAATAGTGGCCGGGCTGCAATTTATAAATGCCCTCGTAAAAGGTTTCCTCGCCGATGGGATAGCCGTAGAATAAATACTGCTGCAGCATCCGCTTGTTCAGCTGCTTGGTCACGCGTGCGTCGCGGGCGATCGCGTCGATGTCGCCCGAGCAGAGCAGCTCACCCTCCGCCACGGCGTAAAACATCTGCTTTTGACCGACCTGGTCGCGCACGACAAACAGCTTTTGCGCCGCGTCATCCCACAGCGCGAACGCAAACGCGCCGTACAGGTGCGCCGGCATGTCCATGCCCCATTTTTGATAGGCAGCCTTTAAGATAGCGTCCTCACGTGCCTCGCGGCTGAGCGGCAGCGCGATGGCAAGCGTCTCGCACAGCTGCTTCCAGTTGCGGATATAACCGCTGAAATAGCGTACCTGAACCGTTTCGGTTGTTGTCATCAATATCCCTCCGTGTCGATTTTTGTCGATTAACGGGTAAATTATACCATGTTACACCCCGCACGTCAATTATTTTTTGCGCTGCCTTACGGTTAGGATGCGCAAAAACCGGACAAATACACGGCGCAGGACAAACTGCCCTGCGCCGTAAACCGCAATTGTTAATCTGTATCCAGTTTGAGAACCGCCATAAACGCCTCCTGCGGCACCTCCACGGTACCCAGCTGGCGCATACGCTTTTTGCCCTCCTTTTGCTTTTCGAGCAGCTTCTTTTTACGGGTGATGTCGCCGCCGTAGCACTTGGCAAGCACGTCCTTGCGCATCGCCTTTACCGTTTCACGCGCGATGATCTTGCCGCCGATACACGCCTGGATCGGCACCTCAAACAGCTGGCGCGGGATTTTTTCCTTTAGCTTTTCCGCCATTTTGCGCGCGCGCGGATATGCCTTGTCCTTGTGGATGATAAAGCTGAGCGCGTCCACCGTTTCGCCGTTGAGCATGATGTCGAGCTTCACCAGCTCGCCGGGCTGATAGCCCTTCAGCTCGTAGTCAAATGACGCGTAGCCGCGCGTGCGGCTTTTCAGCGTGTCGAAAAAGTCGTAAATGATCTCTGCGAGCGGCAGCTCGTAGTGCAGATCCACGCGGTCGGCGTCGATGTATTGCATGTCCTTAAAGGTGCCGCGCCTGTCCTGGCACAGCTCCATGATGTTGCCCACATATTCCTTGGGCGTGTAGATGTGCGCGTCTGTCACCGGCTCCTCCGCCGACTGGATCAGCGAAGGGTCGGGGTAGTTGGTGGGATTGTCGATGTTTTGGGTGGTGCCGTCGGTGCGGTGGATCTTATACACCACGCTCGGCGCGGTGGTGATGAGGTCGAGCAGATATTCGCGCTCGAGCCGCTCCTGGATGATCTCCATGTGCAGCAGCCCCAAAAAGCCGCAGCGGAAGCCAAAGCCGAGCGCCACCGACGTTTCGGGCTCAAACGAAAGCGCCGCGTCGTTTAATTGCAGCTTTTCGAGCGCGTCCTTCAAATCGCCGTATTTGGCGCCGTCCACGGGGTAAATGCCGCAGAACACCATCGGCTGCGCTTCGCGGTAGCCGGGCAGCGGCTCGGCGGCTGGATTAGCGGTCAGGGTGACGGTGTCGCCCACCTTGGCGTCGGCAAGGGTTTTGATGGAGCCGGCGATGTAGCCGACCTCGCCGGCGTACAGCCCGTCGGTTTTTTCCATGTGGGTGGCGTGCATCAGGCCGCACTCCACGCAGTTGAACACACTGCCCGTCGCCATCAGCTTAAACTCGTCGCCGGGGTGGATCTGTCCTTCCTTGAGGCGCACATAAATGATGACACCCTTGTAGCTGTCATAGTAGCTGTCGAAGATCAGCGCGCGCAGCGGCGCGTTTGTGTCGCCCGTCGGCGCCGGGATGTCGCTGACGATCTTTTCGAGCACAGCGTGGATATTGATGCCGGCCTTGGCGGAGATCTTGGGCGCATCCTCGGCAGGGATGCCGATGACGTCCTCGATCTCGGTGATCACGCGGTCGGGGTCGGCGCTCGGAAGGTCGATTTTATTGACGACCGGCACGATCTCCAGTCCGCTGTCCACCGCCAAATAGGTGTTGGCAAGGGTTTGCGCCTCAATGCCCTGCGACGCGTCCACCACCAAGATCGCGCCCTCGCACGCGGCAAGCGAACGCGATACCTCGTAGTTGAAGTCCACGTGACCGGGGGTGTCGATGAGGTTGAATAAATACGGCTCGCCGTCGTCGGCGTTGTAAATCACGCTGACGGCGCGTGCCTTGATGGTGATGCCGCGCTCGCGCTCCAGCTCCATGTCGTCGAGCAGCTGCGCCTCCATGTCGCGCGCCGATACCGCGTTGGTCTGCTCCAAAATGCGGTCGGCAAGCGTGCTTTTGCCGTGGTCGATGTGCGCGATGATACTAAAATTCCGTATTTTATCCTGAGGAAATGCCATGTTCATTTCTCCTGTTCTTTTTCGATAGCTTGATTATAGCATATCCGGCGCGAAATCACAAGAGGAAATCAGCCGTCAGTCGTCAGTTGTCAGCTATCAGTCGTCAGCTGTAGGGGCGACCATTGGTCGCCCGGGATAGGAAACCATTTGTTTTCGTGGCAGAATCGGTTTGATAGGAAAACGCGGCTCGGGCGAACACATGGGTTCGCCCCTACAATCGTTGTCAAAAGTAAAGATTTAGATGAAACAAGGCAGTAGGGGCGACCATTGGTCGCCCGGGATAGGAAACCATTCGTTTCCGTGGCAGATACGGTTTGACAGGAACACGCGGCTT
>CAMKOU010000095.1 GCA_946414505.1 uncultured Clostridia bacterium | reverse complement strand
ATCCTTCTGGTGCTTCTGTTTACGCTGATGCTGGCCTCTGTGGTTCCCGCCATCCTGCCCGGGGCAAAAAAGTGGCACAAGGGCTTCAACCTCTTCAACGGGGGACTGGCCTTCGGCATTTTCGGCTTTTTTGCCTACAATGAGTACATTTGCGACGGTTCGCTGCTGATAGAGATCGGCACCGACGCCAACACCGTGGACGAGGCGGCCTATGCCGGCGAGTGTCTGGCAGAGGTTTTGAGCAAGGTGATATAAGGCAACACCGCGCCGTTCACGGCGCCCGGTTTCTATCATTTTCCACAAAAAACCGAACGGCACCGCCATAGGGATTGCCCATAAAAATACTTGCAATATACGGCATAATTTGCTATAATACAGATAAATATCGTTTCATCGAGGTAAAGACAGCTATGATGAAAAAACTGACACGTCTGTGGGTATCGGTATTGGCAGCGGTGTTGCTGCTGACCGCGGTCAGCGTATGCAGCGTCGGCGCCGCGTCGGACTTTCTCAGTAATGTGCAGGAGTTTTTCGATGACTTCTCCGGCGAATACAGTGCGCCGGACAGAGAATCCGGCGAGGTGACCGAAGCAACGGCGGAAACGCAGCCGACAGAGGAAACCACTGTTTACACCGAACCGACGACCGAACCGACAGAACCGCCTACCGAATGGGTGCCGGCGTATGTGGAAACAACGCCGCCCGACGACTATGAGGCGATTCGCGACGAATATAACGAGCTGGTGGAGTCCGCCGAGGAAGCCACGGGCCTAAATAATGTAAAAATGGACAAGTCTATCAGCAACAAGGCCTACACCACCGACAACATCGCGGGCATCGTTTCGTGGGTGTGCGTGGCAGTCGGCTTGGTGGTGGTGCTGGTGATGCTGGTGTCCACGAAGGCAGCCGGCAGAAATGCCGCGCGCAGCAAATGACGGCAGGCAGCATCGGCAGCGTGACGCTGCCCTCCAAGGCGCTGCTGGCGCCGATGGCTGGTGTGACCGACCGCGCCTACCGCGAGCTGTGTATGCGCATGGGCGCAGGCTACTGCTTCAGCGAAATGGTCAGCTCCAAGGCGCTGTCCTTCGGCAGCAAAAAAAGTGTGGAGCTGATGGCGGTCGCAGGCGGTGAGCGTCCCTGCGGCATTCAAATTTTCGGCGATGATCCGGCATGTATGGCGGAGGCGGCAGTGTCCGCGATGGCGTATCATCCCGACACCATCGACATCAACATGGGCTGCCCTGCGCCGAAAATCAGCGGCAACGGCAGCGGCAGTGCGCTGATGAAGCAGCCGCAGCTGTGCGGCGCGATCACCCGCGCGGTGGTCGAAGCGGTGGACGTGCCCGTCTCCGTCAAGATCCGCAAGGGCTGGGACGATAGCGCCGTCAACGCCGTCGAGGTCGCGCAGATCTGCGAACAGGCAGGCGCGGCGGCCGTCACCGTGCACGGCAGGACCCGTCAGCAGTTTTACAAGCCGCCGGTCGATTACGACATCATTCGTCAGGTGAAGGAGAGCGTGAGCATTCCCGTCATCGCCAACGGCGATATCGACAGCGCGCAAAAAGCGGCGTGGGTGTTGGCGTATACGCACGCCGACTTTGTGATGATCGGCAGGGCAAGTTTGGGCAATCCCTGGCTTTTTACACAGATCAACCGCTATTTAGATGATCCGGACGAGCCGTTGTATGTGCCGTCCGCGGAGGAAAAGCTCGACACCATGGTGCAGCATGTGGCAAGCATGGTCGCCTACAAGGGCGAATACATTGCCATGCGGCAGGCGCGCAAGTTGGTCGTCGGCTATTTTAAAGGGATGCGCGGCGCGGCGGCACTGCGCAACGAAGCCGGTAAAATAGAGACAATGGATGATTTAATTCGTTTAAGGAATCAAATTTTACAGCATACATCATAGAGTAAGCACAAAATATCAAGTACAAAGGGGAATGGAAACATGAGTGAATTAACCAACATTGCGGCTCTGGAATATTTGAAGGAGTACGATCCTGCCGTCGGCGCGGCAATGGACAGCGAGCTGAAGCGTCAGCGCAGAAATTTGGAGCTGATCGCCAGTGAAAACATCGTGACGCCCGCCGTGATGGCGGCAATGGGCAGCCACCTCACCAACAAATACGCCGAGGGCTATCCCGGCAAGCGCTACTACGGCGGCTGCCAGTGCGTGGACGTGGTGGAGGAGATCGCCCGTCAGCGTGCCTGCGAGCTGTTTGGCGCCGAACACGCCAATGTGCAGCCGCACTCCGGCGCACAGGCGAACATGGCGGTGTATTTTGCCGTGCTCAATCCCGGCGACACCGTGATGGGCATGAACCTCAACGAGGGCGGTCACCTGACCCACGGCTCGCCCGTGAACATGTCCGGCAAGTATTTCAACTTCGTGCCCTACGGCGTGGACAGCGAGACCCACCGCATCGACTACGACAAGGTGATGGAAATCGCCAAGGAATGTCAGCCCAAGCTGATCGTTGCGGGTGCTTCGGCGTATCCCCGTATCATCGACTTTGCGCGTCTGCGCGAAATCGCCGACGCGGTCGGCGCCTACTTGATGGTGGATATGGCGCATATCGCCGGTTTGGTGGCAGCAGGCGTGCATCCCAATCCCGTGCCCTACTGTGAGTTTGTCACCACCACCACGCACAAAACCCTGCGCGGACCCAGAGGCGGCATGATTTTGTGCCGCGAGGAGTTTGCCAAGGCGATTGACAAGGCCATTTTCCCCGGTACACAGGGCGGTCCGCTGATGCACACCATCGCGGCAAAGGCGGTCTGCTTTGGCGAAGCGCTCAAGCCCGAGTTTAAGGAATACGGCAAAAAGATTGTCAGCAACTGCAAAGCGCTGGCGGACGGTTTGATGAAGCGCGGCTGCAAGCTCGTTTCGGGCGGCACCGACAACCACGTGCTGCTGCTCGACCTGCGCGATTCCGACGTCACCGGCAAGGAGCTGGAGGCGCGTTTGGACGACTGCTACATCACCGTCAACAAAAACACCATTCCCGGTGAACCGCGTTCTCCGTTTGTCACCAGCGGCGTGCGTATCGGCACCGCAGCGGTGACGACACGCGGCCTCAACGAAGAGGACATGGACAAAATCGCCGCGTATATCGTCATGGTACTCAACGATTATGAAAACAGCAAGGAAACCGTCCGCGCGGGCGTGGAAGCTATCTGCAAAAAGTACCCGCTGTACGAATAAAAGCGGAAAGCACCGAACATATACTTCGTAGTACCTTGTTAACTCTGAAACGATAGTGTTATTTCGTAGGGGAGACCCTCGCGGTCTCCCTTTCCACGTCGTTTACGACGCGGGATTGACACCCACACGGACTGTCAATCCGCAGCTGAAACACAATATAATAAAGCAAAAAGGGCTGTCGCGGATAGCCCTTTTTTTCTGAAATGGAGATTGTATGGATTACGCAAAAGTATTAGCACAGGAATTGGACATCAAGGAGGCATACGCCGCCAACATCATCGCGCTGCTCGACGACGGCAACACCATCCCGTTTATCGCGCGCTACCGCAAGGAAATGCACGGCTCGATGGACGACCAGCTGATCCGCGCGTTCAGCGACAAGCTGACCTATCTGCGCTCGCTCGACAAGCGCCGCGAGGAGATCCGCGCGCTGATCGATGCGCAGGAAAAGCTGACGGACGAGGTCGCCGCCGCACTCGATAAGGCGCAGACCCTCAGCGAGCTGGAGGACGTGTACCGTCCGTTCCGTCCCAAGCGCAAAACGCGCGCGAGCGTTGCCAAGGAGCGCGGCTTGGAGCCGCTGGCGCTGGCGGTCATCCGGCAGGAAAAGGGCTTTTCGCCGTCGCAGTACGCGCAGGGATTTGTCAGCGAGGAAAAAGGCGTGGCAACGGCCGACGAAGCCTTGCAGGGCGCGATGGATATCATCGCCGAGCAGGTGTCGGACAGCGCCGAGATCCGCAAGCGCCTGCGCACCATCGCGCAAAAGGAGGGCGTGCTGACCTCCGTTGCTGCCGATCCCGACAAGGACAGCGTCTACGCCATGTATTACGAATACAGCGAGCCGGTTAAAAAAATCGCGGGGCACCGCGTGCTCGCCGTCAACCGCGGCGAAAAGGAGGGCTTTTTAAAGGTCAGCCTGACCGTTCCGGACGAACAGCCGCTCTCTGTCATTTTCCGACTGCTCGACAAAAACACCAATCCGCTGTGCAGCGACCTGCTGCGCGCGGCAGGCGAGGATGCGTACCGCCGCCTGATCTTTCCGTCGCTGGAGCGCGAGATCCGCGCCGAGCTGACGGACGCCGCCGCCGAAAACGCCATGCAGGTGTTTGCGACGAACTTAAAGCAATTGCTCATGCAGCCGCCTGTCAAGGGCAAAACCGTCCTCGGTCTCGACCCCGGTTACCGCACGGGCTGCAAGGTCGCCGTGGTGGACGCGACGGGCAAGGTGCTCGACACCGCCGTCATCTATCCCACCCATTCCGAGCGCAAGATTGCCGAGTCGAAGCAGACGCTGAAACGCCTGATCCAAAAGCATCACGTCGATATCATTTCCATCGGCAACGGCACCGCGAGCAAGGAAACCGAGATGTTTACCGCCGACGTGCTCAAGGAGCTCGACCGCACGGTGTATTATATGGTCGTCAGCGAGGCAGGCGCGTCGGTGTATTCCGCGTCCAAGCTTGCCGCCGCCGAGCTGCCCGAGCTGGACTTGACCCTGCGCAGCGCCGCGTCCATCGCGCGCCGCTTGCAGGATCCGCTTGCCGAGCTGGTGAAAATCGAGCCGAAGGCGATCGGCGTGGGGCAGTATCAGCACGACATGCCGCAAAAGCGGCTGGGCGAGACCCTCGACGGCGTGGTCGAGGACTGCGTCAACTCGGTCGGCGCGGATCTGAATACCGCTTCGCCGGCGCTGTTGGCACGTGTGTCGGGGTTGAATGCGACCGTATGTAAAAATATCGTCGCCTACCGCGAGGAAAACGGCGCGTTTCATTCCCGTGCGGAATTAAAAAAGGTCCCGAAGCTGGGACCCAAGGCGTTTGAGCAGTGCGCCGGCTTCCTGCGCGTGCCCGAAAGCGCCAATCCGCTTGACAACACAGGCGTGCACCCCGAAAGCTACAAAAGTGCCAAGGCGCTGTTGAAACTGGTCGATTATTCGGATAAAGAAATAAAAGCGGCGAAATTCGCCGACCTGCCCTCCCGCGTCAAGGCGGCAGGCACCAAAACGCTCGCCGAACAACTGGAAATCGGCTTGCCGACGCTCGACGATATCGTCAAGGAGCTCAGCAAGCCCGGCCGCGACCCGCGCGACGAAATGCCGGCGCCCATGCTGCGCAGCGACGTGCTTGACATCAAGGACTTGAAGGAGGGCATGGAGCTGAAGGGCACCGTGCGCAACGTCATCGACTTCGGCGCCTTCGTGGACATCGGCGTCCACCAGGACGGCTTGGTGCACATCTCGCAAATCTGCAACAAATACATCAAGCACCCGTCCGAGGTGCTCAAGGTCGGCGACATCGTCAACGTAAAGATCTTGTCGGTGGACGCGGACAAAAAACGCATTTCCCTGACCATGCGGTTTTAAATGAGAGTGGAGCGTGGAGAGTGAAGAGTTGAATGCGCCATACTTTTGCTGTCGCTCTTTTGAAAAGCACACATACATCTTGCACTGAAAGGGGATAACACAAAAGTCAACCCAAATCTCAAAATGATGGATGAAACAAGGTTGTAGGGGCGAGCATCGCTCGCCCGCTGCGCCGCGCTGTCCTATTCAACCGATTTTGTATAGGAAAACAGTGGTTCCCTATCTGCGGGCGAGCACTGCTCGCCCCTACTACTTTGTTTCGACTAAAACTTTACATTACATTTATTGTGTAGGGGCGCACCCGCGTGTGCGCCCGGGATAGGAAACCATTTGTTTTCGTGGCAGAATCGGTTTGATAGGAAAACGCGGCTCGGGCGAACACATGGGTTCGCCCCTACAATCGTTGTCAAAAGTAAAGATTTAGATGAAACAAAGCACTACGATGATACAATGAGATAGAAACAGGGGCTTGGCTCTTACTCATAAAATGAGTTTTGAGCCAGCCCCTTTGAATTATTCTACGATTTTGATGGAATTGATAACGGGTTGGTTGGCGGCGAGCACGGTGCCGTTGGCGTCCTCCGTTTTCACGCTCGTAGCGATCTTGTCCACGACCTCCATGCCCGAGGTCACCTTGCCGAACGCCGCGTAGTCACCGTCGAGGTGCGGGGAGTCCTGGTGCATGATAAAGAACTGCGAGCTGGCGCTGTCGGGGTCGTTGGAGCGCGCCATGGAAATCACGCCGCGGGTGTGCTTGAGGGGATTTTCCACGCCGTTGGAGGAAAACTCACCCTTGATTTTAACGTCGTTGCCGCCCATGCCGGTGCCCAGCGGGTCGCCTCCCTGGATCATAAAGCCCTTGATGATGCGGTGGAAGGTCAGGCCGTCGTAAAAGCCCTCGTTGACCAGATTCAAAAAGTTTTTCACGGTGATCGGCGCATAGGTGTCGTCGAGCTCTGCGGTGATCTTGCCGTAGTCCTTGACGTCGATCTCGACGGTTTTGGAGCTGCCGGTGTAGGGCTTTTTGTAAGCCGACTCATCCAAGGTGGCAGGCGCTGCCTGCTTGGCAGCAGTGGCGGCTTCGGTCGCCTTTTCGGTGGCTTTTTGGGTGTTGATGCCTTTGATATCGGTTTTGGCGCCGCAGCCGCTGAACAGCACGCACGAAAGCGCGAGCAGCAACGCAACGGCAACGCAGATGGTTTTTTTGGTTGAATGCATTTCAATACCTCCATATTTTATATCGTGTACTATTCTACCACTACAGTGGTGTGAAAGTCAAGGATAAATGACACATTTGTTGACACTCCACGGAGTTTGTGCTAAAATAGACGATGGAATTTCTATGGGAAGTGAAGCAATGGAAAACGAACGAATCACATATATTGATGCGCATACCAAATGGTACCACATCAATATATGTGATT
>CAMKOU010000094.1 GCA_946414505.1 uncultured Clostridia bacterium | reverse complement strand
AATAACTTGTGCATATTATAAAAATATTTTGAAATTTTGTGTTTATTTTCACAAATCGGAGGAATTGTCATTAATCCTTTGACCGAAACGCCCTCCAAAAGCGCGATTTGACACAAAAGCTCTTCCAAATTTTCGGCAAACACACCGGATTTGTTTTCCTCTCTGCCGATGTTGACCTCCACCAAAATGTCGGTAACCTTGTCGCGTTTGAGCGATTGGGCGGAAATTTCACGGGCGAGCTTGAGGGAATCGACCGACTGGATCAAATCCACCTTGTCCACGATCTGCCGCACCTTGTTGGTTTGCAGATGGCCGATGAATTGCAGCGAGCAGTGTGCCAAATCATAGTCCTCGTATTTGGACAGCAGCTCCTGCACCCTGTTTTCGCCGATGTGATCCAGTCCGAGCGAAACGGCGTAGTTGATGGTGGCGGCGTCCACGGTTTTGGTGGCTGCCAAAAAAGTGATATCCTCGCGCGTTCTGCCGCTTTTCAGCGCAGCCTCGGCGATTTGCTCGTTGATTTGCCGGTAATTGTATTCCACATCATGAAATGACCTTTCCGTCATACAAATCATCTCCTTTTACAATGACTTTATCATAGAGGGCGATGGTTTCGCCGTTAAACAACGCGCCTTCCTCGGGGTTGGGGTCGCAAATGACATAATCCTTGGTGGAATACGCGATGGCAATTTGCTTAAACTGCACCTCGCTGCCGTAGAGAACATACACGCCCTGCACCTTTTGCTGCTCCTTGTGCGGCTTGTTGTTGTCGTCATAGGAAGTTTTGGTGATGTAATCATCGTGAATGGCGTGCTTGCTGACGCGCAGTCCCGAAAAGCTGCCCATGCCGATCTCCACCGGCTCCTGCCTTGCCTGCAAAAGACCGGTGTCCATGTAATCGCACTGTAAAACGGCGAGCGCAGCGCCGCTTTCCTCATCACGCTGAATGCGGAAAAGGGTGGCGGGGATCGCCTCGGTGGACGCTTCGCTGAACAGCACGGTGAGCGCGCCGTCATAGGTGGAGAGGGTGGAAGCCTGATCCATGGTGATTTCACACGCGACATACCACTTGACATTGCCGATGATCTTACCGGCAATGTCGCCCGAGAGGGTTCCTTTGCTGAGGTTATGCAAATCGGTGAGCGTCATTTCCTCGAGCTTTGCATACGGATAGGCATTTTCATAGCCGTCGCAGTGCGCGGTAAAATAGCCCGCGCGCGGTGTGGTGATCGCGCCTTTGCTCTGACCGGAAGCGCTGCGCAGCTCGTTCATCTGCGCGGTGAGGGTTTCGATTTGTCCGTCAAAATTGGATATTTTTCCCGTCAGCAGCTGCCGCTGGTTGATGGAAGCGAGCAGCCTGTCGGCGTCGGTTTTGACCTCGCCGATATTAAAGCGGTTGACGTTGGAAAGATAGCTGATCAAATCGTTTTTGATGCTGTTATTGATGGCGTCCACGCTGACGGTGCCCGTCAGCGAGCTGTTTTGACTGTCGTTCAGCGCAGCGATTTTCTTTTCGAGAATATCCGCCTGGCTGTTGGCGATCGCATCCTCCTGTGAAGAGAACACCTTGGCGATTTCGCTGCTCGCCTCCACCGCGGCGCCGTCGGACACCGTGTAGGACAAAATGCCGCTGGAGGTGTTGTGTATAATGGTCTCGTCGCGGAGAATGAAGCCGTTGGTGCTGATGGAACGCATGACAGTAGCCTGCACGGCATTTTCCGTCGGATACATGTCAAAGTTGGCGCTCATCAAAAGATACGTCACATACACCAAAGCGAGAATCGTCAGCGCGGCGACTAATATGCGTTTGAATAAGAGTTTATCCATACAGTAATCCTTTGTTGATGATAGCAACGGCAGCAGAATATAATTCTTCAAAAGAATCATATGTATCTGCATACAGCCATTGTATCTCTTTATCACGGCGAAACCACGTCAACTGACGTTTGGCATAGCGCCGGGTTTCGCGCTTTAACTTTTCAATACATTCCGTTAAGCTCGCTTCGCCGCGAATGTACGGCGCGAGCTCCTTGTAGCCGATGGCCATGGAGGAGGTGTGACTGAGCGGCGAACGCAGCACCTGTGCGGCTTCGTCTGCTAGGCCTCGCTCCAGCATAAGATCAACTCGGCGGTCGATTCTATCATATAGTTTTTCCCGATCGGAATAATTTAATCCGATCTTGACAGCCCTGTAGGGGCTGGGAACGGTTTTGGACTGTTCGATTTGCGCGGTGATCGTCGTGCCGGTCGTATGATAAAACTCCAGCGCGCGAATGATGCGCTTGGGATTTTTTTCCCGGGACAACCGTTCGGCTGCGACTGTATCCACTGCGTAAAGCTGCTCGAGCAACGGCTCCACGCCGCTTTCACGATATTGCAGGCGCAGCGCCTGCGAATACGCTTCGTCGCGGTTTTCCTCGCTGAACCGGATATTGTTGAGCAACGAATCGACATACAGCCCCGTGCCGCCGACGACAAAGGGCAGCTTTCCCCTGTCGTGAATATCGGCGATGCAGCGGTGCGCATCCTCGACGAACCGCGCCACGGAATAGGTTTGATCGGGCGGTAAAAAGTCCATCAAGTAGTGCGGAACGCCCTGTTGTTCTTCTTTTGTCGGTTTGGCGGTGGCAACGGTCATGCCTGTGTAAATTTGCATGGAATCGGCGGAAATCACCTCGCCGTCAAAGTGCTTGGCGAGCGCCACCGCAAGCCCGGTTTTGCCTGAAGCGGTGGGTCCGACGACGGACACCACCGGAATGAAATCGTTCAATGTATCACGCCCTGCCGAATTGTCGTTCAATGTCACTTTTTTTCATCACAATCGTAATCGGTCTGCCGTGCGGACAGTAACGGATAGCGGGATTTTCCTCGAGTGTTTGCACGATCGCCATCAGCTCCTGCGCAGAATTTTTATTGCCCGCCTTGATCGCGCTGCGGCAGGCGACATTATGGTAAAACCAATCCATTTTTTCGGTAAAAACATCCTGCTTGCCCTGCGCGATATAATCTGCCATTTCCGCAATACAGTCTGCTATTTCGGCGGCGTCGATGTACTGCGGCGCGCTGCGGACGATCAGCGTAGCGTTACCGAAGTCCTCCACATCAAAGGCGCATTCGCGAAACATGTCCAGATGCTGCACCGCAGCGCTGTACTCCTCCTTGCCGAGTGACACGGTAACAGGCTGCAACAAAACCTGCGCGGCTGCGCCTGCCTTTTCCGCTTTGAGCTTTTCGTAAATAATGCGTTCGTGGGCGGCGTGCTTGTCGATCAGCAGCAGCTCCTTGTGGTTGCGTTCGACCAGTATGTATGTGTCAAACGCCTCGCCGATGTATTGCAGCTCGTCCTGCGGCGCCTGAAACAGCACCGGCTGCGCGTTGTCCTTCGGCACCACCTCGGGTGTTTCCCGGATCACAGGCGGTGCGGCGGTGGTTTCGGCGGGTTGGTCAACAACAGGCGTTTCCTTGGAAAGTAAACCGCTCTTCCGGTATGCCGCTTCCTTTTTGGCGTTGTATACCGCCTGCTTGGACACAATGTCAAACGGATTGTCCTGTATCGCGTCGCTGACGCGCTGCGGCTTTGCTTGCTCCGCCGCGTCCAGAATATCCCACTCCGCGCTGTTGAACGCAGGCTTTGCCTGCGGCGGCGCCGGCTTTACGGGCGGCTTGGGCAAAACAGCGTCGGCATTGTGAAAGGGATTAAACTGCCGCACGTCGTGCAGGGCGGTTTTCTGCTGAAAATTCACCTGCGTTTTGGTGTCGTGTTCCATCAACGCGGTTTTGACCGCATGATAAATGGCGTCGAACACGGGACGCTCATTGATAAACCGCACCTCGATTTTGGTGGGATGGACGTTGACGTCAATGATCTCATATGGCAGGGTTAAATTGAGCACACAGGACGGAAACTTGCCGACCATGATCGAGTGCTTGAACGCCTCCTCCAACGCGACCATGGCGGTGCGGGATTTGACGTATCTGCCGTTGATAAAAAAGTTTTGCATGTTGCGGTTGGGACGCGCATGGACAGGCTTGCACACGTAGCCGCTGACGTGGATCGCGTCGAGCTGATAGTCCACGGGTATCAAGCCGCCCGCAAAGTCCCTGCCGAACACGGCGTAGATCGCAGACAGCAGCTTGCCGTCGCCGGCGGTTTTCAGCGCCTGTTTGCCGTCACGTATAAAGGTAAAGGCGATTTCGGGGTGGGACAGCGCCGTTTTGTCGATGATATTTGCCACGGCGTTGCCCTCGGACACATCTTTTTTGAGGAACTTGGCGCGTGCGGGGATGTTGTAAAACAAGTCGCGGATGACAAAGGTCGTGCCTGCGGGACAGCCGGCGTCGTCCATACTCTGTTCCTCACCGCCGTCGATTTGGTAAGACGTGCCGATGTCCTCACTCTGGTGCCGCGTAATTAATTGCAGCCGCGACACCGCCGAGATGGAGGCGAGCGCCTCGCCGCGAAAGCCGAGCGTGGCAATGCGGTCAAGGTCTTGTTCCTCCTTGACCTTGCTGGTGGCGTGGCGCAAAAAGGCAACCTTGATGTCGTCTTTTAAGATACCGCAGCCATCGTCGGTGACGCGCATAAAGGTGGTGCCGCCGTTTTTGATTTCAACGGTGATGTGCCGGGCACCTGCGTCGATGGCGTTTTCCACCAGCTCTTTGATGACGGAGGCAGGACGTTCTACCACCTCGCCCGCCGCGATCAGCTCCGCAACGTGCTTGTCCAGTACATTGATGACACCCATACGCTCACCGCCTTTCTATATGTAAAAGTAGTTTAAATCAGTTTTTTGAGTTCGTACAGCAAATTCATGGCTTCGATCGGCGTCAGGGTGTTGAGGTCGATTTCGGCGATCCGTTCCACCACGGGACTTGCTGCCGTCGCCATCAATGACAGCTGCATATCGTTGTCCTGCCGGTCAGCCGGCACGGAAACGCGCTCACCCTTGCCGCTTTCCAATTCGGCAAGGATCTCCTTGGCGCGCTGGATGATGGAATTCGGCACGCCTGCGAGCTTCGCCACCTCGATGCCGTAGCTGTCATCGGCGCCGCCGGGTATGATGCGGCGCAGGAACGTGATATCGTCGCCGCGCTTTTTGACAGCGATATTGTAGTTCTTTACGCCGTCGAGCAGCTCCTCCATGACGGTCAGCTCGTGATAATGCGTGGCAAACAGTGTTTTGGCGCCGAGCTTCTTTTTATCGGCACAGAATTCCAACACCGCACGCGCAATGCTCATGCCGTCAAAGGTCGAGGTGCCCCTGCCAATCTCATCGAGGATCAGCAGACTTTTGGACGTGGCGGATTTGACGATGTGCGCCACCTCGCTCATTTCCACCATGAAGGTGGATTGACCGGAGGCGAGGTCGTCCGATGCGCCGACACGGGTGAAAATGCTGTCGACAATGCCGATCTGCGCCGTAGTGGCAGGCACAAAGCTGCCCATTTGCGCCAGCAGCACGATCAGCGCGATTTGGCGCATGTACGTAGATTTACCCGCCATGTTGGGGCCGGTAATGATCGCCACCCTGTCCCCTTTGCTGTCGAGGTGGACGTCGTTGGGAACAAACGGCGCGTCCTTTAACAGCACCTCCACCACGGGATGACGCGCGTCCTTGATGTGGATGATGCTCGACGCGTTGACCTCGGGACGGATATAACGGTTGTCGGAAGCGACGTTCGCCAGCGAAGAAATGACGTCCAGCGCGGCAATCGCCTTGGCTGTCTTTGAAATCCGCTCCAAATTCTCCGCAACGGTCATGCGCACGCGGTCAAAGATGGCGTATTCCATCGCCACGCTGCGATCCTTGGCGCCGAGGATCCGCGACTCCACGTCCTTCAACCCGGGCGTGATGTAGCGCTCGCAGTTGGTCAGCGTCTGCTTGCGGATGTAATCCTCGGGCACCTGCGATTTATAGGAATTGGTGACCTCGATATAGTAGCCGAACACCTTGTTGTAGCCGACCCGCAGCTTCGGAATGCCGGTTTTTTCGCGCTCCTCCGCTTCGATCCGCGCCAAGATATCCTTCGCGTTGGTCATATCGGACACCACCGCGTCCAGCTCTGCATCATAGCCGCGCCGGATCATACCGCCTTCGCGAACGGTGAACGGCGGCGACTCGACGATCGCGGCGTCGATCAGCGCGTGGATATCCTCGAGCAAATCGAGGTTTTGCAGAATCTGTTTTAAGAGCGAGGCTTGACACGGCACCAACAGCGCCGCGAGCTTGGGCAGGTTTTGAATGGCGGCACACAGCGAGCGCAAATCGCGCGCGTTTGCCGAACCATAGACCATTTTGGTCATCAGGCGCTCGATATCAAAAATACCGGTCAAGTTTTCTGTCAGCTCCAGCCGTAAAACAGTATCGTTCACCAGCTCTTCTACCGCCGCCTGCCGGTTGTTGATTTTGGTAATGTGCATCAGCGGATGTTCCAGCCACGAACGCATCAGCCGCTTTCCCATCGCTGTTTTGGTTTTGTCGATCACCCACAGCAGCGAGCCGCGCTTGTCCTTGGTGAGCATGGTTTGCGTCAGCTCGAGATTGCGCTGGGTGTTAAAATCAAGGCGCATATACTGCGCCTCGGCATAGAGCTCGATATGGCGGATGCGCTCCAGGCCGGACATTTGGGTTTCTTTGAGGTAGTTGATCAATGCGCCGACCGTGCACAGCAGCACAGGCTTGTCCTTAACAACGTCATAGTCCGCACCGAATTGGTCGAGCACCGTTTGGGCACAGAGATCGGCGTCAAAGCGCATGTCCTCGAGCATCTCCACACCTGCGGACAATTTGTTTTTGATAAAGGAAGGCAGCGCTTTCATTTTGATGACGTCGCCGCCGATCAAGATCTCGCGCGGGCTGTAGGATGCCAACTGATTCGTCAAACTGTTCTGCGCATCCTTGCCGCTGATTTCCGTCACATATAATTCTCCTGTGGAAATATCGCAGAAGCAAAGCCCAATGGTTTTTTGAACGGAAAACAAACAGCAAATGTAGTTATTTCTGCCTTCCTCCAACATGCTTTGTTCCATGACGGTGCCGGGCGTGATCACACGGATGATGTCACGCTTCACCAGCCCCTTGGCTGCTTTCGGATCCTCGGTCTGTTCGCAAATGGCGACCTTGTAGCCCTTGGCGACCAGCCGGGCGATATAGCCCTCGCAGCTGT
>CAMKOU010000093.1 GCA_946414505.1 uncultured Clostridia bacterium | reverse complement strand
GTTCAATCGTTGCGCCGGAGTAGTTGTCCAGCGTGGCGAGCGTCACCACGTCCTCCTGCGCGCCGCGGCCGTCGCCGTGCTGCATCATATCGTCGCAGTAGCGGTACAGTTGGTTGGTGGCGATCACCACATCATTCCAGTTTTCTTTTTGCTCCTCGTTCAGGGTGCCGATCTCCAGCTGTTCGCGGTTCACGAGTTTATCCGCCAAATAGTCGGTAAACTTTAACGCGCCGTAAACGTTCATGTGATCTTCGTTGTAAAAGTCCCGCTTTTCGTCGATGCCGATGTTCACAGCGTCGTTTTCAAGAGTATAGTAATGGAATCCGTGCGCGTTGACGATTTCCGCCATCCGGTTGGAGCGTTTCACGCGGTTATAGGTATCTTTGATGACAAAGTGCGGCGCGCGCACAAACATGAGGTTGACGTTGTGATCGCTGCAGTAGTCCATCAAATCCATCAGCTGGTTTTCCAGCTGCGTGTCGAGCGGCAGCGTGCCGGTTTCATTGACGATTTGATTGTTTAAGCTGGGCGTCTTGGATTTGAAAATCTTGGCGGTGGTGCGAAAGCCCTTTAGATAGTTGTAGCCGCGCACGTCCAGCGAAAAGTTACTCGCCATCATATAAAAGCGTTCGGGATATTCTGTCCACAGGCCGTGGTACTTCATCAGCGGAAACACATATTCCATCTGCTGATCCGCCGGTACGTGCTTTTGAATGTATTCCAGCTTGTTAAAGCTGAGCGGCACGTTGTCGAAAAACTTGTGAATGTACGCTTCGTTTTGATCGTTTTTATCGTTGCCGTATAAAAAGGCGTTCGCCTCAATCACGATCATGCCCGGGTTTTGGGTGCGGACGACCTCCTTGACGGCGGTGATCACGCCCTCGGAGGTGATGGATTCCGAGGCCAGCAGATAGCTGGTAAAGCCGTATTGCTCATAGGCTCTGCCCGGCATAAAGCTGGTGTAAATGTCGCTGGCGCCGATAAACACCACATCCAGCGAGTTGCGGTCCTCCTGATAAAAGCCGTCTACACGCAGGCTGTTGTGGTCGGTATTGCGCAGGAAATATGTCTGCAAAATCAAACACGATACCATCACCGTCAGCAAAAATACCGCGACCTTTACCGTGCGGGATACTTCATATCTGAATTTCATTGGTTAGGCACCTCCCGTTAAAACTGCATGTATACAAAATCGGCGGCGTTGTAGCCGGAGCCGTAAACGCCAAAGATGACCACTGCCATCACGCCGAGATACAGCAAACCGAAGCGCACCGTGAAGTGCGTGCGGTCGAGCATGGTGCGGATATCCGTATCGGGATGACGCTCCTGAATGATGCTGGCGATCAGCAGCACGACGGACGCCGCCAGCAGCACGCCGTAGTCCTGCGGGATCAGTCCGAGCTTGCTGATTTCTTCGATGCCGGTTGGCAGGTTTTGACCGGTGAAAAACAGCCCGATCGTGCGCATTCCTTCGCCAAACGACGGCGCTACATCAAACACATAGCCGACGAGCACCACCAGCAGGGTGCGCACAATTTGGAAGCCGACAAAAAACGGATTTTTGCGGTTGATGTGCAGCTTGTCCACCGCGCCGTCAAACAACGGCTGCATGACGATGCTCAGCATGATGATCACGCCGTTCCACACACCGAACGCCACATATTTCCAGTTGTCACCGTGCCACACGCCGACGATGAGAAACACGATCAGCGAAGCGACAGCGGTGGGCAATACCTTGGAAATGTGGGCGCCGGCAGCGGTTTTGCCAAAGCGGCTGCCCTTCATCTTTTTGCCGGCATTGATAAACACATTGGACATGGCGACGGGGTAGAACACGTAGTTTTTCATCCAGCCGCCCAGTGAAATGTGCCATCTGCGCCAGTATTCGTTGATGGATTTGGAGAAATACGGCCGCTTGAAGTTTTCGATCATGTCAATGCCGAATATCTGCGCCACGCCGCGCGAAATGTCGATACCGCCCGAAAAGTCGGCGTACAGCTGAATGGCGTACAGCAAAATGGTAAAGGTCAGCGTGGTACCGCTGTAATTGGCGTAGTCCTTTTCCACGGCGCTGATAAGGATATTAGCGCGGTCGGCGATGATCAGTTTTTTAAAGAAGCCCCACAAAATCAGCTCCATGCCGTGCTTCATGCGGTTGAAGCTGAACGCGTGCGGTTCAAACAGCTGTTGGGCAAGCTGATCGTAAATGCTGATAGGACCCTGGATGATCTGCGGGAAAAAGGACACAAACAGCAGCAGCTTAAACGGGTTTTTCTGCGCCGCTGTTTTTTCGCGGTACACGTCCACGATGTAGCCCATCGACTGGAAGGTGTAAAACGAAATGCCCAGCGGCATAAACAGCTTTAAGGTAGGCGCGGAAAAGCCGATGCCAAAGCCGCCGAGCACGTCGTTGAGACTGCCCGCAAAAAAGTTGTAGTACTTCAAAAACGCAAGTATGCCGAAGTTGATGACCAGCGCCAGCGTCATGATCAGGCGTTTTTGTATTTTGATTTTGCTTTTGTAGTTCTTTTTTTGATCTCTGTCCCATTCCTTCTTTTTTTCCTTGAGCAGCCGCTTGGACTTTTCCGAAACGCGTTCGATCCAAAGCGCGATCAGGTAGGTGGTCAGGGAGGTAAACAGGATAAAGAATGCGTATTTGTAGCCTGCTACCGCGTAAAAGAACACGCTCGCAGCCAACAGTACCGTCCATTTATATTTCTTAACAGGAAATAAAAAATAGACGAGCATCGTTACCAACACAAAGAACAAAAAGTTGAGCGTTGTGTAAGAGATGTTAAACAGCAAATTTTCTGCCTCCGTTTCTTATTTTTTTCAATACCTTTTTATTATAACACACATCTCTAAAAAATCCTACATTTTTTTCATGATACTTGATTACAATTTAGCAACTTTTTCAAAAAAATACCCCGCAGGACGTTAACCTGCGGAGTATGACGAATTTCTGATACAAAACAAACCTGAATTTGCAGAATACAGAGCAAACGGCTGCCCGGTTGGATCACATCATGTCATAGTTTAAAATTTCGTCGAAGCCCGTCACCTCAAACACGTCGTTGACGGTATCACTGACGTTGATCAGCTTCATTTCGCCCTGCTTCATCATCTTCTTTTGCAGCGACAGCAACACGCGCAGACCGGCAGAGGAAATGTAGTTGACATTTTTAAAATCAATCGTCAACGCCTTTACGCCGTCTAATTCGGTTTTGACCGCACTCTCAAACTCGGGAGCGGTCACGGTGTCAATTCTGCCGTTGACCAAAATGGTGAGATCGGTGCCGTTTTTAACTTTTTTGATGTTCATAAATTTGTCTCCTTTATATGGTGATTGTAAGATTGTTTAAATCCATTGTACTCAAATACTGCACATCCTTTGCCATGCCGGTGATCATGCGGATGCCGATATTTTTGGTTTTATCGTCACTTTCGTGCAGCTTGATCCATTCGGTGGGATCAAACCGTTTGCAGTTGTCGCGCACGCGCAGCGTCCAGCCGTCGTCCAGCTTGATAACGCGAATGTCAATGCTGTGCTTCTTTTTATCGGTAAAGCCGTGCTGGACGATATTGATGCTCAGCTCCTCCACAAACAGCGCCATCATCATGCTGTCCTTTTCCGAGGCGCCCTTTTCGCTGCAAAACGCGCCGACCGCCTCCGACGCCGGGATCACCTGCGCGGCTTCCGTCACGGAAAAGTCAAGCAGATTTTCCTCGGGTACATCGAAGGAATCGGGCAAAAACAGAAAGTCCTTCGCGCGAAAGGGGATACCGTGCTTTCTGACGCCTGCCAAAATGAGGATCGTCAGCAAATTCAGCGATTCGCCGATGAGGAACGCCCACCACACCGCGTCGCTGTCGAGAATACGGAACAGCGCGAAGGCGGGCACCACGATAAAAACAAAATTATCCAGGAAGCAAATCACGCCCGACAGCACCATGCGCCGCATTCCCTGGGTGTAGTTGATGAACGCGACATTGAAGCCGTAAAAAATAATGCTCAGCGCGTAAATACGCAAGCCGCGCGCTGCCAGCGCTACCATCGCAGCGCCGTCCGCACCGCCGAATGCGCCCGCGATCAAGTCCGCACCGGCAAACAGAAGGATCGCCAGCAACGCGCCGACCACCAGCGCGGTTTTGACTGTCACCTTGATCAGCGCTTCTGCCGCCACGCGGTCTTTTTCGCCCAAAATCATGCCTGCGATCATCGCGGTGGTCATCGCCACGCCGAGCATGGTGCTGGAGGTAAAGCTGAACACGGTGTTCACGACGCCCAGCGCCGCCACGGCTGTGCTCGACAGCACGGTTGCCACCATGATCTGGTTCAGCGCCGCGTTGCGCAGCATGGAGGACGCCGAGCCGATGGCGGAGGAGGAGCCGGTGGTAATAATGTCTGTCAGATCTTTCAGCCGCAGTCCTTTGAACGAGAATGTAAAAATAATATCCTTTTTGGTAAAGTGCAGCAGCATGATCACCAGCGCCGCAAAGTAGCTGATCGAAGTGGTGATGCCCATACCCAGCATACCGCCGTGTACCGCCATCGCGTTGACCAGGTCGCCGGCGATATCCAGCGCCGTCATCACCACCACCGCGACGATCACGCGGTTGGCGTCGCCGTCCAGACGCATCAGCGAGTTAAACTCAAACAGAAACAGTACCGACGGAAAAGAAAAGACGATACCGGTCAAATAGTCGGAGGTCAGCGGCAGCAAATGTGCCGACTTGCCCCGGGCGCCGAGCAAAACGCTGATGTCGTTTTTCCAAATCAGCACCACTGCCATCATCACCGCCGATACGATAACCGTGATGATCATACACATCGAAAACGCGCGCCGCGCCTTTTCTTTGTTGCCCGCACCCAAATGCTGCGCACAAATGATTTGCGCACCCGTTGCCAGCACGCCGCTGAACGCCGTCGCGAGGTTGATGACCGGCGTGACCAGTCCGTATGCCGCCATGCTGTCCGCCCCCAAAAATCTGCCGATAACGATACCGTCGATGACGATGCCCAGCATGGTGGCGATGGCAGCCGCAATGATACTGATGACCGAATTACGGAACAGCTTACTGATGATCATTCCGTTGTTTTTCATGCGATCGTTTCCTTTATCTGAGGTTCTTTTTGATGGTTAAAATGTTTTGTCCGTCCCTGTACGTATACTCGACCAGGTTCATGGTTTTTTTTACCAAAAAAATGCCCAAACCGCCGATTTGACGCTCCTCTGCCGTCGCGTGTACGTCGGGTTCCGCCTGTTTCAGGGGGTTGAACGGCACACCGTTGTCAATAAAGGTGATGATCACCGAAAGAGGCTCCTTTTCCACCTCCAGCCGCACGGTCGCCTTGCCGATATCGGGGGAGTAGGCGTAGCGCGCGATGTTGCCGAACAGCTCGTCGATGGCAACGGATATTTGTGCTTCCGCTTTCAGGGGACAGTCCAGCTTTTGCAGCTCCTCTGTCACAAACGCTGTCACAGTATCAATGTTTTCCACTGCGGCGTCAACCGTCAATTCTTTCATGATCGTCATCCTTTCCGATATAATGAACGCACAGCATCGTCAAATCGTCAAACTGCGGTCTGTTTTGCACAAATTGTCGGACATCCTCCGACACCGCCTCCAGCAGTGCCCGGGGCGTGCCGTCCTTTTCGCGGTTGAGCACGGCGAGAAAACGCTCGTAGCCATACTGCTTTTCGTTGGCAGCTTCTGCCTCGGGAACACCGTCGGTGTACACAAACAGCTTGGTGCCGGGCTGCAGAGCCATCGTGGATTCGCGGTATTTCAAGCCCGGCATTCCGCCCACCACAAAGCTGTGCTTTGCCTTTATCAGCTCAAATTCGCCCCCGGGCTGTTTCAGTATGGGATATTCATGACCGGCATTGGCATACACCAGTGTGCCGTCGTTCAGATCCAGGATACCCAGCCACACCGTGACGAACATTTCCTCGCGGTTGTTTTCGCAAATTTGGTTGTTGACGGTATGCAGCACCTCACCGGGGCTTTTTCCGGTCATCACCGTGTTTTTGATGAGGATTTTGGAGGACATCATAAACAGTGCCGCGGGAATGCCCTTGCCCGAAACATCGGCGATCACCAGCGCCAAATGCGTGTCGTCCACCATAAAAAAGTCGTAAAAGTCGCCGCCGACCTCTTTGGCGGGCGTCATGGAAGCAAACAGGTCAAATGCCGTATTTTCAGGCAGAAAGGGGAAGGTGTTTGGCAGCATGTCATACTGGATGCGCGTTGCAACGTTCAACTCCATTTCGGTGGCGTTGATGGACTTTTCGCGTTCGGCAAACAGCACGCCGTAAATCAGCACAATGGATACCAGCGTGGCGGAATACTGCGTGGAAATGCCGAAAACCTGAGTGGTGACCAGCTGGTTGACCATGGGAATAGCCGCGAAGGAGAACGCGACCAACCGATCCTTGGCGGATGCGTGCGATAAAAGCAGCCCCATCACCACGATCAGCAGCGCGATCAGCAAATACAGCTGACTGATGTACCAGTTTTCGGTGCGTTGGTACACACCGTCGGCACCCACGCGAAAATACAGCGGATAAAAGAAATTGACGGTACACAGCAGCAGCATGGGCACCAACAGCATATTCAGTATGGTGTTGGCGGGCTGGATCATATTATCCTCCATTTTGAGGACGCGGCGGATATATTGCCAAAACTGAAAAATCAACATGATGCCGCTCATGTAGAACAGGACGTTGATCGTCATATTCAACAGCCGAAGAGAGGGGATCCCCTGCACCAGCCAGGCGGCTTCATCCAAAAAGAGCGCCACTGCGTTGGAGGTCAGCAGCCCCACAAACACGCGCGTGTGCTCATTGCGGTCCTTATAGTTCAGCGCGCAGCTAAAACAGAGCATCACGCAAACCGCCAGACAAAACAAGTCTGCGCCGATGGAGAATAGCCAGGAGCCTTCCATGTGGTCAAAGCCACGGATCAGCAGCAGTACGATACCGGCGACCAATTGCAAACAGGAGATGCCAAAGCCGACAAGAATCAGTTTATTCAGAGTATTAAAATGTTCTGATAGTTGTTTCATGCTTTTATCGTATCCTTTAGTATACAGTGATACATATATTATACCAAATTGTGAAGCAAAATCAAGATATATTTAAATAATGTGTATAGAAAAATCAAATTTCAACGGAAACGAAAAAATATTTTTCGATAT
>CAMKOU010000092.1 GCA_946414505.1 uncultured Clostridia bacterium | reverse complement strand
GAGGTGGAACGACAGCAGCGTCAGCCAGTAAAATTTGGCGCGCGCGCCGGTTTGACGGTCGCGCGTCAGCGCAAAGCGCGTGGTGAGCATCGCCGCCTGCCGCACATTGTTCGACGAAAAGATCGTAGACGAGGAATTGCCGCCGGCGATCTTAAAGGCGTTCCACTGCACCGGCGCGGCAAACACCAGCGGATAGCAGGCGATAAAATCGTTTTGCACAAACGAAACGGCGCCCGTCAGGGCAACGGCAGCCGCCGCGCAGATCAGGCTGACGATCTTCATGCTGACACGCACCCGGCGGCGCACCAGCACATAAAACACATTGCCGCCGCAGTAGATCAAAAAGCCGAGCAGCATCCACCACACAAAGGTAAAATCGCCCCGGCACAGTTGGAGCACCATGTGGATCAAATTGCCCGTTTGCGCGTTGCCGAAAATGTCCATGTGATTAAAAATCGTGTAGCCGCCCCAAAAGCCGCCGATGACGCTTGCGGCATGGTGGGCGGTCATTTGCCGCTGTACGATCCGTTTCATTTTCCTCGTCCTGTTTCTGTAAAAAGTCCCTCAGCTTCACGCTCTGCCGCGATGCGGCAGAAATTGACAGCCGCAAGGTGATTCCCCTTACAGGGGAAATGTCACCGCAGGTGACAAAAGGGTTGCCGGCCGGCTACGGCTGTCACTACGCAAATGAAGGGTCCGACGATTTGCCGAACCCCGAGGTTTATCTGTCTTGCAGCGCTGTATAGGTTTTTTCGGTGGAGATGCTCATGTAGGCGGGGCGGATGATCTTGCCCGCGTTGATCAGCTCCTCCAGACGGTGTGCGCTCCAGCCCGCGATACGCGCGGTGGCGAACAGCGGCGTGTACAGCTCGCAGGGAATGTCGAGCATACTGTATAAAAGACCGCTGTAAAAGTCCACGTTGGACGCAACGCCCTTGTAGATGCGGCGCTTTTTGCCGATGACGATCGGCGCGATACGCTCGACGCGCTCGTACAGATCGAAGTCCTTGGAATAGCCCTCCACATGCGCCAGCGTTTGCACGGCGCCCTTGAGGATCTTTTGACGGGGGTCGCTGATGGTGTACACCGCGTGACCCATGCCGTAAATCAAGCCCTTTTTGTCAAACACCTCTTTGTCGAGCATCTTTTCCAGATACGCGGCGATCGCATCGTCGTCCGTCCAGTCGGTGACGTTTTCCTTGATGTTTTCAAACATTTCGTACACCTTGACGTTGGCGCCGCCGTGCTTGGGACCCTTGAGCGACGCCAGCGCCGCCGAGATCGCCGAGTAGGTGTCGGTGCCCGAGGAGGTGACCACGTGGGTGGTGAAGGTGGAGTTGTTGCCGCCGCCGTGCTCCATGTGGAGGATCAGCGCCATGTCCAGCACCTTGGCTTCCAGCTCGGTGTATTTGCGGTCGGGACGCAGCAGCGACAAAATGACCTCCGCCGTGGACATGGTGGGGTCGGCATAGTGGATATACAGGCTTTTGTCGCGCAAATAGTGGTTGTAGGCGTGATAGCCGTACACCGACAGCAGCGGAAACACCGAGATCAGCTGCACGCACTGGCGCAGCACATTGCTGATGGAGGTGTCGTTGGCGTTTTTGTCATAGCAAAACAGCGTCAGCACGCTGCGCGCGATGGTGTTCATCATATCGTCGCTCGGCGCCTTTAAAATGACGTCGCGCACAAAGTTTTGGGGAAGTGTACGATAACGCACCAGCAGCTCTTTAAAGGATTTCAGCTCCTCCGCCGTAGGCAGCTCGCCGAACAGCAGCAGATACACGACCTCCTCAAAGCCAAAACGGTCGTCACGACGTATGCCGCGCACCACATCGGTGACATTGTAGCCGCGGTAAAACAGCTCGCCGTCGCAGGGCACCAGCTTGCCGTCCACCAGCTTGTTCTGTTTGATCGTTGAAATGTCGGTAAGACCTGTCAGCACACCCTTACCGTCAATGTCGCGCAAACCGCGTTTTACATCGTATTTGCTGTATAAGCCGGCATCAATTTGCGAATTCGCCGTCATTTTGTCCGCGAGGACGTTGATTTCGGGGATGATATCCGAATACTCCCAGTCTGTTTGCGTCATAAAATCACTTCCTTCCATTTAGTACCATAGTATGTCTATTCGCCTTGAAATATTATTATACCACAGTTTTCCAAAAAAGGCAAATATTAATTTATCGGTCAAACACGCGCCAAAGGGCGGCTCCTGCGAGCCGCCCCGTCGAAACCGGATAGCATCATACATCCGTCAATTCCGCAAGATAGCGTTGTAAATACGTCACATCCCTGACATTCACCTTGCCGTCGCGGTTGACGTCGGCTTTGGCAAACACCTCGCTGTCCGCCAAATCAAGCACCGGATCGCCGTTTGGAGCAGTCATTTCGGACAGCCCCCTTTGCAGCAGCGTCACGTCCCCGATCGTAACGGCGTTGTCGCCGTCCAAGTCGCCTGCACGGGAGGTGACGTTCACCGGCAATTCGGTTTCATACACACCGTCGCCGTTGGTGTCCGCCTTGATATAGGGCGAATGATCGTCGCGGAAGCAGATGAGTACGGTTTTGCCGTCCACGCTGAAGCTGCCCTCCGTGACGCCTGCCGCGCCCTCGAGCCGGAAGGTGATGTTGTGCAGCGTGTCGGCGTTCAGCTCGTAGCAAGAGCGCAGGTTGGCAAGCGACACCTTGTCGGTATTGCCGCCGGTCACGCGAAGGGTGTTCCAGCCGCTCACGCTTTGGTTGGCGGTCATTTCCAGCACATAGCTGACGTCGCTGCCCCGCACATCCACCCTGCCGCAGGGGTCAAACTCCATGTAGGTGGCGTTGTGCACCTCGGAGCGGAACGCGGTGTCCTCGTAGTCCATGTCCACCGTACAGTCCGCCGGCGTATAATAGGTCACCGTATAGTTGGCTTTGTCGTTCCACAGCGAATACTGCTCGGCTGTTTCCTCCGTTTCGCCGTCACGGTCGGCATGAACACGGGTGATGCCGTCGTCGGGAATGTCGTAGTCGTCGTCCGCACCCGGCGGGGCTTGGAGCTTGTCCACAAAGGGGATGGCGTCGTTTTCCGTTTCAACGGTCATGCCGGCGATATAATGCTTGGCAACGTAGTCGGTCATCAGATCCGCCGTCTCGGCGGCGGACAGGTAGTGCATAATGTTGCGGATAAAGCCGTGGGACAGGCTGCTGCCGTCCGACGCATTCCAGTAGCAGGAGGCGGTGATGCGGTTGGGGTTGGGCGACCAGTAGGGACAGATCCAGCTTTTGTCGCCGGAGCGATAGTAGATGCACGCGTCGTCGAGCAGCGCGTTATACGCCAAAAAGTTGGGGTCGGCGACCAAGATACGCCTGTCGTAGTCCAGCCCTGTCACATCGGAATGATAGTTACAGCCCTCAACGCCATATGCTACCACCGAATGATAGCCCACGCTGCCGCTGCTTTTTTTCGTGCCATACGAAATTTTGACCAGCATATCCCCGCCTGCCAGCACCTCCTCGAGCTTGCTGATGAAGGCGGGCTGCGAAAAGTTGTTTTCGCCCGACAAAAACGCCGCCTGCCGCAGCCGCTGTCCCATTTGACCCACATTTTGCATGGCTTGCAAAAAGTTGATGACAGAGGTCATATTGGAATCGGTGTAGCTGTTTTCATACACGATATCGCTGCCGCCGTAATCGGACAACACCAAATCGCCCTGCTTTGCCAAGATTTCCGACACCGTCATGCCGAAGCAGGAGCCGGTAAACATCCGGTTGCGGGCGTCGGCTGCATTGTATTTGTCGATGCCGTTGCGCAGCTGCATTTTATCCGTTTCCGTCAGTTGGAATGTATCCGCCATTGCCTCCAGCACCCCGGCATTCACACTGTGGTCCTCAAAATACGCGTTGGAGTTGTTGAAGCTCCAGTTGTCGCGTCCCCATGTGAAATTCCCGGCAGGTTTTTCAATGCGGAACGCGGCAGCGGCGGCGCCGGTGTAATCGCCCTTGCCCGTTACGGTGACGGTCGCCGTGCCTGCCGCACGGTTGTCGGCATACCGAACAGTGTAGTCCGTGCCTTCCTTCAGCGTTCTGCCGCCGCACGTCACGGTCACGGCAGGGGTTTTTTCTTTGCCGTCGAACAAATACGTCGTTTCGGAGAGCGTGACCGCCGCCTCTTGCAGCGGCCGCGGCAGGATGGTAAAGGGCACGCTGACAGTGCCCGTGTAGCCGCGCAGACCGATGACGTTCACGGAGGCGTTGCCTGCCTTGGTGTTGTTGTTAAAAATGATGATATAGTCGGTGTCATTGCGCAGCGTTTGGCCGCCGTACTGCACCGTTGCCACGGGCTTTTTCGGCATACCGTCATAGGTGAATTCGTTTTGCGACAGTGTCACCGTGCAGCCGGCGATATCCTTGGGTTGGGGCGTTTCGCCGTAATAGGCGTCATAGCTGCCGCCGTACACCTCGGTGGAGGGAGCGCCGTCCCATTCGGCGTTCACGACGTTGCCATTCTCAAGGACGCTAATGTCATTGCCGGAAACAGACGGAACATCCGGAGGCAGCACCGTCAGCTCTCTCACCTGTAAGTCCACGGTGGCGCTGCCGGAACCGATCACACGGAAGGTCGCCGTCACAAAGCCGATTTTGCCGCCGTCCGCACGCTGCAGCGGCGATCCGTAGGGATCCGAGTAATTGCCCGTCGCATTTGCGCCGCCCGACGCGGGATGAAGAGTATACATTTCGTTGCTTGTTGCGAAAGGCATCAGCCTCACCGCACCATCGGTTTGGTTGTCCGCCTCGCGCAGCTCCAATACAGAGGGACTGTAGTACAGCCGCCACTCGGTTCCGATGCACCGGTCGGGCGACCGGATCAAATACGTCACCGTCAAAAGGTTTTCGTTATCCTCCAGCGTCTGCGGAGAATAATACACGGTTTTTGACGGAAAATAATTGGAGGTCGCCGTCAGCGTCACGCCGTTCGGCGCGATCGAAAAGGTTTGGCGGAGGGTGCCGCAATACGCGCCGATGCCGGTGGCGACCGCCGTCGCCGTGCCCGCGTTGATATTATCGACATAGGAGAGGGTGTAGTCGACGTTTTCCGCCAGCGTTTTGTCGCCGTCCGTCACCGTCACCGCCGGGGTTTTGGCAGTGCCGTCATAGGTGTAGGCGGTTTCCGTGAGCGTCATTTGACAGCCGGCGATGTCCGCTGCCAATTCGTCCGATGTGCTTTCTCCGGGACCGGCGAACACAGCGGCGGAACACTGCTGCTGCGCGGCAGGAATCAGCACCTCGGACTGATTGACCACGTCGACAAACTGCATATCTTTCGTGCCATCCGTTAAAACTTCTACATCCAGATATACCGCCGCGGTTCCCGTACCCGATACGCGGAAGGTGACCGACACAAAGGCGGTGTCATTGTCCGCAGCGGCAGGCAGCGGCACACCGGGCACATAGGAAAAGTTGCCGAGGATCCTGCCGTCCGTGGGATATGCGTTTGAAGATGACGGCGCATAACCGGATACGACCGGCATCAGATCACCGTTGTCCTCCGCGTTCCACGACAACATATCGGTGCTGTAGCGCATCACCCACTGGGCGTCCAGCAGCAGACCCGTCACGCCGAAATAATAATACGCTATCGTGACCTTGTTGCCTTGCGCCGCAAGCTCTTCCTGCGTCAGCGTGACGGTGGTTTCCGGAAAAAAGTTGGAGGTTGCCGTCACGGTCAGGGTGTCGGACGCCGCGCCGGTATCCTCCGCCATGACGGGCAGCGCGGTAAACACGGCGGTCAGCAGCAACACCGACAACAGCACCGACAGCGCTTTGAGGGCTTTTTGTTTCATACGATCGGCTCCTTTCGTGGAGTAGTATTATAGTGATTCTATTATAGCACAAACGCGCTGTTTTCACCATCCAAATTTTACCGTTCTGATTTGGTTATTATTACTATAGAACAAAAGAAAACAGAGCGGGTGAACCGCTCCGTTTCGGGAAAAGCTTATTTTAATACAAATTTTTGCAGGGTGTTGGCGATGCCGTCCTCGTCGTTGGATTCGCAGACGTAGTTGGCGATTTTTTTGATTTCCGCCTCGCCGTTGCCCATCGCCACGCCTAAGCCCGCGTAGCCGATCATGGTCATGTCGTTGTAGTGGTCGCCAAAGGCAACCAGCTCGTCGCGGTTGACGCCGAGCTTGTCGAGCAGCAGCGGCAGCATCGAGCCCTTGGACACGCCAAACGGCATCAGCTCCAAAAAGTAGGGCGCACTTTTGTATACCTCCAGCAATCCGTCGTAGCGCTTGGACAAGATCTTCTGGTATTCGTCCAGCTCCTGCGGCTCGCCGGCAAGCAGGATTTTGTTGATGTCGAATTTGATTTCCGCCACAAAATCGTCCACCGTCACCATATCGGTTTTCAGCACGTCCTTTTCGATATAGGTGTAATCGTTGACCTTGTTGTTGGCAAAAATCCGTTTGTCGTCCCAGGTGATGACCGTGATGTTGGAGTCGACCAGCACGCTGATGATATCCGCCAAATATTCGCGCGGAAACAGCTTGGTCACAATGGTACGGTTGGTGGCGCACTCGATGATCTTGCCGCCGTTAAACGACATAATGTAGCCGCCGTAGCGGTCGAGCTGCAAGTCGCGCGCAATGGGATACACCCCGATCGGATGTCTGCCCGACGCCAAAACCAGCCGCTTTCCCTGCGCCTGCGCCTCCAGCAGCGCATAGCGTGTGCGCGGCGTAATCTCCTTGCGTGAGTTGGTGAGTGTTCCGTCGATGTCCAGTGCGATTAATTTGTAATCCATATTACCTCTCCGAGCAGTATTTTATACACATCAATCAAGCATATTATAACACATCTTTTTCAAAAATGCAAATCGCAAAAATCCGGATGCGGCGGCGGTTTTTCTTGACTTATCAAAATGGAAACGCTATAATGAAAACAACGAAAGGAGCATGACAAATGAAATGCATGGAGTGCGGCGGAAGATTCATTGAAACAACACGCGCGCATGTTGTCGATATGAAGCGCTATATTATCATTATCCGCAATGTTCCTTGTTTGGAATGTGTGCAGTGCGGCGATGCCGTATATACCGACGCTGTCGCTGCGCGTCTTGATGAAATTGTCAGGAGTATGCAAAATTTCATGGGAGAAATCGCCGTGGTGGATTACACCGATATTAAGGCGGCATAATTTTTTCGACAACCAACAAGGGGCTGGCTCAAAACTCAGTTATGAGTAAGAGCCAAGCCCCCGTTTTTGTTA
>CAMKOU010000091.1 GCA_946414505.1 uncultured Clostridia bacterium | reverse complement strand
GCTTACCCGGCAGAGCGCAGAGAATTTAACCCACACTTTCTAGGGAAGGCTCTAATCTGTTTCATTTGCCTTGAAAAATCTCTTTTCGTATGCTATAATGGTAAAAAAATAAAAAGTAGGGATTTTTTTGGCAAAAGTAATTGTAAGAATCACAGATGTCTTCACCTTTATCCTATTAACGGCGGTGCTGTTTGTCAATATGGTTCAATTCAGCGGCTATCTTTTGACGGGCGCCAAAAAATGGATCGGTGTTGCGGTACTTGCGGTAGGCGTTGCGGTGTTTTGGTACATCGGCGGAAGCATTTTCAAGCTGTTAGAGCGGCTGTTTTCTTTTGTAAAAAAGCTATCGGTGCGGAAAATGGTCATCATTCTTACCGTATTTATGCTGGCAAGCAAAATTGCGCTCGTCTTTTTGCTTGACAACGATGTAAACCATCATGATGACATGCACCATTACATGCTGTTTTCCAAACAGATCGCAGACACCGGCGCCATCACGGAAGAAACCCTGTACGCGACGATGTACCCGTATACGGTTTGTTTCAGCTTGTTTTTGACGCCTTGGGTCAAGCTGTTCGGCAACGATCCCAAGGCAGTGACAACGCTGATGTCTATTTTGCTAACAGCGGCTTCGTTGTTGATTTTTGATGTGGCAAGAAAATATATCGGCAAAAACAAGGCGTTTGTTGCCGTTATGCTCTATCACATCCTCCCGATCGGCTTATTTCAAACACAGGTAGTGATCCACGAAACCGCCTTGCTTTTCTTTTATGCGCTGTCCTTTTGGCTGTTTTTAAAAGCCATTGACGACAAACCGCTTGCCGCTCCCAAGCGTGCAGGGCTGTTGCTGCTGGCGTCACTGGCGATCGGCATCGGCGCCAACCTGAATGCCGGCGGATTGGTCGTGATCATCTCCTATCTGATTTTTGCATTGGTAAAGGCGCTGCGGTCGAAATTTTCAGCAAAGAAGCTGTTGAACCTTTTGCTGATGGCCGTTAGTTTTGCGCTGTGCTTTGCGCTGATATCCGGTTTGTGCACGCTGTTCACCTCCAATTGCGTCATTCCCGGCGAAAAGGAACGTGCCAAAGTCGAATTGGCAAAGGAGAGCTGGAAGCCCACCGGCTGGCTGGTATATCTCGGCACCAACACGCAAAAACACGCTATATGGAATAAAGAAGATTACCGCCGGTATCAACAATTTTTAACGTTTTCTTCGCCGCAGGAGGCAAGCGATTATCAGCGCGATTTGGTTCAGGAGCGCGTCAGCGACCTGACGAAGCATCCGCAACAGCTGCCAAAGCATTTCTATCATAAATACACGGAGCTGTGGGGCATACCGTTTTTGGGCTTTGTATACGGCAAAGGCGGCAACCACATCAACGATATTTTGCTGTATGGCGGCAACCGGATCATCTACAAGGGCATATTGGCGCTGTGCTATTTGAGCAACATTCTGATTTACAGTGTTATTTTGCTCTCCTATCTGCGCAAGCGCAAAAAGCCGGCTGCGCTCTGCGTGACGCCGGAGCTGCAATATAAGCTGATGTTTGTCGGCATTGTTCTGGCATTGATCCTATTTGAGATGTCCAATAAATATGTGTCACACCTGCATATCCTTTTGATGATGCTCGCGTTTTTCCGCATGAACAAATTCAGGGAAAGCTCGCGCGGGTTTTTAAAAAGAAGCAAAGCGGATCGTGCCGCGAAAACAGAAGAATAAATGATTGAAGGGACAGTCCGCACGGGCTGTCCCTTCTCATATGTATTTTATTTAATTTGCTTGTTTGAGGAGCTTTTCCCACTCCTTGATGATGCTGCGGTCGGCAAAATAGTTGATGCGCATGGCGTTTTGCACGCGCGCGAGCGTTTCGTTGGTAGTTTCGCGTGCCTTGGCAGTGCCGGCAGCCAGAATATCGTATACGCCGGCGATATCCTTTTCCCAGCGGGCGCGTTCGGCGCGGATCGGGCTGAGGGTTTCCTCCAGCACATTGATGAGGAACTTTTTGCAGGTGCCGTCGCCCAAGCCGCCGCGGCGGTAGTGCGCCTTCATTTCGTCGAGGTTTTGATATGCGGGCATATATTCGGCGAAGTGGTCGTCCGTGCACAGCGCGTCAAGGTAGGTAAACACCACATTGCCCTCCGTGTGACCGGGATCCTCGATGCGCAGGTGGGTGGGGTCGGTGAACATTTTGCCGTTGACCTGCTTTTTGATGGTTTTGGCGGTGTCGGACAGATAGATGCAGTTGCCGAGCGACTTGCTCATTTTTGCCTTGCCGTCCACGCCGGGCAAGCGGCGCTGCGTTTCGTTTTCGGGGATCATCGCCTTGGGCAGCACCAGCGTTTCGCCGTACAGGCGGTTGAATTTTTCGACGATCTCGCGCGTTTGCTCGATCATCGGCAGCTGATCCTCGCCGACGGGCACCACGGTGGCGTTAAAGGCAGTGATGTCCGCCGCCTGTGAAACCGGATAGGCGAAAAAGCCGACGGGCAAGCCCTCGTCTGCAAAGCCGCGCATTTGGATCTCCGACTTGACGGTGGGATTGCGTGCCAGCCGCGCGGTCGTCACGAGGTTCATATAATAGAAGGTCAGCGCGTGGAGCGCCGGCAGCGCCGACTGCACGCAGATGGTGGTTTTTTCGGGATCCAAGCCGACCGACAGGTAGTCGAGCACCACGTTGATGATGTTGTCACGGATCTTGTCGGGGTTGTCGGCGTTGTCGGTCAGCGCCTGATCATCGGCGATCAGAATGTTGATCTCGTCAAACTTGCCGGAGTTTTGCAGCTCTACACGGCGTTTCAAAGAACCGACATAATGGCCGAGGTGCAGCCGTCCCGTGGGACGGTCACCCGTTAAAATGATTTGTTTCTGTTCGTTACCCATAAAAAGCTCCTTTTCGCTTTGTAAATCCAAGTGAGACATCTGCTCTCCGCAAGACAAAACCGGAGCGCAGCGACCCTTCATTACGCATTACGCATTAAGAATTGACCTTATTTGCCAGCTCGCCCAATATTTTGATGCCCTTCTCCAGCTGCTCGTCGGTGGGAGTGGAGAAGTTGATACGGAAGCTGTGGCATTCCTCGTTTTCATCGGTGAGGAAGGCGTTGCCGGGCACGACGCACACCTTGTTGAGCACGGCTTTCTTACAGAATGCAGGCATGTCCACGTCCTGCGGCAGGTCGCACCAGATAAACAGACCGCCGTCGATTTTGTGGTAGGTGATGGCAGGCGCGCAGTATTTGTCGAGCAGCTCCATGCAAAACTGCGCCTTTTTGGTGTAGATGTCACGCAGCATTTGCAGGTGCGCGTTAAAATCATATTTGGTGATAAACTCGTCGCAAACCACCTGCGACCAGATATTGGTGTGCACGTCGTTGCCCTGCTTGCAAACCACCAGCTTTTGGAAGATGGGCTTGGGCGCAATGGTGTAGGCAACGCGCATACCGGGCGAGATCACCTTGGAGAACGAACCGGCGTAGATCACAATGCCGTCCGTATCAAAGCTTTTGATGTTGGGCAGGTTTTCGCCGCTGTAGCGCAGATCGCCGTAGGGGTTGTCCTCGATGATCAGCACACCGTACTGCTTGGCGAGCGCGTAAACCTGTTTTCTTTTTTCAAGGCTCATGGTCACGCCCGAGGGATTTTGGAAGTTGGGAATGGTGTAGATCAATTTGGCATTGGGGTTGGCTTTCAGCTTTTCCTCGAGCTCCACGGTGCTCATGCCGTCGGGCTCCACGGTGACGCCCACCAGCTTGGCGTTATAGCTGCGGAAGGTGTTCAGCGAACCGATGAAGGACGGCGCCTCGACAATCACCACCTCGCCTTCATTGACCAGCGCTTTTGTGCAGAGATCCATGATCTGCTGCGCGCCGGTGGTGATGAGAATATCGTCGTTGTCGCTGCCGGTGTTGTGCTCGCGCTGCATATAGTCGAGCATGTGCCGGCGCAGCGGCGTATAGCCCTCGCTGACGCTGTACTGCAAAACGGAAATCGGATTTTCTTTCAGCACACGCGCCGAAATCTCCGCGATCGCCTCAGTGGGGAACGCATCGGGGGAAGGATTGCCGGCGGACAAAGACACCACCGACGGGTCGGCGGCATATTTAAAAATTTCACGGATGGCACTGGGCTTCAAATTGGAAACCCTGTCGGAAAACGTGTATTCCATCATTCATACCTCTTTTACATAATTATACATTTTATATTGTAGCACGTTTGCGTAGAATAATCAAGGTTTTTCAAGGGTGATACTATTATCAAATAAAACCCTTCAACAATTGAAAACAGTATGAAAGAGAAAGAGCACGGAAACACCGTGCCCTTATAACGTAATGTCAAATCAAAACGATCTCTTAATCAAAGAACTTTCTGTGGATGGCTCTGACAGCCTTGTCGGCGTCGTCGATATCGATCAAAACGGAAACCTTGATCTCACTGGTGGAGATCATCTGAATGTTGATTTGCGCGTCGTAGAGCGCCTCAAACATCTTGGTAGCCACACCTGCGTGACTTTCCATACCGGCGCCGACGATGGAGATCTTGGCGACCTTGTCGTCATACAGCACTTCCTTGGCGCCGTGGCTGACCATGTAGTCTTCCAGCGCGGCGACCGCTTCCTTGCCCCTGGTCTTGGCAACCGTGAAGCTGATATCCTTTTTGCCGTCGTGACCGATGGACTGCAAAATGATGTCAACGTTGATATCCTTGGCGGACAGCTTGGAGAACATTTTAAACGCGATGCCCGGAATGTTGGGAACGCCGATCACCGAAATTCTTGCTACGTCTGTATCCTTGGCAACGCCGCTGATTAACATTTTTTCCATTTTTGTTTTCTCCTTTACAATTGTACCCGAAGCCTTCGCCAAACTGGAAAGCACCTCAAGCTCGATGTTATATTTTTTCGCCATTTCGACCGAACGGTTGTTGAGCACCTGCGCACCGAGGGTGGCAAGCTCCAACATTTCGTCATAGGAAATCTCCTTCAGCTTTTGCGCATTTTCCACCTTGCGCGGGTCGGCGGTGTAAACGCCCTCTACATCGGTGTAAATTTGGCAGAGATCCGCGTGCATGGCAGCCGCGATCGCCACCGCACTGGTGTCGGAGCCGCCTCTTCCCAGTGTAGTGATGTCGCCGTGACGGGAAATACCCTGGAAGCCTGCGACAACAACGATGTTGTGCTTGTCGATCGCCTCACGGATGCGTTCGGTGTTGACACGGCGGATGCGGGCGCTGGTGTGTGCCGAGGAGGTTTCAAAGCCTGCCTGCCAGCCCAGCAGCGAAACCGCGTGATAGCCCAGCTTTTCGATCGCCATGGCAAGCAGCGCGATGGAGATCTGCTCGCCTGCCGCGAGCAGCATGTCCTTTTCTCTGCGCGATGCCTTGGGATTGATCTCCTCCTGCTTGGCGATCAAATCGTCGGTGGTGTCGCCCTGTGCGGAAACCACCACCACCACGTCATTGCCCTTGGCAAAGGTGTCGGTGACAATGCGTGCGACGTTCATCACACGCTCGGCGTCGCGCACCGAAGTGCCGCCGAATTTTTGTACAATTAAACTCATGTGCTTTTACTCCTTTACAAATGAACTTGTACTCCCTTAAAACTCCATACAAAACGATTTGGGTGACCTGCCCGGGGCAGGTGCTGCGAGAAGCTTATGGCAATACCGCACAATTCAGGTGTGCGGATTGCGCAGCCAGATTTTTCGTCAGAGTGTACAAATAATCAGTGCGCATACTGACGTATGCGTGCTGATTTTTGGACACTATGACGGAATAAGATGCAAGCAAGGCGTGCACCGCGAATTGTGCGGTGTTGCCTTATATATCGCCGATGCGAATGCGGGACAGCACCTGGACGCCGTCCTGCTCCAACGCCTGACATTTTTCTTCAAAGACAGCATACGTCATTTCGGGCGTAATGACAGCCAGCACATCGCCGTCGGCAACGGTGCTGATCTCGCCGAACACCTTTTCTGCCTTTGCCGCAGCGTCGCTGCCCGTAACGCGCATAAACATGGCAGAAACCGATTCGCGCCAGTCGATGATGTTGCTGCCGTCGCCGTCCGCCCAAAACAGGAAGCGTCTTGCCTTGATATGCTTACAGCAGTCAACGATATCGGCTACCACCGCGCTGGCGGTGGGCAGCTTGCCGGCGCCCTTGCCGTAAAATACCACATCGCCGGTGCAATCGCCGCGCACCATGATACCGTTAAACTCATTGTCAATATTGGAAAGCTGACTTTTAAAAGGCACCAGCATCGGCGCGGTGATGATGTCGATTTTGCCGTTCTCGAGCTTTTTCACCCTGCCGATCAGCTTGATGACATAGCCGAACGCCTCGGCAAGGTTGACGTCCTCCAGCGTGATACGGGTGATGCCCTCGGTATGTACGCTTTCGGGATAGACGTGTTTGCCGTAGGCAAGAGACGCGAGAATGCAAATTTTGCGGCACGCGTCGTGTCCCTCGATGTCAGCGGCAGGGTTGCGCTCGGCAAAGCCGAGATCCTGCGCCAGCTTGAGCGCCTCGTCAAAATTCATGCCGTCCGCGATCATTTTGGTGAGGATAAAATTGGTGGTGCCGTTGAGAATACCGGCAACCTCGCTCACATTGTTGGCAACCAGGCATTGGTTCATCGGGCGGATGATCGGAATACCGCCGCCGACGCTCGCCTCAAACATAAAGTTGACGTTTTCTTCCTTGGCGGTGGCAAGCAGCTCGGCGCCGTGTGCCGCCACCAGCTCTTTGTTGGAGGTGACAACACTTTTTCCTGCCTTGAGGCAGCGCTTTACAAAATCATATGCGGGGTTCAAGCCGCCCATAACCTCTACCACCACGCGGATCTCGCGGTCGTTGATGATCTCCTCAAAATCCTTGGTGAATCTGTCCGCAATAGGGCTGTCGGGAAATTCCCGCAAATCCAAAATCTTTTTGATATAAATTTCCTCGCCCAGGCTGGAAAAAAGCTTCTGCTTATGCGTCAGCAGGATCTCCGCTACGCCTGAGCCGACAACGCCGTGTCCCATAATTGCTACTGATATCATTTGTACCTTACCTTTCCAAACAGTGTTTGGCGGCAGAGGGAAGTTCCCTTCGCCGTCAAACCACTGCTAATATCCTCTTTTGCTAACATATAACAGGTTGTTTACGGATTGCCGCCGGCATCCACACCGCCGCCGCCGGCATCTGCACCGCCACCGCCGGCATCTGCACCGCCGCCGCCGGCATCTGCACCGCCACCGCCGGCATCTGCACCGCCGCCGCC
>CAMKOU010000090.1 GCA_946414505.1 uncultured Clostridia bacterium | reverse complement strand
AAAAATGCCCAGTTTGATGTTTGTGTTGCCCACGTCGGCAGTCAAAAGCATGGCGCTCACCTCATATGATTCTTCCAAAAAACGTTTACTTTATAAATTATAACACAATTCTCCTTTGTTTCAAGTGGGTTATTAGATATTTTCAAACAAAATAAAATAAAAGGGCTTTGCTTGTTGAATTTTTAACAATTTTGTGTATAATAAATATAGTTGCGACGTGCGCCCAAAAACGGCGCACGGGGGAAAGGATTGGTTAGATCAATGGATAGTTCAGAAATCAAGCAGCTGCAGCTTCTTGCCGCAAAAGCAAGAAAAGGCGCTATTCTCGGCACCTATCACGCAAAGTCGGGACATCCGGGCGGCTCGTTGTCCGCGGCGGATATTTTTACGTATCTTTACTTTAAAGAAATGCATGTCGATCCCGCAGATCCGCAGTGGGCGGATCGCGACCGCTTTGTGCTGTCAAAGGGACACTGCTGCCCGAGCCTGTACGCCGTTTTGGCTCTCAAGGGCTTTTTCCCGTGGGAGGAGCTGACGGTGCTGCGTCATGTGGGCGCCATGCTGCAGGGACACCCCGACATGAAGGGCACGCCCGGCATCGACATGAGCACCGGCTCTTTGGGACAGGGCGTTTCCGCCGCGTGCGGTATGGCACTGGCGGCAAAGCTTGACAAAAAGGACTATCGTGTATATACCGTGCTCGGCGACGGCGAGGTCGAGGAAGGTCAGGTGTGGGAGGCTGCGATGTTTGCCGCCCACAATAAGCTGGACAATCTGGTGATGATCGTCGATCAAAACGGCTTGCAAATCGACGGAGCCGTGGAGGACGTTGCCGGCATCGAGCCGCTCGACAAAAAGTTTGAGGCGTTCGGCTTTGCCGTAGAAAAAATCGACGGTCACGACTTTGCGCAGATCAAGGCGGCGCTCGACAAGGCGAAAACCGTCAAGGGCAAGCCCACTGCCATTCTTGCCAAAACCGTCAAGGGCAAGGGCGTTTCGTTCATGGAAAATCAGGTCGGCTGGCACGGCGTGGCTCCGAACAAGGAACAGTATGAGCAGGCAACCGCCGAGTTGCAGGCGCAAATCGACGCATTGGAGGGCGAGTGCTAATGGCTGAATCAGTATTGAAAGCAACAAGAGAGAGCTTTGGCGAGGCGCTGTGCGAGCTCGCCGAAACCAATCCCGATATCGTGGTTTTTGACGCGGATCTCGCTGCCGCTACCAAAACAGGCGTATTTCAAAAAGCACATCCCGACCGCTTTTTCGACTGCGGCATCGCCGAGGCAAACATGATCGGCGTAGCGGCAGGCATGGCGGCGTCGGGCAAGATCCCCGTTGCGGCGTCCTTTGCGATGTTCGCCACCGGCAGAGCCTTTGAGCAGATCCGCAACTCCGTCGCTTATCCCGAGTTAAATGTTAAGATCGCAGGCAGCCACGCGGGTATTTCCACCGGCGAGGACGGCGCCACCCACCAGTGCATCGAGGACATCGGCATCATGCGCGCCATTCCCGGCATGATGGTGCTCAATCCCGCCGATCACTGGGAGATGAAGGCGGCTACCAAGGCGGCCATCGAGTACAACGGCCCTGTATATATCCGCTTGGGCAGACTGGCCATTCCGAGCTTCAACGACCCCGATACCTACGAGTTTGAGCTGGGCAAGGGCATTACCCTGCACGAGGGCGACGACGTCGCCGTGATCGCGACCGGCTTGGTCGTCAACGAAGCGCTCAAGGCGGTCAAAGAGCTGGAAGCGGAGGGCATTCACGCCCGACTGATCAACATCCACACCATCAAGCCCATCGACCGCGATATCATCACCAAAGCGGCGCAGGAAACGGGCAGGATCATCACAGTGGAGGAGCACAACGTCATCGGCGGTTTGGCGGACGCGGTCAGCGAGGTCGTCACGGCGGAGTGTCCTGTGAAAATCACCCGGATCGGCGTGCAGGACACCTTTGGCTACAGCGGTCCCGCATGGGAGCTGCTCGACAAGTTCGAGCTGACGCAGCCCCACATTGCGCGTGTGATTCGTGAGGTCGTCGGAAAGTAAAAAATCAATTTCTACAGCGGTATGGCAGCGATGTCATGCCGCTTTTGCGTTCGGCGGAAAAACGGGCTGGACAAAAAGCAAAATACAGGCTATAATCAAAGCATATCGCAACGGAGGTGCTTGCAATGAAACTGTTCCAAAAACCGATCGCTTTGCTCACCGCGCTGTCCCTGTCGATGACGGCGCTGCTGTCCGGGTGCAGCCTGTTTGTGCCCTCTACCTATCCGGAGGAGCCGCTCACCACCGAAGCGGCGTCTGCCGTTCCGACCACGGCACCGCCTGTGACGACGGCGGCGACCGACCCCACCAAGGCAAAGGATGCGCCGACGCCGTTGCTGTGGAAGGTCACGGGGGACAAGGGCAATGTGATGTATTTGTTCGGTACCATTCATTTGGGCGACAAGCGCAGCGAGACCGTGTTGCAGCAGCTTTCCGACAAGGTAGATGCCTGCGACGCGCTGGCGGTGGAGTGTGACGTCGTGGCGTTTGAGGAGGACGAAAAACGCCTGTCCAAGGTGGTGCAGTCCATGCTGTATACCGACGGCACCAAAGTGTCCGACCACATGCGCGCCGATCTATACCCCAAAGCCGTGGATTACCTGACCAAGGCGGGCAGTTACAACGACCTGTACAATTATTACAACCTCAGCTTTTGGAGCAGCTTTTTGCAGCAGACCGAAATGGAAAACGGCAATCTCGATTCGGAGTATGCCATGGATACCCTTTTGCTGCACCGCGCCAAGGACAGGGGACAGGAAATTTTGGAAGTGGAGTCGGTGGAGTCTCAATATGAGATGGACAACAACTTCCCGGACGATTTGCACAACATGCAGATCGAGGCGTTTTTTGATGAACTGGACGACTATAATTCCAACCTCAGCAAGCTGTACGAAGCCTGGATCAAGGGCGACGAATCGCAAATCACCGCCATCTTGGACGAAGAGGACGGTGACGATATGACCGAGGAAGAACAAAAGCTTGCGGAGGACTATCATAAAGTCATGATCATCGACCGCAACAACGGCATGGCGGAGAAAGCCGACGGTTATTTAAAAAGCGGTAAAAGCGTGTTTTTTGCGGTGGGTGAGGCACACATGCTCGGCGACGAGGGCATTGTCAGGCAACTGACCGACAAGGGCTACAAAGTGGAAAAACTGTCTCCCTGACAGGAACAACATGCACATGAAGCTATCTTTTTTACAAAATAAAATCACCGCCTGTTGTCTGGCGGTATTATGTACGCTGCTGTGGGGCACGGCGTTTCCGTTTATCAAGCTCGGCTACGAGGTGTTTGGCGTGCAGGACGGCGCGGTGGGCGATATGCTGCTGTTTGCGGGGCTGCGCTTTACACTGGCTGGACTGTTGGTGCTTTGCTTTTTGTGCCTGCGGGAACGTCGTTTTGTCCCTTTGGGCAAAGACAACGCAGCGCCCGCACTGCTGCTGGGCAGTGTGCAAACGCTGGGGCAATATTTGTTCACCTACATCGGCATCGGGCTGACAACAGGCGCACACACGTCGATCATCACCGCCTGCGCGTCGTTTATCACGGTGCTCGCCGCACCGCTGTTCTTTAAAAGCGACCGCCTGACGGCGCTAAAGCTGTTCGGCTGCGCGCTCGGCTTCGGCGGCGTGCTGGTGATGAACGGCGTCGGGGACTTTGCGCTGCAAACCTTGCCGGGCGATCTGCTGATTTTCGGCTCCACCGTGTTTGCGGCAGGCGGCAATTTGATCGCCAAACGGGTGTCGCAGGGGCGTGACCCGGTGCGGCTGACCGCCTACCAACTGCTGTTCGGCGGCGCGGGGCTAGCCGTGTTGGGACTGCTGTTCGGCGGCTGCCTGAATTGGCAAAACGGCAGGGGCGTATGGATCCTGCTGTGGCTGGCATTTGTGTCGGCGGCGGCGTTCAGCATTTGGACGGCGCTGCTCAAATACCATCCCGCAGGACAAATTTCGATGTTTAATTTATTGGTGCCCGTGTTTGGCACGTTTTTGTCGGGCATACTGCTCGGCGAGCAGGTGTTCCGCCTGCAAACGCTGCTGTCGCTGCTGCTGATCGCGGCGGGCATCGTGTTGGTCAATCTTACGAAAAGCGGTGAAACCTCATGATCCAAGCGATACTTTCCGATATGGACGGCGTGATGCTCGACACCGAAAAGCTGTATGTGCGCTTTTGGTGCGAGGCGGCGCGGTTTTACGGCTACCCCATGGAAACGCGGCACGCCCTCGGCATCCGTTCGCTGGGCAGACCCTTCGCCGTTGAAAAGCTGCGCGGCTGGTTCGGCGCGGATTTCGACTACGATTTGGTACGCGATAAACGCGTGGAGTTGATGGACGCCTATGTTGCCGCCTGCGGCGTTGCGGCAAAGCCCGGCGCCAAACCACTGCTGCAATGGCTGAAAGCCAACGGCTATCAAACTGCGCTCGCCACGGCGACGCCGGTGGAACGCGCCGCACGGTATTTGGAGCAAACGGAGCTGCTGGCGTATTTCGACGTGATATGCAGCGCGCGGCAGGTGCCGCACGGCAAGCCGGCGCCCGATATTTATCTGTACGCCGCCGCACAGCTCGGCGTGCCGCCCGAACGCTGCATGGCGCTCGAGGACTCGCAAAACGGTGTGCGTTCCGCCGTTGCCGCAGGCTGCCAAACGGTTTTGGTGCCCGATTTGGACGACCCGTCCGGCGAATTGCAGGGCTTGCCCTTCACCGTCGCCGACAGTTTGGCGGACGTGATACAGCTGCTAAAGAACGACCGCTGAAAAAAGCAGGTCTGCCGCAAACCGAAGGATTTGCGGCAGACCTGCTTCATTTTAATCCATTTTAATCAATTTCCACAACAACTTTTTCGTTGCTGCGAACGGCGGCGGTGCGGGCGATGGTGCGAATCGCCTTGGCGATCCTGCCCTTTTTGCCGATGATCCTGCCCATGTCGGGTTCGGCAACGTGAATGTGATAGGTCACGGTGCCGTCCTCGGCGGGCTCGTCCTTGTCCACGCGGACCGCGTCGGGCTCGTCAACGAGGCCCTTGGCGATAATCGCAAGTAATTCCTCCATAACGGTGTCCTCCGCGATTATTCGATCACGCCGTTCTTCTTGAGCAGCGCCTTGACGGTATCGGTGGGCTGTGCGCCGTTGGCGATCCACTTCTTTACTGCCTCGGCGTCCACCTTGAACTCGCTGGGGTTTTTGAGAATGTCATAGGTGCCGACTTCCTCGATAAATCTGCCGTTTCTGGGATATCTGGAATCTGCAACAATAACTCTGTAGTAAGGCGCCTTTTTGCTGCCCATTCTTCTCAGTCTGATTTTTACTGCCATAATTACACCTCATAAAATAATATTGTTTTTTATTTTTTCACCAATAGAATTGGAGAATCAACGGATTCACAGGAAGCCGTAAGGCTTCCGAAAAGCGGATTTGAGCGTCACGCTGCTTAGAACGGCATTCCGCTGCCGCCGTTGCCGTCAAACGGCATACCGCCCAGGCCGGGCAGCATCATTTTCTTTTTGCGCTTGCCCTTTTTGCCGCCCCTGTTCATCTGCTTGATCATTTTTTGCATCTGTTCCAGCTGCTTGAGCAGGCGGTTGACCTCCTCAACGGTCCTGCCGGAGCCTGCCGCGATGCGGCGCTTGCGCGAGGGGTTGATCAGCGCGGGATTGCTGCGCTCCTCCGGCGTCATCGACAAAATGATGGCTTGCAGCCAGTCGATTTGGCGGTCGTTGATGTCCACGTCGTCCAGCTGTTTGCCCATGCCGGGCAGCTTGGACAAAATGCCCTTCAGCGGTCCCATCTTCTTGATTTGATCAAACTGTCCCAGCAGGTCGTTGAAGTCGAAGCGGTTGGACATGATCTTTTCCGCCATCTTTTCGGCTTCCTTTTGGTCGAGCTTGTTTTGCGCGTCCTCGATCAGCGTCAGCACGTCGCCCATGCCCAAAATGCGGCTTGCCATGCGGTCGGGGTGGAATATCTCCAAATCCTCGAGCTTTTCGCCCGTACCGGCAAATTTGATCGGCTTGCCCGTCACCTCTTTGACCGACAGCGCGGCGCCGCCGCGGGTGTCGCCGTCCAGCTTGGTGAGAATGACGCCCGTGATTTCGAGCAAATCGTTAAAGCTTTTGGCAACGTTGACGGCGTCCTGACCGGTCATCGCGTCGATCACGAGCAGAATTTCGTCGGGATCGACCTCTGCCTTGATTTCTTTCAGCTCGTTCATGAGCTTTTCGTCGATGTGCAAACGGCCGGCGGTGTCGAGGATCACCACGTCGTTGCCGTAGTCCTTGGCGTGTTTGATCGCTTCGCGGGCGATTTTGACGGGGTTTTCGGTGCCCATTTCAAACACGGGAACGCCTGCCTTTTCGCCCACCACCTTCAACTGGTCGATCGCCGCAGGGCGGTAGATGTCGCACGCGACCAGCATGGGACGGCGGTTTTGCTGTTCCTTCAGCATTTTGGCGAGCTTTGCCGAGTGGGTGGTTTTACCGGAGCCCTGCAAGCCGCACATCATGATGACGGTGGGGGGCTTGGAGGCAAATTCCAGACGCTCGTTTTCGCCGCCCATCAACGCGGTCAATTCCTCGTTGACGATTTTAATGACCATCTGCGCGGGCGTCAGGCTCTCCATCACGTCCTGACCAACGGCGCGCTCGGTCACCTTGTTGGTAAAGCTTTTGGCAACCTTGTAGTTAACGTCCGCTTCAAGCAGCGCCAGGCGCACCTCGCGCATAGCCTCCTTTACGTCCGCTTCTGTCAGCTTGCCCTTGTTTTTCAGCCTTTTAAACGCTCTGCTGAGCTTGTCGGAAAGTCCTTCAAAAGCCATAAAAACCTCTATTCTTTCAGCCCGCCCGCCACGGCTTGTATTTGCCCGGCGAGGGCGGTGATGGTGTCGTCGTGTGATTGTCCGGCGATTTGGGCGGCAAGCCCGGCAATTTCGTCCAGCCCGGCTTCCGTTTCGCGAAAACGGCGCATCAGCCCCAGCTTGTTTTCAAACGAAAACAACTGCGCTTCGCCGCGCTTTACGCTGTCGCGCACGCCCTGCCGCGTGATGCCGCACTGCTGCGCCACCTCGGCAAGCGACAAATCGTCGTTGTAGTAAAGGTCGATCGTCTGCCGCACCGAGGGCTTGAGCAGCTCTCCGTAAAAATCGAGCAGCAGCGAAATCTCTACATTTTTTTCCATCGCATGTCTCTCCCTGCGAGAGTAGTGTAAAGAAAAAATCTGTACACCTCGGCTATTATATAGCATTGCGGCGAATTTGTCAAGAGTTTTTTTGAGCTGAACGTTGAAATTCGAGATGACATGATACAGCAAAGGCAGACCCGGTTGAGCCAATGTCATTAAGCTAGCACTCAAAAAGATATACCTCGTACTCAAACATGGGT
>CAMKOU010000089.1 GCA_946414505.1 uncultured Clostridia bacterium | reverse complement strand
CTCAAAGTCATTACGGGTTTCTTTCTTTTCGTTGTTTAATTTTCAAGGTCCTTTTTTGTTCAGTTTATACAATCAAAACTTCATCCGCTTGTATGTTTTTTACATCCGCGTTTGATGTTTCTCTCGACCGAACATTTGCTATTATAATACATTGAACGACAAAAGTCAAGCTTTTTTTAAAACTTTTTTCAAAAATTTTTATCTTGTGCCATTTTGCGGATCCGGAGGATCATACCCCCAATATCTTGTGGAACACCTTCGTATGGCAGCAAAAAGAGCAGGGCGGCATACCCTGCTCTCAACGGTTTCAGCGGTCGAACGCGGTGAATTTTTCCACCACTTCATCTCTCTTTTTCACGTTTTCGTCGGTGTCCTTGCTGTCGTCCTTGATGCTGGTGTCGTTATAAATCATCAAATAGCGGCCGTTTTTTGAAAGATACACGTTGTTGACCTCGTCGCCGAACAGATTTTTAAAGGTGCCGTTGTTTCGCACCGAGCCCAGCACCTCGTCGGCGGTGGCGTTGCGATCGGCGGGATCGAATTCATAAATCTCGATAGTGGTGTCCTTGGTGTGCATCGCGTTGAAGCGCTTGCCCCGCTTGGCGCCGATGAGGTCGGCACGCATAACGGAATAGGTGACATTCTCATTTTCCGTAAGCGGATTGATGTAGCCCAGTGCGGATAAGTAGGTCAGCAGATCCGCATACGTATTCTGATAGGCGCTCACGCTGGTGTTGGCAGCCTCGTCGCCCGTGGCGGTTGGCTGTTTGGCGCCGCCGCAGCCTGCCGCAACCGCTGCAAACATACCGGCACAAAGAAGAAATGCAATGATTCTTTTCATATCATAATTCCTTTCAAAAAAAGTAAGAGGCAGCGCATTTTGCGGTGCTGCCCCTTATTATAGCGTATTTTTCAATAGAAATCAATGTTTTTCTGAATAAAGTTATGCGATGACATAGACATTTACGTCGCGTCTGCCGAATTGGATGCATTCGTCATAGGTATCGTAAAAACAATCGACAACGGCGGAGCCGTCCTCCAGCGCACCGCCGGTATCGACCGCGGTGCAGTAGCCGTAGATCACGCTGCCGTCGGCGGAAACAACATAGAGCTTTGAACCGTAGGGAATGCGGTCGGGATCGACTGCCACGCCGCCGCGATAGGCTGCCACGCCGGTGGCGGTGAGGGCGCCGGGTTCGGCGGTATATGCCGTGCCGGAGCCGGTGAATACCTCTTTATAGGCAACCGTTTTTCCGGCTTCGTCGGTAAACGTGCCGGCGGCGCCTTTGGTGCCGACCAGCGTCACCTCGTCCACCGGCTGTTTGGTGATGACTTCGGACACCGCCGCCGCGCCGCTTTGCACGCCGTCAATGGTTTTGACACGCTTGGTGACGGTTTTTTGTCCGTTTTTGCCGGCGGTTTTGATTTTAGTGACACCTGCCGCCAGTTGCTTGGTGCTTTCGGTTTTTTTGCCGAACGGCACCGTTTCGTTCGTCACCGTTTGGCGGTAGGACACGCGCCGGATGGTGAGGCGATCCACATCCTCTACGCGGCTGTCGCGCGGCACGCTCAGGATATCCTCACTGCTGAGCGGAATGCCTGCCATCCGCAGCGATTCGGTCAGCTTGCCGCAGGCGAGCTTTATTTTTTCCGTTTTGCCGTCCGCTGTCAGCACAACGGTTTTGGCGTCGCGCACGGTGACGGTCATAAAGGGCGTGACGCCGGCGGTCAAGCCCGGCGATACGATTTGATTGGCGCCGATCTTGGTGCGGGTCACACGGAGCAGCTCCCCCACAGTTTTTCCCGCAAACAACACGTTTTTGCGGACGCCGTTGATATCCAGAACGATGGTTTTGGCGTGCGCTACCCGTCCGTCCTCCGCGCCGGCTTCGCTATACGCGCGCGCATATTCAAACGTGTTGCCGGCGCCGATGGCTGCCGCCACCGAAACCAGCGAGCTGCACACCATTAACGCCATAACAGAAAACGCGCAGAACGGTTGAATGAGCCGTTTTTTATCATTAGAAAGGGACATTTGGATCTCTCCTTTCGCTGTTATCCTTGTTATGAAGGGGATTATAGCGCCTTTCCGAGATAAAGTCAACCAAACCGCCGCGCGCGTTTTTGTGGAATTTTTCTAAGAAAAAATTCGATTTTGCCGCAAAACACCCGTTGTATTTTGATTTTATTTCCGCTGTATCAAAATAAACTGTGCAAGGTGGCAAAATCGAAAAGTTTCAAGTTTTTAACTTTTTTGTGACGTGTTTGTAATATATCGCGCTGTCACGCGTTAGCCTCGTTATATGCCTGCCGCACCGCGATCGCCAGTTGGTCGGCGCAGGAGGTGGGGCGTCTGCCGCAGGTGTTGCCGCGCAGCTTTTCCTCGATTTGCTCCACGGTCATGCCGTCCACCAGCTTGGAGATCGCCTTGAGATTGCCGTTGCAGCCGCCGTAAAATTTGATATTGCGCACCACGTTGCCGTTTAGGTCGAATTGGATCTCCATGGCGCACACGCCCTTTGTGTTATAAGAATACCGCATGTTTGTTCCTCGTTTCTGTATATTTAACTTCATTATAACGCGAAAATATTTTTTGTCAAATGCTTCTTTTCAGGAATTTTTAAGACAGCCAGTTTATACTGAAAAAAACGTTAGGCAGCGGCGCACCGGAAGCGCACCATCGTGCTGATTCCCTTTCATAATAGATTCTCCTATTTTGCCCGCATCTCCGTTTTTGAAAAATAAAAGGGCAAAAAGCAAACGGCGTACCGGGCGGTGCGCCGTTTGTCTGTTTTGACATATATTTTACAGGTTCGCCAGCTGCCGCTGCATGGCGGTAACGTCCTTGATGTTGATGACATGGTCGCCGTTCAAATCGGCAATTTGCAGCGTTTCCGCGTCATCCAAATTGAGCAGTACGCCGCCCGCTATGTCCGTAAATTCGGAGAGCGCACGCTGCAAATAGGTCGCGTCGTTGATGTCAAACTGCCAGTCAAAATTGACGTCGCCGACGGTGTTTTCCGGCAGTTCGGTTTGAAGGACGGTGGCAAAGTTTCTGCCCAGGGTGTTGCCTGCGGCGTCCTTGGCAATCAGCGCGATCATATTTTTGCTGCCTGCTTCGGTGAGAGCGCTGCTTTCCACTGTAAACGAAGCGGTCGGTGCGGACATTTCCACGGTTTGATGATACCGTCCGTTCACATATACCTCGATCGCGGCGGTGTTATGGTACGCTGTGCCGACATGGACGGTAACGGTATCGCTGATGCCGGTAACGCCGTCCGCAGGCGCATGTGCGCTGAAAATATCGGTGTGCGTCCTTGCCGGGGTGATCGCCACATTGGTATCTCTGGTGTAGGGTGCGGCGCTTTCATTCAAAAAAGTGGATTTTACGATTTTATCATCGGTGGCAAACTGTGTGTCCAGCCACGCAATGCGGTTGGTCATAAAGGTTTTAAACATCTGCGTGTCCTGATAAAAACCTCTCGCTTTGTCAGGCCAGGTCACGGTTCTGTCCCAGGCTGCCTCGTCCGCCATTCCGGAAGCATACAGATACGCGATTTCCTCATCCAGTAAGCCGCCGTCTTTTACCAGATTTTGCAGGAAGGGACGCACCTGCCAATACCGCTCGCTCGCCTTGCACAGAAAATACGGATCGTCCACAAAATGGTCGAAGATCGACTGCTTATAACCCCAGGTTGCCATCCATCCCCAATACTTGATAGACACGGCAGAGGAACCGCAGCCATAGTCGAAGTCCCACGGAGGACCGAACACAAACGGCGCATCAAGATCCTTATAGACATAACGGCTTTTCCATCCGGCGTCCTGATTGCCCATGATTTCCATCACAAGCCAGTAGCTGACCATGGAATCAAAGTCGGCAAGCTCGGAATAATGCTTGCGTCCCGCGGCGGTGTCGGTGTAGCCGTCCTCCGAACGGAGCGCGTTTTCAAAATCCTGCCAGCTTTGCTGCACAGACGCCATCATATCTTCATTGGTATACAAATATTCAGGCGATTTTACCATGACCTTTAAGCCGTTATCCGATAAAAATTTTGACAGCTCGTCAAATTCATTGGACAACTCCAGCAAATAGCCGCCGGAAAGGTTATCCTCCACGTCGTAATAATCGGACACGGTGTAGGTTACATCGTTAAAGGTAAAGGTATCCGAGGTCACCCACGCAAAGTTTTCCTTCAGCGCGTCCTCCAGCGCGTCTTTGTCCAGTATATTTCCCAGTTTCTTTTCTGCCTTTACCACGGCAGAGGCGACGTTTTTCGCTTCATCCTCCCAGTTAAAAATATTGACGCGCTCTTCGTCGATGTCCACCTTTTCACACAGCTGATAGTTGCCGGCATATTCTCCGTTTAACACGACGTCTGTCCAAACAGTGTCCATGGTTTCCAAATGACCCAGCGCAAGGGACAGCTGAGCGGCTGTGGTGTTGCGCAGCAGGCTTTCATCCAGATAGTTAGCCAGCAGCACCCAGTTTTTGTTTTTGCCCATGCCAAACAGATCCGTCTTTTTGTCCAGCTTGATGCGATAGGGCTTTTTCGGCCAGCGCCAGGACGAATTACCCCTGCCCTTGATTTTGGCAACGCCGTCATACATAAATTCGGTGGCTTCGGTGTTGTTTTGAATGGTCAGCGTCGCGTCTTTGTATTCGTCCTTGGAGGTGATCGCCCCGCCGTCGTCGGTGTTGATGTAAATAACCGGCAAATGGCTGAAATAGACCTTATCCTCGCAAACCTCGTCCTCGCCGTCATAAGCTTTGACAGTGATCCACTTTTCGTAGTCCGCCGCTGTCGGCACCAAGGTGTCGCCTGTGCGTTCTGTACCGTCTACAAAATAGTGCAGGGTGTAGTTTGCAGGATTGTCAACGACGACCGGCACGCCCTCCTTTAAATACACTTTGTTGATTTGAATGACGGCTTGCTCCCCCTCTGCCGCAAACGCCGTGACCGGCAGGACAGATACCATGAGTCCTGCAAGCAACACGGCTGTCAACAGCATGGACACGGTTTTTTGCAGTTTTCGTTTTGTGATTTGATTCATTGTTTTTTATTCTCCCTTTTATAGTATTTCAATTTTCCCACATCAATAAAATGTGAACCAGTTTATGTCATTTCTGTTTTAGAAACGTATTATTCATGCAGAAAAGTTGTAAAACAATCAATACCGCACAGGATGCGTGTGCGGTATTGATGATAATTGAAAACAGTGATGCTTTAATCCAAATACGCTGCGCCGATGATGCCGGCGTCATTGCCGAGGGTCGCCTTGCAAATGACGGTTTGCTTGTCGTTGTGCTTGGTGTAGCGTTCCTTTTCCACGATGGCACGCACCGGTCCGAGCAGGTTTTCGCCCTGTGCCGAAATGCCGCCGCCGACGCACAGCACGTCGGGCTGGAAGATGTTGATGATATTCACCAAGCCGGTGGCAAGATAGCCGACAAACTCATCGACGACCTCTTTTGCCGCCGGATCGCCGTCCTCCATGGCGTCAAAGGCGGTTTTGCCGTTGACCTTGTTGATATCGCCGTCGCACAGCTTGAGCATGTAGCTGAAATCGAGCTTTTCGGACAGGATCTTTTGCTTGGTCATGTTGATCAGGCCGGTCGCGGAAGCGTAGGTTTCCCAACAGCCTTTTCTGCCGCAGGCGCATTCCTTGCCGTCCTTGACGATGACCATATGTCCCAGCTCGGCGCCCGCATAGTTGGAGCCGCTGTAAATTTTTCCGTTGATGATGATGCCGCCGCCGACGCCGGTGCCCAGCGTGATGGCGACTGCGTTTTTGGAGCCCTTGGCGCTGCCTGCCAAATATTCACCCAATGCCGCGGCATTCGCGTCATTTTCGATGACGACCTTGGTGTGGATGCGGTCCTGCATCATCTTCACCACTTCCCAGTTGTGGAAAAACAGGTTGGCGGAATATTCGATCACGCCGGTTTTGGGATTGACCGCGCCGGGAACGCCGATGCCGATGCTCGCTACATCGTCAATGGAAATTTTTGCCTTGTCGATCGCTTTCAGCGCAACCTCCGCCATGCTGTCGCAGATCTCACTTTCGGGGCGCGGCACGTTGGTTTTGCAGCTGGCACGCGCGATAATTTTGTATTTTTCATCGACGACGCCTGCCACAATGTTGGTGCCGCCCAAGTCAATACCCAATCTGTACAAAGTAAACACTCCTTTTCATTTACGTCGCTGACGTTACTTCCCTTTTATCATAACATAAAAATAGACAGATTGCAATAAATTCATTTTAAATTTCTATGAATTTTGTAAAATCATGCGGCTGTCCGGCGCCGTATCGCCAAGAATATAAAAAACCGCCTCACCGTCCGGCAAACGGAGATGAGGCGATCGTTTTATTTTTTTATTTTTTGACTTTCTTAGCCGTTATAGGAATAGTTGGGTGCTTCCTTGGTGATTTGGATGTCGTGGGGGTGACTTTCGCGCAGACCGGCGCCGGAAATGCGCACAAACCGCGCCTTTTCGCGCAGCTCCTCGATGGTGGCGCAGCCGGTGTAGCCCATGCCTGCCTTCAGGCCGCCCATCATTTGGTACACGGTGTCGGACAAGCGTCCCTTGTAGGGAACGCGGCCTTCCACGCCCTCGGGCACAAACTTGCGGTTGCTCGCCTGGAAGTAGCGGTCGGCGCTGCCCTTGCCCATGGCGCCGAGGCTGCCCATGCCGCGGTAGACCTTGAACTGTCTGCCCTGATAAATTTCCTTTTCGCCCGGGCTTTCCTCACAGCCTGCGACAAGCGAGCCGACCATGGCAACGCTGCCGCCTGCGGCAAACGCCTTGACGATGTCGCCGCTGTATTTGATGCCGCCGTCGGCGATAACGGGAATGCCGTATTTTGCCGCCTCGCACGCCGCGTCATAGATAGCGGTGATTTGCGGCACGCCGATGCCCGCGACGATACGGGTGGTGCAGATGGAGCCGGGACCGATGCCGACCTTGACCGCGTCCGCGCCGGCTTCGATGAGCGCCCTGGCAGCTTCGGCGGTGGCGATGTTGCCCGCGATCAGCTGCAGCGAGGGATATGCCTTTTTGACCTTGGCAACCGATTCGATCACGTTGGAGTTGTGGCCGTGCGCCGAGTCGAGCACCACCACGTCCACGCCTGCCTCCAGCAGCGCCGCCACGCGGTCGAGCACGTCGGCAGTGGCGCCGATGGCAGCGCCGCAGATGAGCCTGCCCTTGTCGTCACGCGCGGAATTGGGATACTGCACGCTTTTTTCGATATCCTTGATGGTGATCAGGCCCTTTAAGGTGCCGTCGCTGCCCACGATCGGCAGCTTTTCAATTTTATGATGGCGGAGAATGTCCTGTGCCTGTAACAGCGTGGTGCCCACGGGCGCGGTGACCAGCTGCTCGTGCGTCATGACCTTGGAGATCGGCTGATTGAAGTCGTCGGCGGTCATAAAGCGCATATCGCGGTTGGTGATGATGCCCACCAGCTTGCCGTCGCGGCAGATCGG
>CAMKOU010000088.1 GCA_946414505.1 uncultured Clostridia bacterium | reverse complement strand
TAAACGAAGCAGGAAACGTTGGTCCAGCCGTTGGCGATGGAGGGCTTGAGGAATACATACACACCCGAAGAGGTGGGTTGTTTTTTGTTGTAGTAGTAGGTGCTGGTGGTGGTGGTGCCCGATGCGTCGGTCGCTGTCAGGTTGAGGGTGATGGTCTCACCAACACTGTAGTCGGAGCCGATGCGGATGGTGGGCGTGCCGGTGAAGGTAACGGGAGTGGAGTTTTCCAGTGCATAGGTACCGGAAACAGCGTTTTCAAGACCGAGCTTGACCGTCATGGTGTCGGTGGAGAAGCTGCCGGATTCCACGGAGGCCGTCGCCTTGGGGGTGGAGGTGGACTTGTAAACGACCGCGACGCCGGTGCTGCCGACGCTGCCGCTGAGGGTGCCGCCGGAAACGGTGAAGGCGTTGCCTGTCACGGTGTCCACATACGCGCCGTCTGCCAGTCCGGTGCCGGAGATGGAAGCATTGGTCGCGTTGCCGTTGATGTTCGCGAGCACGACGCCCTGGTTGCCTCTTGCCACATATACGAAGCTGCCGGAGGTGCCGACCTTTTCGGAGCTGGTGTTAGCAAACGCGTTGTGGAACTTGTTGACTTCGGAAACAACGGTGCTCTTATAGGTGAGGTCGCTTGCTGCTTCGCCCATCAGCGAGGAGCCGGGACGTGCAAAGTACAGCGGCACGGAGCCCTGTCTTGCAGCGACGATCGCCCACGCCTTGACGATCTTTTCGTCGGGAACGCCCGAGGTGTTTCTCAGGCCGGCGGAGCCGGATTCACCCATAAAGGTGTCGTGTGATTCTGCCCATACGACCGCGGTGTTCGCGCTGCCGGCGAGCTGGTAGTTGGTTGCGGAGGCAGAGCTGGTGCTGCCGGAGTTGACGCCCGCCAAAATTTGGTCGGAGTACTTGTTTTCGGTAACACGCATACGCTTGGTGTAAGCGCCGACGTTTCTGCCGCCGAGGGTGTTCAAAATCTCACCGTATGCAAACAGATCCTTGCCGGTCTTGCCTTTGTAGTAGGTTTTTGCCGCATCGAGCGTGCTCGACCAGAAGTTGGAGTAAACACTGCCGTCAGATTCGGTTTCGATGTGTTTTGCCGCGTCGAAACGGAAGCCGTCAACACCGCAGTCGATGCAGTCCTTGAGCAGCGAAAGGATCTTTTGCTGCACGGTGCCGTTAGCCGTGTTGAGGTCGGGACACGCAGAAACGTGACCGCGGGTCATGGTTTCGGCGGAGCTGTCGGATGCGTCATAAGTTTCTGAGTGGAAATAGGTGCTGTAGCTGCCATAAAGCTGCGGCTCATAGGTTTTGACCTCGGGACCGAGCTCGTTGGGAAGATCTGCGCCCGAAGCGCTGACATTGTTCGCCATGTGGTTGGCAACGATATCAACGATGATCTTGATACCGTATTTGTCCGCTTCGTCGCACAGAGCCTTCAGCTCGTCTCTGGTGCCGAGCCAGGAGCTCTTGGCGATGGAGAGGCTGACCGGCTGGTAGAGCTTCCACCATTGGTTTGCCACGTCTGATGACATGCCGTAGTTTTTCGGCTGGGTTACAGGCGACGTTTGCACAGTCGAGTAACCCGCCGCTTTGATCTGCGGCAAGTTCTGCTTGATTGCATTGTAAGACCAGTTGAACGCGTGCAAAATTACACCGTCCGCGGGGTTGTCCTGCAAATTCGGCTCGCTTGCCACCGCCGCAGTATCGTCGATCTGCGCAGCGCCGGCCGAAAATGAGAACGCCAGCGACGAGGTAAGAACGGTTGCCGCGGCAACGATGCTTACGAGTTTTCTGAACATTTTCATCAAAAAACCATCCTTTCATAAAATTTCATTATTATTATACCAAATAACTTGAAAAATGTATATGGTTTAAATCACAAATTGCCAGCTTTTTTTTTGTGCAACTTAACGCTTTTCCGGAATTTATCCGCCATAAAATTCTAAAATGCAAAAAACATTGACTTTTACACGATTATGGCATATAATGTATGTTGGTTTTTGCATACACTATTTCGCATAAAAATAACGGCGGCTCTGCCGCAAAAGGGGTGCATAAATGGAACAGACTGCTAAAAAGGTGATTGTATCATTGAGGGATATCTTTTTGCGATATGACGGCGAGGTCATCCTCAACCATATCAACCTCGACATTCATGAAAAGGAATTCGTCACGATCCTCGGTCCCAGCGGCTGCGGCAAAACCACAACCCTGCGGATTATCGGCGGCTTTGTGGAGCCGGAAAGCGGCGACGTTATCTTTAACGGCGAACGCATCAACGGACTGCCGCCGCACAAGCGCAATGTTAACACCGTTTTTCAAAAGTATTCGCTGTTCCCGCATCTGAATGTATTTGACAATGTTGCCTTCGGCTTGAAGCTGAAAAAGCTGCCGAAGGAGGAAATAAAGAAAAAGGTACTGAAAATGCTGGCGATTGTTGATTTAAAGGGCTATGAAAAGCGCCCGGTCGCCAAGCTGTCGGGCGGTCAGCAGCAGCGCGTCGCCATCGCCAGGGCGCTGGTGTGCGATCCGCCGATCATCCTGCTGGACGAGCCGCTCGGCGCGCTCGACTTAAAGCTGCGCAAAAGTATGCAGCTCGAGCTCAAGGAGATCCAGCAGCGCACCGAAAAAACCTTTATTTACGTCACCCACGACCAGGAGGAAGCCCTGACCATGAGCGACCGCGTGGTGGTGATGAACAACGGCGCCATCGTGCAAACCGGCACGCCCGAGGACATTTACAACGAGCCGGTCAACGCCTTTGTCGCCGACTTTATCGGCGAGGCGAACATCCTCAACGGCACCATGATTGACGACTGCCGCGTGCGCGTACTCGGCAAGGAGCTGGAGTGCGTGGACAAGGGCTTCGGCAAAAACACTCCGGTGGATTTGGTGATTCGTCCCGAGGATGTTATTGTCACCACTCCCGAGGACGGTCAGCTGACGGGCGTGGTGGAAAGCGTCACCTTTAAGGGCGTCCACTACGAAATCAGCGTGCGTGTGGGCAAGTGCGAAATTTTGGTACACTCTACCAGCAGCGCGCAAACCGACAGCACCGTCGGCTTGCGCGTCATACCTTTTAATATACAAATCATGAACAAGCTGCTCCCCGTTGAGAGCAATATAATAGAAACCGAAGTGACCTATGCGGACGAAAACGAGCGGTGCTTTGAATTTGAGCTGGAGGATGAGACCGTCACCGTCCGCAACAAATATATCCCGCAGGGTGCGATGGTGCGCATCCGCCTGCCCTTTGACGCGCTGTCTATCACGGGCGAGGGCGACGGCGACCTCAAGGATGTGTACATCGAATCGGTCGTGTACAAGGGCGCGCACAACGAGATCATCCTTGAATCCGACACCCGCAAGTGGCTGATGCTCAGCGACACCGACGAGCAGGTGGCGACCTATGTGCCGCTGTACTTTGACTTTTCCAAGGCGAGCTTTGAGGTGATCGCCTCACCTGACCAAAAGGAGGGCGCGTAATGAAATCCAAAAAGCTCTCCATTCCCTATATCCTCTGGATGCTGGTGTTCACCATGATCCCGATCGTGATGATCGGGCTTACCGCCTTCCGCGACAAATCGGGCGCGTTTTCGCCGGAGCCGATGATGAAGGCGTTCGGCACGGAATACCGCGGCGTGCTGCTGCACTCGCTGTGGATTGCACTGCTGTCCACCGCCATCTGTCTGCTGCTCGCCTATCCCGTGGCCTATCTGCTGACGCGCATGAAGCCGTCAACGCAAAACACCGTGCAGCTGATCATCATGATCCCGATGTGGATGAATTTTTTGCTGCGCATTTACGCTTGGAAGATCCTGCTGCAAAAGGACGGCGCGCTGGATATGGCGCTGTCACTGCTGGGCATCCACGGCACCTACATCGGCAACACCGCCGCCGTGGTGGTGGGCATGGTGTATGAATACCTGCCGTTTATGGTGCTGCCGATCTTCACGGTCATGTCCAAAATCGACGGCAATCTGATCGAAGCCGCGCAGGATCTGGGCAGCAACGACTTTGCGGTGTTTCGCAAGGTGATCTTTCCGCTGAGCATCCCGGGTGTGATCTCCGGCATCACCATGGTTTTCGTGCCGAGTGCGAGCACCTTTTTGGTGGCGGAGCACCTGGGCGGCATCGACGACAAAATGATTGGCGACGTCATCGACCAGATCTTCCTGACCGACCAAAACGTCGGTTCGGCGCTGTCGATGATTTTGATGATCCTGATTTTGGTGTTCCTGATCATCATGAATCTGTTTGGAGATGAGGAGGCGATCGCATAATGCGAAAAAACAAGCTGGGCGTCGTTTCCAAGATCTATCTTGCGCTGATTTTCCTTTTCCTTTATATACCCATCGGCGTGATGATCTTCATGTCCTTCAACAGCGGCAGAAATGTCACGGTGTGGAAGGGCTTTTCCCTGAAATGGTACGATGCGCTGTTCAAAAGCAAGGAGCTGATGAGTGCGCTGGGCAATACGCTGCTGATCGCCGTGCTCGCATCGCTGCTGGCGACCGTGCTGGGCACTGCCGCTGCGATCGGCATCCAAAACTTTAAAAACAAACCGCGCGCGGTCATCCAAAACATCTCCAACCTGCCGATCATCAGCCCCGACATCGTCATGGGCGTATCGCTGATGCTGCTGTTCAGCTTTTTGGGCGTGCTGTTTCATTTTCAAATGGGCTTTGTCACGGTGCTGCTGTCGCACATTTGCTTTTGCGTACCCTTTGTGGTGCTCAACGTCACGCCGCGCCTGCGGCGGATGGACCGCAACATTTACGACGCCGCGCTCGATTTGGGCTGCAACCAGTGGCAGGCATTTTACAAGGTGGTGCTGCACGAGCTGTCACCGGGCATTTTTTCGGGTATGCTGATCAGCTTCACCTATTCGATGGACGATGTGGTCATCACCCACTTCACGCGCGGTGTAAAATTTCACAACCTGTCCACGCGCATTTTTGAAATGCTGCGCAAGGAGGTGCGCCCGACCGTCAACGCCCTGTCGGCGCTGCTGTTTGTCACCATCCTTCTCATTTTGGTACTGATCAACGTGTATGAGCGCCGCGCCGAAAAGCGCGCCGCCAAGCGCTGACTGAACATATTTCACTCTTTACAGGGGGTACAACCAATGAAAAAAATCATCAGTTTACTGCTCACTGCCGCTTTGGCAGGCACCGCTGCCGTCAGTCTGTCGGGCTGCGGCGCTTCGGAAAGCAAAGCCGACGCCGGCGAGGTCAACGTTTATACCTGGGGCGAATACATGGCGCTCGGTCAGGACGAGGGCATTGCCAACGTGGTGGAGCAGTTTGAAAAGGAAACCAACATCAAGGTCAATCTCACCACCTATGACACCAACGAAGAGCTGTACAGCAAGCTGACCCAGAGCAACGACAGCTATGACATCGTGGTGCCGTCGGACTACATGATCGGCAAGATGATCAAGGAGGGACAGTTAAAGGAGATCAACTACAAAAACATTCCCAACTACCAATACATCGACGAGCGCTTTAAAAAGCTGCCGTGCGATCCCGAGGGCAAGTATACGGTTTGCTACACCTGGGGCGTGACCGCGATCGTGTATGACAAAAACAAGGTCAAAAACAAGCCCACCGACTGGGACGCGCTGTGGGACAAGAATCTCAAGGGGCAGATTTTGATGTTCAACAACAGCCGCGACGCCATGGGCATCGCCATGCAGCAGTGCGGCATCGACCCCTCCAACTGCAACAAAGCGGATATCGACAAGGCGGTCGTCAAGCTGAGAGAGCAAAAGCCGCTGCTGAAAAAATACGTGATGGATCAGGTGTTTAACGAGATGGAGGGCGGACAAGCCGCCATCGCCTCCTACTATGCCGGCGACATCGCCATGATGATGGAGGAAAACGAGGATCTCGATTATTGCCTCCCCGTCAACGGCTCCAACCTGTTCTACGACGCGATGTGCATCCCGAAATCGAGCCAAAACACCGAAAACGCCGAAAAGTTCATCAACTTTATGCAAAAGCCCGAGATCGCGGCGGAAAACTGCAAATACCTCCGCTACGGCACACCCAACACCAAGGCTACCGATTATCTGGACGACGACATCAAAAACAGCGAGCTGACCTTCCCGCCGAAGGAATATGTGGACAAGTGCTATGTGTTCAAAAACCTCAGCGACGACGTATACGCCTATATGCAGGAGCAGTTCGTCAAGGTGCAGGCGGAATAAGAAAAAAGAGAATTACGCTAAAACCCCATAGCCGAGGGCAGTCCCGGCTATGGGGTTTTTCATGCAGTTGCGTTAGGATGTTTTGTTTGCCGGCAAACTCATGCAACCGGTTCGCCGACCCGATGCTGACGGAATAGTATGCAAGCAAGGCATGTGCCACCAATTATGCGGTGTTGCCTTCATATATTCATTTGCGTTTTGTGCGTTTTACTGAAACCTGTTAATACGCTTTAGACCAATAGTGCCCGTTTCCCGCGATGCAGTAATAGCCCAGTGCATCGCCGGCGGGTGTGATGACCATTTTGCCGTCACGATAATTGCCGCTGCCGTTCAGCAGGTGCAGCCGATCCGCCGCTGTGCCGATCGGCATATCGGGCGTATACAGGGTGACGGAGCTGCCGTTGGACAATCCGCCCGTATTGTTCGTATACTTATATAGTGCGCCGTCACGTGTCTCTTCCGCTCCCGTATCGGACGTCACCGTCAGACCCGTCACGGTCATCGAATAGCTGTAGTCATCCAGACGGACAACATTCGTAAACTGTCCCGCAAATTCGGAGACGCTGTAGGTACCGTTGGGATAGGTGTCTTTTCCCAAGGGAGAATACTGGCGGTAGCTGCCGGTAAAGCTGCCGCTTTCGTCGATCGTCAAATGAACTGTCATGTGGCTGGCGCCCATCAAGAAATCCCTGTTGGAAATATCGCGGAGGACGTCGACAGCAGGCGGCGGTGTTTCCGGTGGTGTTGGCGGCGGCGTTACCGGCGGCGTGACAGGTGGCGTTACAGGCGGCGTTACCGGTGGTGTCGACAGCTGCACGGAGCTTGACGGCTCCGGCTGTGTGGATGTCGGTGGGACGCCTGTCGAAGCTTGGGGCTCCGTCGTCTGTGTTTCCGTCGCGGCGGTTGCGTTCGTGTGCTTCTCCGGTTCTTTCGGGTGCAACAGCAAAACAGCGATAAAAACGCCGACTGCGATCACCAGCACGGCACTCACGATCGCCACGATCACAACAGGCTTGCGCGACGGCGGCTGCGGCTGCCGGGTATAGCTTCCCTCCGCCCACATCGTGTTGTCAGTATCCCCGTTCTGCCGCACAAGCGGACTTCCGCAAAAGGGACAAAACGGTGTGCGCCCGGTTATTTTTCTTCCGCAATGATAACAACGCATGATGATTCTCCTTAGAATATAGTATACGACCAGTATAGCATTGTTCGGGGGGATTTGCAACATAGACTGATCGAGTAGGAGGGGGATTTGAATAATCCCCCGACCTCTCACACCACCGTGCG
>CAMKOU010000087.1 GCA_946414505.1 uncultured Clostridia bacterium | reverse complement strand
GACGTCTGCCGATTTTTCTAAATTACACGTGTCCATTTTCCGGGGTATAGTTTACAACGCCCGCCCACAACTATGCACTATGCACTATTCACTTTGCACTTTCAAACTTTCCACTTTCAACTCTCAACTCTCCACTCTCAACTCTCATCCCTCCATCTCCTTGCGCAGCTGCGTGAGGAGTTTTTTTTCGCGGCGGCTGACCTGCACCTGCGTCATGCCGAGCGCAGCGGCGGTTTGGGCTTGGGTTTGGTCGCGGTAGTAGCGCAGCCAAATCAGCCTGCGGTCGTTGGGCGGCAAATGCTCCAGCGAGCGGCGCAGCGTGAGCCGCTCGGCAAGGGTTTCCTGTATGTCGGGCACCGGCACATCCGTCTGCGTGCCGTCGCCCTCGTCCGCAGCCGTCAGCGACAGCGGCGGCAGGGTGCAGGCGACGGCCTCGGCAATGCGTTCGGGCGTGGTGTGCAGCTGCTCGGCAAGGCGGCTGACGGTCAGCTCGCTGCCGGTTTGGGCGACGCTTTCGCTGTTGAGCCGCGCGATCTGCTGCGACAACGCCTTCAACGACCGGCTGACGCGCACCGCGCCGCCGTCGCGAAACAGCCGCTTGATCTCGCCCGCGATCACGGTGAACGCATAGGTGGAAAATTGCAGGCCGCGGCTTTCGTCAAATCCGTTGAGCGCCTTGGTCAACCCCAGGCAACCTGCCGCGAACAGCTCCTCGTACTCCACGCCCTTGTTTTGAAACCGCCTGCACAGCGCGTGCACCAGCCCCATGTGCCGCGCGGCGGCGCGGTCACGCTCCGTCATCGGCGCCCAGCCGTTTTTCGAGCGTGACGGTGGTGCCCTTGCCGGGCGCGGACTTGACGCGCACTTTATCGCAAAAGCTCTGCATCACCGCAAAGCCCAAGCCGGCGCGCTCCTCGTCGGCAGCGGTGGTGAACAGCGGCTGCATCGCCTGCGCCACGTCCTCGATGCCGCAGCCCTTGTCGCGGATCTTCAGCAGCACCCTGCCGTCGTCAAATATCTTGCCGTCGAGAAAAATCATACCGCTTTGGCGGCGGTAGCCGTGTACGATGCAGTTGGTGACCGCCTCGCTGACGGCGGTTTTCAGGTCGCTGAGCTCGTTAACGGTGGGGTCGAGGTGCATGATAAACGCCGACACCGCGCCGCGTGCAAACGCCTCGTTGCAGCTTTTGGACGGAAAGCGCAGCTTCATTTCGTTGACCGCCTGCTTCATGCCAACACCCCCAAGCCTTCCAGCCCCGACAGGACAAAAATGCGGCGCAGGTTGTCGGAGTAGTTGACCACGCGCACCGTGCCGCCCAGCAGCTGCATTTGGCGGCAGCGCCCCATCACCAGCCCGATGCCGGACGAGTCCATAAAGCTGACGCCGCCGAAGTCGAGCCGCAGCAACCGCGGCCGCAGCGACTGCGCCGCGCCGTCCACCTCTACGCGGATCCGCGCGGCGCTGTCATGGTCGATCTCGCCCCGTATGTACGCGGTGAGAATGTGGTTAGTGTAATCGGTTTCCACCATGTGAAACATCCTTTCCCGTGCTAAAAAAAACACGCTATACTCATCATAGTTAGTATAGCGTGAAAAATTTGTTTTATTCTGTCGGGGGGATTAAATTTTGAGAGTGGAGAGTGGAAAGTTTGAAAGTGCAAAGTGAATAGTGCATAGTGCATAGTTGTGGGCGGGCGTTGCCCGCACCCGATTTGTATTGCGTCGGTGGGAGCGTCTGCACGCGGCATTATCATTCGGAGCGAAGCGACCCTTCACTCCACTCTCCACTCTCCACTCTCTCTTAAAACTTCTCCTGCCAAATACAGCGAGCCGCAGATGATGACCGCGCCGTTTTCCTGTTCGGCGGCGGCGGTCGCCTTTTCGACCGCTTCGCGCACGGTGTCGCAGGCGTCGGCGGATGCGCCCATGGCGGTGAACTGCGCCGCCAGATCTGCCGCGGACAGGGTGCGCGGATTGTCCACCGGCACGGTGTAAATGCGGCGGAACATGCCCTTTAACAGCTGCGTCGCGGAGGCAACGTCCTTGTCGGCGAGCATCCCCATCACGCAAAACAGGGGCGTTTCCGGCAGCAGCTCGGCAACCGCGCTTTGCAGCGCCGCCACGCCGTTGGGGTTGTGCGCGCCGTCGAGCAGCACGACGGGATTTTCGCTTAACAGCTGTAGGCGTGCCGGGTTTTGCGCGGCTTCCAAGCCGTCGAGGATCGCTTCGTCGCTGACGGACAGCAGCTTGTGCGCGCGGAAATACAAAATCGCGGCGAGCGCCGTGCGGGCGTTTTCGATTTGGTGCCGTCCTGCCAGGCGGATATGGCATTCCAAACCGCCCGCCGTGAAGCGGCTGCCGCCGATGGCGACCGCCTCCACGCTGAGCGGCACGTCCTCGCTTTTGACCAGCGGCACGTTCATGCGCGCGGCAGTTTCCTCGACGACCGCCATCGCTGCGGCGCACTGGCGCGAGGTGAATGCCGCCGAGCCGTTTTTGATGATACCGCACTTTTGCGCGGCGATCTCTTCGATCGTTTCACCCAGCACGGCGGTGTGGTCGAGCCCGATGGTGGTGATGACCGCGCCGAGGGGCGGTTGGATGACGTTGGTGCAGTCGAGCAGGCCGCCCATGCCCGTTTCGAGCACGACGATGTCGCACTGCGCCTGCGCGTGCAGGTAAAATTGCAGCGCGTTGACATATTCAAATTCGGTGATGACGATGCCCTCGCCGCGCAGCTCCTCCAGCACGGGAAAAGTGGCTTCTACCGCCTGTGCCAGCGCGTCCTTTTCAATCATTTGGTTGTTGATTTGGATCCGCTCGCGGAAGTCGGTGATGTAGGGCGAGAGAAAGAGTCCCGTTTTGTAGCCTGCCGCCGTCAAAACCGACGACAGCATCACGCACACCGAGCCCTTGCCGTTGGTGCCTGCCACATGGATATAGCGCAGCTTGTCCTGCGGATTGCCGAGCCGCCGCAGCAGCTCGCGCATACGGTCGAGTCCCGGCCGCGATCCAAAGGTCAGCAGCGAGTGGATTTTTTCCAAAGCGAGTTCGTAGGTCATGCCATCAGCTCCTTGTATATTTCGTTTTTCTTAAAGCCCGTCGCCGCCGCCGCTTCCTTGGCGGCGTCGGTCGCTTTTTTGCCGTTTTCGGTCAGCTGCCGCGCCAGCGCGACGGCGTCCGCCAGCGTGCAGGCTTCCTGCTCGGGTTCCTCGGGCGCACCCTCGAGCACCAGCACGATCTCACCGCGCACGCTGCCGTCGGCAAGCGTTGCGGCAGCCTGCCGCGTGGTGGTGCGGATGACCTCCTCGTGCACCTTGGTCAGCTCGCGCACAATGCTGAGCCGGCGGTCGCCGAAGGCGGCGTACAGATCGCGCAGGGTGGCAGGCAGCTTGTGGGGCGCCTCGTAAAAGATCATCGTGCGACGCTCGCGCACAAGACTTTGCAGGTGGGCGCTGCGGCTTTTTTTATTGACGCTGAGGAAGCCCTCAAAGGTAAACCTTCCCGTCGGCAGCCCCGACACCGCCAGCGCCGCGATGACGGCGCTCGGCCCCGGCACCACCACGGTTTGGATGCCGCGTTCGGCGCACAGGCGCACCAGATCCTCGCCGGGATCAGACACGCACGGCATCCCTGCGTCGGTGACAATCGCGCAGGTTTCGCCCTGCTCGATGCGCGCGCAGATGATCTCGCCGCGCTCGCGCTTGTTGTGTTCAAAATAGCTGACCATCGGCTTTTTGATACCGAGGTGGTTAAGCAGCTTCAGGGTCACGCGCGTGTCCTCGGCGGCGATAAAATCCACCTCGCCCAGCACCTGCGCCGCGCGCGGCGACAGGTCGGACAAATTGCCGATCGGCGTTCCCGTCACATATAAAATTCCCGCCATAAAGCTCCTTTCGGGGGGTAGAGTGGAGTGAAGGGTCGCTTCGCTCCGAGTTTTAATGGTGCCTAGTGCATGGTGCATAGTTTTTGTAATAGTGCATAGTGCATGGTGCATAGTGCATAGTTTCGGGTCGCTGCGCTCCGATTGATAATGCTGCGTGTGGTTGTTTTGCACGTAGCATTACATTCGGGTGCGGGTGACGTCGGTTTAGTGCATAGTGCATGGTGCATAGTTTCGGGTCGCTTCGCTCCGAATGATAATGCCGCGTGCAGACGCTCCCACCGACGCAATACAAATCGGGTGCGGGTGATTCCCCTGTTAGGGGAAATGTCGCAAAGCGACAAAAGGGTTGCCGTCCGGCTACGGATCCCGCCCTTCACTATGCACTATGCACTATTCACTTTGCACTTTAACTCTCAACTCTCAACTCTCCACTCTACTCTTATAGTCTCCGTAAATGTCCAGCATTTCCTGTGAAAAGCCGCCGCTGCCGTTTTCGATGAACAGCGTGGGCAGCACGTCCAGAAAGCCGCGCTTGCCGCTTCGCCTGCCCTCCAGCAAAAACAGCTTGGGGGCTTTGCCGGGGCGCTGCTGCACCAGCCGCAGGCGCTTTGGCTCAATGTCAAACCGGCGCATACTCTCCATCACGTCCGCCAGCCGTTCGGGGCGCTGGCACAGGCAGAACCTGCCGCCGAATTGCAGCAAACGCGCCGCCGCTTCGCAGATATCGTCGAGGGTGCAGGCGCTTTCGTGCCGCGCCAGCAGCTTGGCGTCCGAGGGGTTGAGGATCCCCGTGCCGCTCTGCTTGTAGGGCGGATTGCAGGCGACCACGTCAAACGCACCGAAGGGCAAAACGCCCTTTAGCGCCCTGACGTCGGCGCAAAAAACATCCAGTTGCGCCGCCGCGCCGTTGTGCGCCGCGCTGCGCCGCAGCAGCGCACATGCGTCCGCCTGGATCTCCACCGCCGCGACGGTGATTTGCCGGTTGCACTTGAGCCACAGCAACGGGATCGTGCCGCAGCCGGTGCCCAGATCGGCGCATTTTTTGCTGCCCGTCGGCTGCGCAAAATCCGCGAGCAGAATGGTGTCGGTGGAAAAATGGTAGCTGTCCGACACATAGATTTCCATGCCGCCGCCCAGCGGCTCCAAGTGTATATTCGTCATAGCAGTCAATTGTCAGTTATCAGTCGTCGGTTGTCAGTCGTCGGTTCCATTATACAATAAAAACCACCCGTATGCAAGCAGGTTGTAACCGATTTGTAACGAAAGGTTTTCGGCTTTGCCATTGACCGCACTGCCAAAAACGTTTATAATAGGAACAGAATTTGTCGAAAAATGAGGTGTCGCCGTGTTTTGGTGGATAGTGTTATGGATCGTGCTGGGGCTGCTGGGCGTGCTGCTCGCGTATATCCTTCTGCTGATCGTCAGCGCGCTGCTCGTGGATATGAAAAAGGAGTACGCGCAGGAAAGCAAATATTACCGCTTTTTGCTCAACAGCGCCACCTTTATGGCGACCAAGCTGATCCGCATCAAGCTACATGTCACGGGCATGGAGCAGCTGCCAAAGGGACGGTTTTTGCTGGTGAGCAACCACCGATCCAAGTTTGACCCGATTTTGACGTGGCTGGTGTTCGGCGACCGGCAGCCGGCGTTTATTTCCAAGCCCGAAAACTTCAAGGTGCCGGTGTTCGGCAGGCTGATCCACCGCCTGTGCTTTATGCCGATCGACCGCGAAAATCCGCGCAACGCCGTCAAAACCATCAACCGCGCCGTCGATTTGATGCACCGCGACGTCGCCACCGTGGGCGTGTATCCCGAGGGCACGCGCAACTACGGCGAGGGCTTGCTGCCGTTTCACAACGCGATGTTCAAAATCGCGCAAAAAGCCTATGTGCCCGTGGTGGTGCTGACCGTGCGCGGCACGTATGAAATACAAAAAAATTATCCGCTGCACCGCAGCCACGTGTACATCGACATCGCGGACGTGCTGGACGCGGACACGGTGAAGCACACCAAAACCGCCGCGCTGGGCGACCGGGTGCGCGATACGATGCTGGTTTCTTTAGGAGGATACAAACCATGAAAACCTATATTTTGTACAACAAAAAATCCAACAACAGCGCCGGGGCGCAAGCCGCCGAGCAGCTGCGCGCGCTGTGGAGCGACCGGCAGCCGGAGTTTATCGACGCGACGTCGCTGCCCGACTACGCCGCATTTTTTGCGGGCTTGGCGCCGGAGGACGAGGTGTGCGTCTGCGGCGGCGACGGCACGCTCAACTACCTGATCAACCATGTGGACTGCGACAAGCTTTCCAACACCGTGTACTACTACCCTGCCGGCAGCGGCAACGATTTTTGGACGGATATCGGCAAAAAGCCCGGCGACGCGCCCGAAAAAATCAACCAATACCTGCAAAACCTGCCCACCGTGACCGTCAACGGCAAAACAAGCAAGTTCATTAACGGCGTGGGCTACGGCATCGACGGCTACTGCTGCGAGGAAGGCGACCGTCTGCGCGAGATCTCCGACAAGCCGATCAACTACACCTCCATCGCCATTAAGGGCTTGCTGTTTCACTACAAGCCCACCAACGCTGAGGTGACGGTGGACGGCAAGCCCTTCACCTTCCCCAAAACCTGGCTGGCGCCCACCATGAAGGGACGCTTTTACGGCGGCGGCATGATGGCAGCGCCGCACCAGGATCGCCTCGATCCCAAGCGCGAGGTCACCTGCATGGTGATGAACGGCGCAGGCAAGCTGCGCACACTCGCCGACTTCCCCACGATTTTCAAGGGTGAGCATGTCAAGAAAAAAATCGCGCACGTCATGAAGGGCAAAACCGTCACGGTGAAGTTCGACCGCCCGGTCGCCCTGCAAATCGACGGCGAAACCGTGCGCAATGTCAGCGAATACACGGTGCAGATCTGACTAAAATAAGCAGTTAGAAAGCGGCAGCCGAAAACCGGCTGCCGCTGTTTGCATGTATTTTAAAGCTTCACCTTTGCCGCGATATACGCGTTCAGGTCGTCGATCTTCACGCGCTCCTGCTGCATGGTGTCGCGGTCGCGCACGGTGACGCAGCCGTCCTCGACGGAATCGAAATCGTAGGTCACGCAGAACGGCGTGCCGATCTCGTCCTGGCGGCGGTAGCGCTTGCCGATGGAGCCGGCGTCGTCGAAGTCGGTCATAAAGTCCTTGCTCAGCATGTCGGCGACCTCGCCCGCCTTGTCGCTCAGCTTTTTGCTCAGCGGCAGTACGGCAGCCTTGAACGGCGCCAGCGCGGGATGCAGGTGCAGGACGACACGGGTGTCCTTTTCGTCGATCTGCTCCTCGTCGTACGCCTCGACGACGATCGCAAGGAACAGACGCTCCACGCCCAGCGACGGCTCGATGACATAGGGCACATAGCGCTCGCCGGTGGTCTGGTCAAAGTAATCCAGCGCCTTGCCGCTGGTGTTGATGTGTTGCGTCAGGTCGTAGTCGGTGCGGTCGGCGATGCCCCACAGCTCGCCCCAGCCAAACGGGAACAGGTACTCAAAGTCGGTGGTCGCCTTGGAATAGAAGCTCAGCTCCTCCTGCTCGTGGTCGCGCAGGCGCAGGTTTTCGGGGCGGATGTTGAGCGCGTACAGGAAGTCGCGGCAGAAGCTGCGCCAGTAGTCGAACCATTCGAGGTCGGTGCCGGGCTTGCAGAAGAATTCCAGCTCCATCTGCT
>CAMKOU010000086.1 GCA_946414505.1 uncultured Clostridia bacterium | reverse complement strand
TCCCGTCAGCGCAAGTGGGGCGTGCCGATCCCGATCTTCTACTGCAAGGATTGCGGCGAGCCGTACATCAACAAGGACGCCATGCTGCATGTTGCCGAGGTGTTCGGCAAGGAGGGCTCTAACGCGTGGTTTGACCGCGATGCGTCCGCGCTGCTGCCCGCCGGCGCCGCTTGCCCGAAATGCGGCGGCACATCCTTTGACAAGGAAAAGGACATCATGGATGTTTGGTTTGACAGCGGTTCCTCACACACCGCCGTCTGCAAGCGCCGCGATTACCTTACGTTCCCTGCAGACTTATATCTCGAGGGCAACGATCAGTACAGAGGCTGGTTCCAGTCCTCGCTGCTGACCGCCGTTGCCACCGAAGGCGTTGCGCCGTATAAGGCGGTGCTGACCCACGGTATGATCCTCGACATGGAAAAGCGCAAAATGAGCAAGTCGCTCGGCAACGGCATCAGTCCGCAAAACGTCATCCGGCAATACGGCGCCGATGTACTGCGTCTGTGGGTGGCTTCCTGCGACTACCAGTCCGATGTCAGCATCTCGTTTGATATCCTCAAGCAGTTGTCCGAATCCTACCGCAAAATCAGAAACACGGCGCGTTACATTCTCGGCAATTTGTCGGATTTCAACCCCGACACCGATATGGTGGCGCTTGGCGATTTGCTGCCGATCGACAAGTGGGCAGTTGCCACGCTGAACAACCTGATCACCAAGGTTGCGGAATCCTACAGCAAGTACGAATTCCATATCGTGTATCACAGCATTCATAACTTCTGCGTCGTTGATATGTCCAACTTCTATCTGGATGTGCTCAAGGACAGACTCTACACCGAAAAGGCGGACAGTCTGTCGAGAAAAGCCGCGCAGACGACCATTTATCTCATTCTGAACGCGATGACCAAAATGCTTGCGCCGATTTTGGCATACACCTCCGACGAGATTTGGAAGTTCATGCCGCACGCGCAAAGCGACAATGCGCAGCATGTCATCTATAATGAAATGCCCGAAACGCTCTCTATCACCATCGAGGACGATTTTATGGCGTTCTGGGACGATATCCACGCGCTCCGCGATGAAGTCAAGAAGGCGATCGAGCCGCTTGTCAAGGAAAAGACCATCAAGGGTTCGCTGGAAGCTAAGGTGACCTTAGCAGCAGGCGGCGAAAAGCTCGCTTTTCTGCAAAAAGCCGAGCCGGAGTTGGCGGCGGCGTTTATTGTCAGTGAAGTTGAAATCACCGACAACGGCGGCGAGCTTGCTGTCACGGTTGCAAAAGCTGAGGGCGAAAAGTGCGAGCGTTGCTGGGCGATCAGCAAAACAGTCGGTCAAAGCACCGCGCATCCCACGCTGTGCGCACGCTGCTGTGACATTTTAAAATAAGATAATTGATTTTCATAATAAATCGGTGTGATTACGGTTGCACCGATTTATTACTATCCACAAGGAGTGTTTCTATGCCTTTTATCGCGCTGATAATCGGCGTCGCTGTCGCGGCGCTCGATCAGCTGTTCAAGGTGTTGATCGTCAATCATTTCGAGGTTGGGCAAACACAGCCGTTGATCCCCAACATCCTCAACCTTACCTATGTGCAAAATGACGGCGTAGCCTTCGGCTTGTTTGCCGGTATGCAGTGGCTGTTCATCGCGCTGACGGCAGTGCTGCTTGGCGCCATCATCTTTTATATGTTTTGGAAACGTCCGGCCGGCAAGTTCTTTTATATCGTGGTAGGTTTGATCGTCGGCGGCGGTATCGGCAATCTGATTGACCGTGTGCTGTACGGCTATGTCGTTGATTATTTGTCGCTGACGTTTTTTCAACCTGTCTGCAACTTTGCCGATTACTGTATCACCATCGGGGTGTTTTTACTGGCGGTGTATTTGTTGTTCGTTGCCGACAGGCAAAAAAAGGATATCCGGCATGACAACACATGAGTTAGTTTGCGGTGAAACCGGCGTTCGCCTCGACAAATACCTCGCTGCGGCGGATATCGGCATTTCACGCAGTATGGCGGTAACGCTGATTGAAAACGGTCAGGTGACCGTCAACGGCAACAGCTGCGGGAAAAAGCAAAAGCTCGCTGTCGGCGACAGGGTAGAGGTGACGATCCCCGAGCCCGTTCCGTATGAAGCAAAGGCGGAAAACATTCCGCTGGACATTGTGTACGAGGACAGCGACCTGCTCGTGGTCAATAAGCCGAAGGGCATGGTGGTGCACCCTGCCGCCGGCAACTATGAGGGCACCTTGGTCAACGCCCTGCTGTATCACTGCGGCAACAGTCTGTCCGGTATCAACGGCGTGCTGCGTCCGGGCATCGTACACCGCATCGACAAGGACACCAGCGGACTGCTGATCGTTGCCAAAAATGACATGTCGCATCAGAACCTTGCCGCACAAATCAAAGCGCATTCCTTTACCCGTGCGTATGAGGCGGTGGTGTTCGGCACTTTAAAGGACGATGAGGGCACGGTGGACGCGCCCATCGGCAGGCATCCCGTTGACCGCAAAAAAATGTGCGTCACTTCCAAAAACAGCAAAAACGCGGTGACGCATTGCCGCGTACTGCACCGCTACAAGGGCTACACACACGTGGAGTGCGTGCTGGAAACCGGCAGGACCCATCAAATCCGTGTGCATATGGCTTACCTGGGACATCCCGTGGCAGGCGACCCGGTCTATGGCGTCAAAAACGAAAAGGTCGGCTTTACCGGACAATGCCTGCACGCCCGCAAAATCGGGTTTGTACACCCGTCTACAGGGCAATATATGGAATTCAGCTCGGATTTGCCGCCGTATTTCCGCGATTTTTTGCACAAATTAGAGAATATCAGTAAATAATTTTTGCTTTTTTTAAAAAAGACTTGCAAACCCTTTCCGTTTATGATAAAATACTAGAGTGTTTGGAACCGTCGTTACTCGCGACGCGATTCACATAACGGCATTTGCCGTCAATATGAAGCTGATAGTCCGCTGCCATAGGGTATGAATATCGGGTAAAATTAGGAGGATAAAAAATGGACGCATTAAAAACCATTGCTGCCGGCTCGGTTAAAGAGACCACTCCCGAGTTTGGCATCGGTGATACCGTAAGGGTATCCGTCAACATTCGCGAAGGCGAAAGAGAAAGAATTCAGATGTTCGAGGGCACCGTTATTGCCAAGAGAGGCAGCGGCGTTGCGGAAACCTTCACCGTCAGACGCGTTGCATACGGCGTTGGTGTTGAAAGAGTTTTTCCGCTCCACTCTCCCAACGTAAAGGACATCAAGGTTGTCCGCTACGGTAAGGTTCGCAGAAGCAAGCTCTATTATCTGCGTGACAGAGTCGGTAAGGCTGCCAAGGTTAAGGAACAGATTCGTAAGTAATTCTCGAATAGTCTGAAGGGGAACTGCTTTGGTTCCCTTTTTTACTACAATAATTGTGCGTGAAAGCAGGTGAATGGATTGGATAAGGAACAATCGAATATGGTTTCCGATGAGCTGGAAAAAGACTTTACAGACGCAGATACGGCGTTGGATGTTACCTCCGAACAGACGTTTTCGGAGGAGGATGAGATAGCCGCGCGAGAGAAAGAGGAATTTCAAAAGAAATATCAGGCAGTGTTTGATGAAAATGCTGCTGCCGAAAAACCCAAAAAGAAAATACGGGTTGCCGATCCCGACGGCTTTTCGGCAGGCTTGTACGACTGGATCAAGTGTGTCATTTTGGCGATTTCCATCGTGGTGCTCTGTTTGACCTTTGTTTTTCGTTTGGTAGAGGTCGATGGCGAATCTATGCTGGATACGCTGCAAAATGCCGACAAGGTGGTTGTTACCAACCTGTTTTATGAGCCGCACAATAACGATATCGTTGTGATTTCCCATGCCACCAACTACAACAAGCCCATTATCAAGCGAGTGATCGCGAAGGAGGGGCAGGTCGTTCGTTTGGATTATGATAATGAGAAGATTTATGTAGACGGTTCCGAGTTGACCGAACCGTATATTCGTGAAACGACCTTTTCCCGCAACGGCAGCAAGGAGGACAATTATCTGCCCACCGATGAAGAGGGAAACTTTAAGATCCCTGAGGGCAAGATTTTTGTAATGGGTGACAACCGCAGGGTATCCCTGGACAGCCGCAGTCCGAAAATCGGTTTGATTGACGTTAAAGACGTTATCGGTAAGGCGCAGTTTGTGGTGTTCCCGTTTAATCGTTTCGGCAATGTATACGACAAATAATTTTCGCAAGGCTTATTTCTTTTTCGGAAATAAGCTTTGTTTTTTAGCGAGGTAACTATGAGCGAAATGCAAACCATCCAATGGTTTCCCGGTCACATGACCAAAACCAAACGGCAAATTCAGGCAAGCCTAAAGCTGGTGGATGCGGTTGCCGAAATCATCGACGCGCGTATTCCCGTCAGCAGCCGCAATCCCGACCTGAATCACTTAATTCAAAACAAGCCGCGCGTCATTTTGATGAACAAGTGCGACATGGCAAATCAGACCGCCACCAAAATGTGGATCGACCACTATGCCAAGCAGGGCATCACCGCTATTGCCGTCGATTGCAAAAGCGGCAGAAATCTCAACAAATTTCCCGCCGCTGTGGACAAGGTGATGCAGGAGCGCATTGCGCGGCTGAAATCCAAGGGCATGAAAAACCCCACCATGCGTATCATGATCGTCGGCATCCCCAACGTGGGCAAATCCTCGTTTATCAACCGCATTGCCAAGCAAAACCGCGCCAAGGTGGAGGATCGCCCGGGCGTCACGCGCGGCAACCAGTGGTTTACCATCAGCAAAAATCTTGAAATGCTGGATACGCCCGGCGTACTGTGGCCGCGCTTTGACAACAAAACTGTCGGCGAGCACCTCGCCTTTACGGGCGCCGTAAAAGATCAGGTGGTGGACGTTGAGCTGCTTGCCGTGCGCCTGCTCGATTTCTTAAAACAGCTGCAGCCTGCCGACTTTGTCGCGCGGTTTAAGCTGGAGGATTTGGATTTGTCCGACACCGATTCTTACGAGCTGCTGCATATCATCGGTAAAAAACGCGGTATGCTGGTGTCGGGCGGCGAAATTGACACCGAACGCGCGGCGATCATGCTGCTCGATGAGTTTCGCGCCGCCAAGCTCGGCAGGATCACGGTCGAAATGCCCAACGGAGAGTTGAAATGATGGATTGGTTATTCTATGAAAACGAAGCAAGACAGCGCGGCTATGTGCATATCTGTGGCGTGGATGAAGCCGGCAGAGGGCCTTTGGCGGGACCGGTTTGTGCTGCTGCGGTCATTTTGCCCGAGGGAAAGTGCATCGAGGGTGTCAATGACTCCAAAAAGCTGAGCGAAAAAAAGCGCGAGGCGCTGTTTGAGGTTATAAAAGAGGAGGCAGCGTCATATTCTATAGCGTTTGCCACGGTGGAGGAAATTGAGGAAATGAACATTCTCAACGCCACCATGCTCGCTATGCGCCGCGCCGTGGAGGGTCTGACCGTCCCGGCGGACTACGCTATGATCGACGGCAACCGTCTGCCGGAGTTATCCATTGACAGCGAATATATCGTCAAGGGCGACGCCAAATCCATGTCCATCGCCTGCGCCTCCATTTTGGCAAAGGTGTCCAGGGACAGGCTGTTGTACCGATATGCGGAGGAATATCCGCAGTATCACTTTGACAAGCACAAGGGCTACGGCACCAAGGCGCATGTGGAAGCACTAAAGACATACGGACCGTGCCCGTACCACCGGTTGAGTTTTTTAACAAAGATACTGAAATGAGCCTATTTTCCAAAAAACAGACAGGCGACGCAGGGGAGAACTACTGCGCTAAATTTCTGAAAAAGAATCATTACCGCATTTTAGCCCGCAATTATCGTAAGCCCTACGGCGAAATAGACATCGTTGCGGAAAAGGATGGCGTCGTGTGTTTTGTCGAAGTCAAAACGCGGCACACAAACCCCTTTGCGCAGCCATTTGAAGCGGTCGACTTTCGCAAGCAGCAGCGTTTACTCCGCGCGGCACAGGCGTATATCGCCGAATTTGACGTGCAACGCCCTTGCCGCTTCGACGTCTGCGAGGTGTTTACCGACAAGGACACATTGCGGTTAAAGAAGATCCATTACATTGAAAATGCGTTTGAAGCGGGGTAGCGATATGCGCATCGTCGATTTGCATTGCGACACACTTTACAAGCTTATAACCGAACACAAGCCGCTGGATGACGGCTCTCATGAGGTGCAGTTGCCCAAGGACGGGCTCCGTCATCATTTACAGTGCTACGCCATCTGGCTGCCCGACAGCTATGCGGGCGAACAGGCAGAGCAAACGGTGCTGTATGCCGCCCGGCAGCTGGAAGCGGAGTGCAGCCGTCTGCACATTCGTCTGTTACGACAGAAGGACGCTGTGCGGCAAGCCTTTGAAAAATACCGCGCCACTGCGTTTTTGACGATCGAAAACGGCTTGGCGCTCAACGGCAGCCTCGGAAACGTCGCGCGCTTTGCCTCTCTCGGTGTGCGCATGATGACGCTGACGTGGAACGCGCACAACGATATCGGCGACGGCGCCGATGTGCCGCACGCAAAGGGCTTGACCTCCTTCGGCAAACAGGCAGTGCGGGAAATGGAGCGGCACGGCATGGTTGTCGATATTTCCCACGCGAGCGAAGCGCTTTTTTACGATGTGGCGGATCACACGACATTACCCTTTGTCGCGTCACATTCCAACGCCTATGCCGTGACACCGCACCGCCGCAACTTAAAGGATGATCAAATCCGCACTATCATACGGCGCGGCGGCTTATTCGGTTTAAATTTTCACAACGCGTTTTTGAACACGCAGCCCGAAAAAGCGCGCATGACCGACATTTTGCGGCACGCGGAGCATTTTTTGTCACTGGGCGGCGAAGACTGCCTGTGCTTCGGCAGCGACTTTGACGGCGGTGTGTTGCCTGCCGATATCCAAAACAGCGGTGTGTATGACACAATATATGAACTATTTTTACGACATCGTTACCCGGAACGCGTGATTCAAAAGGTTTTTTACGACAATGCGCTGATTTTTTTTGAAAACTTTGACAAGAAGCGAATAATGGTGTAAAATAAGATGTTGTTTAATGTAAAATGAAAGGAAGATTTGTATGTACTATAACAGCACCCAAAATGCCGCCGAGGTAGTATCCGCTGCACAGGCGATCGCGCAGGGCATTTCCAAAGACGGCGGACTGTTTGTTCCGCAGGCATTCCCGCAGTATGACGAAGCGGTGTTTCAGTCGCTTTTAAAGATGGACTACATGGGCAGAGCCAAAAAGGTGTTTTCCGATTTCCTGACCGACTTTACCGCCGAGGAAATCGACGCGTGTGTGGAAAAAGCGTACACTGCCGCCAAATTCGGCGCTGACAATCCGTCGCCCATGGCGTACACCCGGCTCGGCGACACCGAGCTCAACATTTTGGAGCTGTGGCACGGTCCTACCTGTGCGTTTAAGGACATGGCGCTGCAAATTTTGCCGCATCTGCTCACCAAATCCCTGAAAAAAACCTATGACGGCAAGGACGCTGTTATTTTGGTAGCGACCTCCGGCGACACCGGCAAGGCGGCGCTCGAGGGCTTTAAGGATGTGGAACATACAAAGATCATCGTGTTTTATCCCGTCGACGGCGTAAGCCCC
>CAMKOU010000085.1 GCA_946414505.1 uncultured Clostridia bacterium | reverse complement strand
AATCGCGGCGGTAAGGATAACGGATACACATTTTTTCATAGATACTCCTTCTTTCCAAGTTTGTTCTAACCGTATTATAGCACATATTTTCCTTTAGCGCTATGCCGATTATTGTTTACTTTACGAAAAAAAAGGAATAAAAATGGGTGCATGTTGTTTTCTCACAAATTCTTCTTTATGCGGTTGAGCGCGTTTTTTTCGATGCGGCTGACCTGCGCCTGTGAAATGCCGATGTCGCGCGCCACCTCCATTTGCGTCTTGCCGCGAAAAAACCGCAGGGTCAAGATCCGCTTTTCGCGGTCGTTTAAATTGGAAATGGCTTCCTTTAACGCCAGCTCCTCCAGCCACGTGCTGTCGTCGCTGTCGTCGCCGATTTGATCCATCACATACACCGTGTCGTTGCCGTCGGTGAACACCGGCTCGTACAGCGACACCGGCTCCACCACCGCCTCCAGCGCCAGCACCACGTTTTCCTTGGGCAGGTGCATCCGCTTGGCGATCTCCTCCACCGTCGGCTCGCGGTTGTTGCGGCAGGTGAGCTGTTCCTTGATCTGCATGGCGCGATAGGCGGTGTCGCGCATGGAGCGTGACACGCGCACAGCGTTGTTGTCGCGCAGATAGCGGCGGATCTCGCCGATGATCATCGGCACGCCGTAGGTGGAAAACCGCACCTCCTGCTTGGGGTCAAAGTTGTCGATCGCCTTGATCAGTCCGATCACGCCCACCTGAAACAGGTCGTCCGGGTTTTCGCCCCTGCCCACAAACCGCTGCAGCACGCTGAGCACCAGCCGCAGGTTGCCGTTGATCATCTCGTCGCGCGCGCGCTTTTTCTCGGCGGGCGTGCCGTTGTGGATCATGTGCAGCAGCTCGCGCTTTTTTTCCTCGCTGAGCAGCTTTAGCTTTGATGTGTTGACGCCGCATATTTCCACTTTTCCGTACTGCATAAAAAAACCTCCGGCAATCCTTTTACTACAAGTATTGCCGGAGAAGGTGAAATTTATGCAGTTGTTTGATTTTCAACGCTCCAGTCATAGCCGCAATAGGGATGCTCCTTTTCGGCGGCATTGACGATGCGGCTGCAGATCTTGGATTTTGTTTTGTCGTTGACGGTGTCGCCAAAGCTCAGCTGCTCTGCCATCACCCAGTCCGCCGCCTTGCCAAAGGCGGAAAATTCCATGCGCACATTGCCCTTGACGGCAACGATCCGCTTGCGCACCTTGGGCAGCTCCACGCCCTTTTGGTACTCGGGAAACGGACATTCCGTCACGGTTTCGCCGACCGATTTTTCGTACACTTCCTTTAACAGCAGCGCGTCCTCCAGCGAATTGTGCGTTTGCTCCACCGCCTGTCCGCGATAGTGCGCCGCCACCTTTTTCAGCGCGATGCTGTGCTTGAGGGCAAAGTGCTTTTTGATTTCCGTCGCATAATCCGTCAGGCTGCTGCGAATCAAACAAAGCCCGAGCTGCGCCGTAAAATCGGTGAGGTGCGCCAGCGTTTTGTCCAAAAAATAGGCGTCGCTGTCGCCGTAGCAATAAAAGCGCGCGATCTCCCCGTGATCGACCCACTGCAAAAAGCAGGCAAACGCCTCGTTTGCCGTGGGCGCGGCGTCCAGCTCCTCGCGGCGAATGCCCGTCAGCTTTTCGATAAACTCCGTCACGGTGTCCGCGCTAGCGGGCTGCACCAGCGAATAAAACTGTCTGCCGTTTTCGTCCACACAGCCGACGGAAATGATCTCGCCCGAAAACTGCGTGGCTTCAAAGTCGATATAATAATTCATGACACTAACCCTTTTCGACGATTCTTTTTCTATCTTATACCCTTTTTCCGGAATAAGCAAGAAAAAAATGAAAAAACCTGTCCTTTTTTCGGGACAGGGGTTTTCATTCGCCGCTATTCTTTCCAACAGCTGAGGTCGTCGGGCTTCAAGCCGATGTTTTGCGCACGGAAGGTCGGATTCAGCCGGCGTTTTTTCTGCTGTTCAAAATCGCGCAGCGCTTTGACGGCGATCCCCGACAAAATGACGCAGCAGGGAATGTTGATCAGCGTCATGCCGCCCATGGTGATATCCGCCAGTGCCCACGCCAGATCCATCGGCGCCATGGCGCCGACAAAAATCACGGCGATGCAGCAAATGTAAAAAATATTCATAAACACCTTGCCGGGCTTTTGCTTGCCGTTGAGGTACGCAAGGGCGTTGTCAACATAATAGAGGTTGCCGATGAGTGTCGTAAAGGCAAACAGCACCATTGCCACCGTGATAAAAACGGGGCCAAAGCTGCCGAACACGGTGGACACCGCGTTTTGCACATAGGGCGCACCGGCATCTCCGGGAGGGCAGTTCACGCCGGAGGTCAGGCACATCAGCGCGGTGGCGGTACACAGCAGCATGGTGTCAATATACACGGAAATGGTTTGCACCAAGCCCTGCTTCGCAGGATGGGTCACGTCCGCCGACGCGGAAGCGTTAGGCGCCGAGCCGACGCCGGCTTCGTTGGAAAACAAGCCGCGCTTGATACCGAACACCATGCAGGAGCCGGCAAGACCGCCGAAGATCGCGCGAAAGTTGAACGCGTCCTCAAAAATACCGGCAAAGGCGGCAGGGATGTTGGAAATATGCGTGAAGATAATGATGAGCGAAACCAGCACATACGCGATGCCCATAACGGGAACGACCTTTTCGGTGAGCTTGACGATACGCGCACCGCCGCCAAGCAGACAAAAACCGACGGAAACTGCCAAAACGCCGCCGACAATCACCGGCGTCCATGTTTCGTTATAAAAGCCGTAAACTTGAAAAGAGGACTGCAAATTGTAGGAGCACAGCAAATTGAAGCCAAAGGCATAGGTGGCGATGAGAAACACACAGAAAATCGCGGCGATCACCGGCAGCTTGAGCGCCTTTTCGATATAATAGGCGGGGCCGCCGTAGTAATGCCCGTTTTCATCCTTTTGCTTAAAGATCTGCGCAAGCGTGCTCTCGATAAACGCTGACGACGCGCCGATAATGCACATCAGCCACATCCAAAAGCACGCGCCGGGACCGCCCAGGCTGATCGCGGTGGCCACACCGACGATGTTGCCCGTGCCCACGCGCGAGGCGGTGGATACCATCAGCGCCTGAAAGGACGACACCTTTTGCGAACTGGCGGGCTTTTCGACGATCAGCTTGCACGCCGTGCCAAACAGCCGCAGCTGTACACCGCGCGTGCGGATGGTAAAAAACAAGCCTGCCGCCGCAAGCACAATGACAAGGACGGGAAAATACATCACGTCGTCCACCGTGTTAAAAAACTCAAGTATAGATTCCATTGTTCTGTCCTCCGTTGTTTCGGGATAGCTTTAGGCAATACCGCATCATTCAGGTGTGCAATATTGTCTTTATTCTATCATAATTTTGCACAAAAAAGCAAGAGGATTTAGCGAGATTTTCATGTTTTTAAAAAATGTGGCAATGGCGCGCGCGCCTGCCGTTGATTTCACCGCCGCCCTGTGCTACACTATAGCTATTACGAGGAAACAGGCGGAAATGTATGAACGAGATCCTTTCGCAAATCGCCGCGCCGCTGCTGCGGTGGTTTGCCGACAATAAAAGAGACCTGCCGTGGCGCAGGGATGCCGCACCGTACCACGTGTGGGTGTCGGAGATCATGCTCCAGCAAACGCGGATCGAGGCGGTGACGGACTATTACGCGCGGTTTACGGCGGCACTGCCCGACGTGCGCGCGCTGAGCGAGGTAGAAGACGACGCGCTGCTGAAGCTGTGGGAGGGCTTGGGCTACTACAGCCGTGCGCGCAACCTAAAAAAAGCCGCGCAGATGATCATGACCGACTTCGGCGGCGTGTTTCCGTCGCGGTACGCCGACATTATCCGGCTGCCGGGCGTCGGCGAATACACCGCCGGCGCGATCGCGTCCATCTGCTTCGGCGAGCGCGTACCTGCCGTAGACGGCAATGTATTGCGCGTAGTGGCACGGCTGACCGGCTGCCGCGACAATGTGCTGCTGCCCGAAACCAAAAAATCCGTCACCCGGCAGCTTGCCGCCGTGATGCCCGACGCGGCAGGCGCCTTCAACGAAAGCCTGATGGAGCTGGGCGAAACCGTGTGCCTGCCAAACGGCGCGGCGCAGTGCGCACGCTGTCCGCTGCAAGCACACTGCACGGCATACCGCGAAGCGCTGACAAACGAATTGCCGGTGCGCATCAAAAAAACAAAGCGCACGCACAGCGAAAAAACCGTGCTGCTGATCACCGCGCCCGACGGCACGCTGGCGCTGGAAAAGCGCGAGGCGCCGGGGCTGCTGCACGGCATGTACCAGCTGCCGAATGTCGAGGGGCATGTGTCGGAGGCGCGGCTGACGGAAATATTAGCGGAATGGGGCTTGCAGCCGCAGGCAGTCGCCTTTTACAAGGACGCCAAGCATGTGTTTACGCATATCGACTGGCTGATGAAAGGCTGGCGCGTGACGGCAAGCCGCAAAAGCGGGCGGTTTTTGTGGGTGAGTCGGGCAGACATGCAAAACGCCTATCCATTGCCGACGGCGTTTCGCAAAATGCTGCCGGCGGAGCAGACAAAATAGGGCTGGTTTTTACGCATATGCAGGCGTAAAAACCAACCCTGTTTTTATGCAGCAGAATGCTACCGATTCACTGTCTGCACATTAACAACTATTCATATCAAAGGATAAAATCCTTGTTTTCTTCGCCCAGCGCCGGATTTTCCTGTTTGCCCCTGTGTTTATTTTTCTTGGACTTTTTGCCGCTGTCGGGCATCAAAAACAGGAAGTCGTCGTTTACCGGCGCCTCCACGTCCTTCTTCACGGGGCGTCTTTCCTCATCGGGCACCGAAAACAGGAAACCGTCGCTATCCGCCGAGGGATTCACGTCCTTTTTCACCGGGGCTCTTTCCTCATCGGGCATCGAAAACAGGAAACCGTCGCTATCCACCGGCGCATTCACGTCCCTTTTCACCGGGGCTCTTTCCTCATCGGGCACCGAAAACAGAAATTCGTCGTCCTCCTGCTCGGGGTTTCCGAAATCCTCCTCCTGTTTCATCTCCGGACCGGGGAGCATGAACCTGACCGCGATCCCGAGAAAGCCGAGGCAATACAAAAGACGGCTGCACACGGTCATCCATTTGCCGGCGTCAATGTTCATGCGGTACTTTAACAGCAGCACGCACTCCATCACCAGGCTGCCGATATACATCACAGCGACGGCCGACATCAGGATGATCACGAACGTGCGTTTCGTTTTGAACCTTGGATTGTGCCGAAAAACCAAATAATAGACCAGCAAAATCAAAACAGCCAGCTGTTGCAGCAGATACACGGCGGCGTTTAAGACAGTGGGCACGTAGGCAAAATCCAGCCTGCCCAATATCGTGCCTGCATTCAACAGTCTGATAATGAAATTCAGCGAGAGTCCGATGATCATCAGCACCGAACCGATTTGGATAAACGGTGCACGGGAAACCATCGCCAAAATCGAAGCGGCGACAAACAATACATAACTGCCTATCCCGATGAGCCTGCCTATCTGAGACATATCGAACAGAACGAACAAATAGAGATGGTAGGCGATAAACAGCGCAAACACAAGCGCTGTCGCCAAACAAATGCCGACCCTTATTTTGTTACTTTTCAAAATTTCTTTCACGGTTTTACCTTCTTTACAGCGGTGTTGCCTTAAGCATCGATCGCGCCGATTTTTTTCAGCTGTTCAACCGCTTCATGCACATCGGCTTTTATTTCTTCTCTGTCGCCGTCAAAGCGTGCGCAGAGGGTGTTCACGATCTCTTCCTCGGTCGTGTCGGTTTGCAGGCACGCCGCGATCACGCCAAGGGTTTTGTTGCCCTGCACCAAGCCGTGAAAATCGGCGGCGGCGGTGGGAACGATCACCGTTTGACCGTCCATTTGATGCGAAATAAAGCTGTTGTTGAGTTTCATAAAAACAGTCCTTCAACGCCGCGCCGCCGTTTTCAGCAAAGCACCCAAAACGGCGGCGCGGTTTTTATGGCAATACCGCATAATTCAGGTGTGCGGATTGCGCAGCAAGATTTTTCGTCAGATTGTACAAATAAATCGAGGTAAGGCTGTCGCCTTGCCGAGATTTTTTGGGCAAGCTGACGGAATAATATTCAAGCAAGCCGTGCGCTTTGAATTGTGCGGTGTTGCCTTATTTATCGGTGAAAATTATAAGCCTAACGGCAGCTCATACGGATCCAGGGGATCGGTAGTGGTGGGGTCGGTGGTGGGTTCGTCGCCGCCGCCGGGGCCGACGCCCGAGGTGGTGATGATGTCCTCCACGTCAAACTGTGTCACGTCCAAAAAGAGACGTTCATACGCTTCTTTTATCATATTCATGCACGTCCTTTCCGGTTAGATAAAATACGCATTCGCCGCCTGATTGTACCAATAGGTCGCCTGTCCCAGCGCCGCGTTGTTGGGCTTGGTGGTTTGTTTGGAAAGTTCCTTGGCATAATCGAGCGCGGAGTAGTGCAGGGTGGCGCCGCTGACGCTAAAGGCTTGCAGTTTGTCGAGCTCCGCCGCAGGAATGTCCGTCACCTGCGCGTAGTAATATTGGTTCCACTTGGTCAGACCGGCGGCACTGAACGCGTCGGTTTTCTTTTCAACATACAGTCTGAGGGTGTTTTCGGACAGGAATACCAGGCTGGCGGTTTTGAAGGCAGCGGATTCAGGCATATTTGCCGCAACGTCATTCTCTGCTCCTTCGTTTGCCGCCTTGATGGCAGTGTCAAACATGGCATCGCTAACGTTCTCCATGGTGTAATTCACGCCATGGTTAGCGAGGTCGTCGGTCTTGATGCCAAACACAGCCTGCGCCTTTGCGCCGTAGTCGAGCATCTTCTTTGTCAAATCGAGAAGATTGTCATAGCACTTCGCGGTTCCGTCGGGATATTTTTCTTTATACGCATTGAGCCATTGGGGGGTGGGGGTCAAAATGTTGTCGCAGTAGTCGCGCACACTGTAAACCTCGGAATCGCTCTTGCCGTTCAGCGTAAAGCTCGCGTTCACGCCGCAGGTCATTTCCGCCGCGCACACCTTGCAGGTTACTTTGATCAGGTCGCCTACATGTTTGTAATTATCCGCCGTAACCGCTACTTCCTTGTTCTGCGCCTGTACATCAACCAGCGCGCCGCCCTCATTGTTGTTTGCCCACGTGAAGTAAGCCTGGATGGTGCCGGTCTCGCCGGGGTTCAAGCCTGCCGCCGAGGGGTCGATAAAGAAGTTGATGCCGATGTTGCCGTCGAGGGTCAGGGAGTGACCGACGATGAGCCTGGGAGCAGCTGTAAACTGCGCGGTGTAGGTGATATCGCCTGCGACAGCAGGGAGCGTATCGCTCGCGCCGTAGGTGTTGGTGTCGTCTCTCCAGCCGGAGAAGGTGTAGGTGTACTGCGCGTCAGCTTCCTTGGTGGGTGTTGCGCCGTTGTACTTGGGAGTAGCGCCTTTGGCAACATCCTCGTCCTTTTCAAGCTCTGTGCCGTCCCAGTTATTCCATGTAACGGTGAAGACTTGGCTGCCGGTTAAGTTCAACTCAACGTCGTCAAGAGCGACACCGTAGCCATAATTACCGTTTACACTAAAGCGGAAACGGACATTTTCGGCAAAAGCTTCGGAGGGCAGGGTGAT
>CAMKOU010000084.1 GCA_946414505.1 uncultured Clostridia bacterium | reverse complement strand
AATCTTTTCTGTCGTAATTATGAGGCTGGCTCTTTTTCACTTTTGAGCCAGCCCCGAATAGTGTGTTTACTTGTCACGTTCAAAAATGATGATGAGATGGGAGCCAAGTACCTCGGTGCGGAATACCGTCCAGCCCTTGGCAGCATAGGCATTCATGATATCGGTCGCCTTGGCGTTCACGCTCATTCCCATGACCTTTTCAACCTTGTATTCTTGCATTACTTGCCGAAATATCTCTTCAACAGTCCCTTGAAGCCCGCGCCGTGTCTTGCTTCGTCCTTTGCCATTTCGTGGACGGTGTCGTGGATCGCGTCGAGTCCCAGCGCCTTGGCTCTTTTTGCCAAATCGAACTTGCCTGCGCAGGCGCCTGCTTCGGCGTCAGCGCGCATTTGCAGGTTCTTTTCGGTGCTGTCGGTCAGCACCTCGCCCAGCAGCTCGGCAAAACGGGAGGCGTGATCCGCTTCCTCAAAGGCATAGCGCTTGAACGCCTCGGCGACCTCGGGATAGCCCTCTCTGTCCGCAACGCGCGCCATGGCGAGATACATGCCGACCTCGCTGCACTCGCCCTCAAAGTTGCTTCTCAAGTCCGAGATAATATCCTCGGGGGTGTCGTACATTTTGCCTTCGCCCAGCTTGTGGACGGTGGCGTACTCCGCTTCTTCCTCGACGGGTTTAAATTTGGACGCGGGTTGTTTGCAAACAGGGCACTGCTCGGGGGGCTGGTCGCCCTCGTGTACATAGCCGCATACAGTACAATACCATTTCATAATGCATAACTCCTTTTTTAATGAAATTATATAAAAATATATTTATATTCTGCAAGTATAGCATAAAAATTGCCAAAAATAATTGCTGTGAAGAATTATAAAAAAGTTAGCTGTGACTTTTTCACGCTTTCGGTTTTCCGGCATAGGATATACGGAAACCAAAGGAGGATGCTTATGCCGAAACTCTATCTCAGTCCGTCTGTGCAGGAATTCAATCACTATGCGGACGGCGGCAACGAAGAATACTACATGTACCTGATCGCCGACGCGATGGAACCGTATTTGCGCGCCAACCACATCGACTTTGACCGCAATCAGCCTGAAATGACGCTGTCACAGGTCATCAGCGACGCCAATGCGCAAGATTATGACCTGCACCTTGCCGTCCACAGCAACGCCTCGCCCGAATCGTCGGCAGGACAGAATACGGGCGTGGAGATCTATTACTTCCCGACGAGCCAAAACGGGAAGCGGTTCGCGGAAATATTGCAGAACAACTACAAAAGCATTTACCGCGAGCCGGGCGATATCCGCACGATCCCGACGAACTCGCTTGCCGAGCTGCGCCGCACCAAGGCGCCTGCCGTGCTCATTGAGGTGGGCTACCACGACAACCGCGGCGAGGCGCAGTGGATCCGCGACAATATCGACAACATCGCCCGCACGCTGGCAAAGTCTGTGGCCGAATATTTTCATCAGGAATTTATCGAGCCGTAGCCTTGCCTTTCCGCAGGATTTGGGGTATAATAGAAGTACTTTTATCAATGGACGTGACAATATGACAGATGAAATGAAAACCCGCGTGGAAAAAACCATGCAAAATTTGAAGCGCAACCGCATGGAAGCGTATTATGTCGATACCAAGGAAGAAGCGTGCGCGCTGGTCAAACAGCTGCTGCATCCCGGCGACACCGTGTCCTGCGGCGGCTCGGTGACCTTAAAAGAAACGGGCGTGTACGACCTCATCTCCGCAGCACCGTATCACTTTTTAGACCGCTCCGCTGCCAAAACCCCCGAGGCGGTCGAGGATATTTACCGCCAAACCTTCTGCGCCGACGCGTTCGTGACAAGCGCCAACGCCGTCACCGAAAACGGCGAGCTGTATAATGTAGACGGCAATTCCAACCGCGTGGCGGCGATCCTTTACGGTCCGAAGAGTGTGATCTTTGTGTGCGGCGTCAACAAGATCGTCAAGGACGTTGACGAAGCGATCCGCCGCGTCAAAACCAAGGCGGCGCCGCCGAACACCGTGCGTTTGGGCATCGACACGCCCTGTGCCAAAACGGGAGAATGTATCTCGCTGCAAAAGGAGAATCCCGGCATGTGCGACGGCTGCCACGGCGACGGCAGGATCTGCTGCAACTACGTCGTGTGCGCCCAACAGCGCCACGTCAACCGTATGAAGGTCATTTTGATCGGTGAGGAATACGGGTATTAACACCAAAAAAGCCGTGGGCAATTTGCCCACGGCACGGCGTTAACCGTTTGTCTGCTGCTTGGTTTCGCTGTTTTTGGTGTTTTTGCAGTCCTGCGTGCTGTTTTTGTCGGCGGGCTGTTTCTTTTTACTCATGCGGACACCTCCCTTTCCGGTTCAACTCTATTGTATCCTTTGCGTTTGGAAATATACATATGAATGAATTTTTAACCCGTATGCAAGCCCTGCTCGGCGACGAGTATGCGGCGTTTTTATCCTATTACCAAAGCGACCGCTTCTTTCGCGGTCTGCGCGTCAATACCTTAAAATGCACGGCGGACAAGATGGCGGCGGCGCTGCCGTTTGCGTTGGAGCCCACGCCGTTTTGTCCCGACGGGTATTATATTCCGCCGGAGATCACTTCTCTCGGCAATCATCCGCTCCACCACGCCGGCGCGTTTTATATGCAGGAGCCGTCGGCGACGTCGGCGGTGGAAATGCTCGGCGTGACGCCGGGTGACCGCGTGCTCGATCTGTGCGCTGCGCCGGGCGGCAAAAGCACGCAGATCGGCGCCAAGCTGCGCGGCAAGGGGCTGCTGTGGAGCAACGAGATCGTCAAAAGCCGCGCTAATATTCTTTTATCGAATATAGAACGCATGGGTATCCGCAATGCCGTGGTGTCCAACGCCCACCCGGAGCAGCTGTGCGCGGCACTTCCGGCGCAGTTTGACCGCGTACTGGTGGACGCGCCGTGCAGCGGCGAGGGCATGTTCCGCAAAAACAGCGAGGCGCAAACCGAATGGAGCCCCGCGCATGTGCAGAGTTGCGCCGAGCGGCAGCTGCATATTTTGAACAGCGCGAAGCAGGCGCTCGCGCCCAGCGGCGTGCTGGTGTATGCCACCTGCACTTTTTCGCAGGAGGAAAACGAGGGTGTGATCACGCGCTTTTTGGCGGATAACCCGGACTTTGCTCTGGAGGACGCGCAGGTGTCCTTTGGCAGACCGTCGATGCAATGGGCGCGGCGTATTTTCCCGATGGACGGCGGCGAGGGGCATTTTGCCGCGCGGCTGCGCAAAAACGGCACGCGCATCCCAAGTGTGCCGCCGCTTACAACGGCGCGTGCGGACGATAAGCTGTCGGCATTTTATGAAAGCCTGTTTCCCGAAAAGCCCTTCGGCGAACGGCTGACATTGAAAAACAATAAAATTATGATTCTTCCTGAGAATTATCAGGAGGTGAAGGGCTTGCCTGTGCTGCGCGCAGGCGTGCTTCTCGGTGAAATCGTCAAAAACCGCATCGAGCCGCACCACTGCGCGTTTATGGCGGCGACAGCGGCGGATTGTGCGCAGACGGTCGACTTTTCGTCCGACAGCGCCGCGATCAAAGCGTTCCTCCACGGCGAGGAGCTTGCCGTTCCCTTGTCCGTCAGGGGCTATGCCGCTGTGACGGTGGACGGCGTGACGGTGGGCTTTGGCAAGGCGTCGGGCGGCAGACTGAAAAATAAGTATCCGAAAGGCTTGAGAACTTTAAAATGAAACGACTTTCCGATATCGGTACGATCAAAACTATCTTATCCAAACACGGCTTTACCTTTTCCAAGGCGTTGGGGCAAAACTTTTTGGTCAATCCCTCGGTGTGTCCGCGCATGGCGGAGGCGTCCGGCGCCGGGCAGGGGACAGGCGTGCTCGAAATCGGTCCCGGCATCGGCGTACTGACCAGCGAGCTGTGTCAGCTGGCGGACAAGGTGGTCGCCGTGGAGCTGGACAAGCGGCTGCTGCCGGTTTTGGACGAGACGCTCGGCGCGTATGACAACGTAAAGATCGTCAACGACGACGTGCTCAAGCTGGACTTGAACCGTTTGCTTGCACAGGAGTTTCCCGGTATGCAGGTGGTGGTCTGCGCCAATTTGCCCTACTACATCACCTCGCCCGTCATCATGAAGCTGCTCGAGGACAGGCTGCCCGTGGCGGCGATCACCGTCATGGTGCAAAAGGAAGCGGCGCAGCGTATCTGTGCGCCCGTCGGCTCGCGCGAGAGCGGCGCGGTGACGGTGTCGGTCAATTACTACGCGGAGCCGGAGCTGTTGTTCGGCGTCAGCGCGGGGTCGTTTATGCCTGCGCCAAAGGTGGATTCCGCCGTCATCCGCCTGAACGTGCGCCGGCAGCCGCCTGTGCAGTGCGACGAAAAGGCGTTTTTTCGCGCGGTCAAGGCGGCGTTTTCGCAGCGGCGCAAGGTGATCGCCAATTCGCTCAGCGCCGGCTTGGGAATGGACAAGGCGGCGATAGCGGCGCTGCTGGAGCGCGCGGGCGTTCCTGCCAATGCGCGTGCCGAACAGTTGTCTTTAGAGGACTTTGCGGCGATCGCCGAGGAACTGACGGAGGGGAAAGCATGAAAAAAGCAGAAAAAATGAACGTTCTGTATACCATCGGATTTATTTTGCTGTTTGTCTGCATCGCGCTGTTTGCCGCCGCCATCGTGCTGATGCTGGTGCTGGAAAACACCGTGTGGGGCGTGGCGGTGTCGGTGGCAGGCGTGTGCCTGTGCCTGATCGCCATCATCCTCACCATGTGCAGCAAGCCAAAGCCGCCGCGCACCGTGACGGAGGAAGAGGTGCAGCCTTATGTGCCGGAAGATTTTTCTTGACACGGCGGTACAGCGGTGCTATAATAAACTTGATTAAAGGGGAGTAGTTCGCGGAATACCGTGATATATTTCGTCAGTCACATACTGTCGGCAGGACAGTATCGGATATATCCTAAGGAATGAGACTTTTATTGCACGGCAGTGGACGTATGCAATAAAAGTCTTTTGTTATTGACACCCCATGAAACGGAGGAACGCATATGAAAAATTGGTATCAGCAACCGGGCAGCGAGGTGCTGCAAGCCGTCAAAGCAACGACAGACGGTCTGACCGCGCAGGAAGCCGCCGAACGGCTGCAAACGCACGGAGAAAATGCGCTGGCAGAGGGCAAGAAAAAAACGGTTTTGCAGGTGTTTTTGGGACAGTTTGCCGACCTGCTGGTACTGATTTTGATCGCTGCCGCCGTCATTTCCGCTTTTTCGGGCAACTGGGAAAGCACCATCGTCATTGTTGCCGTCATTGTGATGAACGCGATTTTGGGCACGGTGCAGCACGTCAAGGCGGAAAAATCGCTGGAAAGCCTGAAATCGCTGTCCTCGCCGGCGGCAAAGGTCATCCGCGACGGACAAAAAACCGAAATCGACTCGCGCTATGTTGTGCCGGGTGATATCGTCATTTTAGAGGCGGGCGACATGGTGGTAGCGGACGGCAGGATCTTGCACAGCTATTCGCTGCAGGTCAACGAAAGCTCGCTGACGGGCGAGTCCGCCAATATCGACAAAACCGACGCGCCCATCACGGGCGAGGTGCCGCTGGGCGACCGCGTCAATATGGTGTATTCCGGCAGCCTCGTCACCTACGGCAGAGCGATGGTGCTGGTCACCGAAACCGCGATGGACACCGAAATCGGCAAGATCGCCTCGCTGATGAACGCCGCCAAGGAAAAGAAAACGCCGTTGCAGGAGAGTCTGGATAAATTCTCCGCGAAGCTTGCCATTATTATCATGATTATCAGCGCGTTGGTGTTTGTGCTGACCATGTGGCAAAACCATTGGCAGCCCACCGCCATCATCAATTCTCTGATGTACGCCGTGGCGCTGGCGGTGGCGGCGATCCCCGAAGCGCTCGGCTCCATTGTGACAATCGTGCAGGCGCTCGGCACGCGCAAAATGGCGCAGGAAAACGCCGTCATCAAGGACTTGAAGGCGGTGGAAAGTCTGGGCTGCGTGTCGGTCATTTGCTCCGACAAAACCGGTACGCTGACACAAAACAAAATGACCGTGCAAAAGATTTTTGTCAACGGCGAAAGCATCCGTGAGGAGCAGCTTGATTTGTCCGTTGCGGCGCACCGCCAGCTGCTGTACGGCATGGTTTTAAACAACGACTCCGCCATTGTGGACGGCAAGGGCGTGGGCGACCCCACCGAGTATGCGCTGATCGAAGCATCGCGCCACATCGGACTGGACGAAACCCTGATGCGCGACGTGCTCAGCCGTCAGGAGGAGGTGCCCTTTGACTCTGACCGCAAAATGATGTCCACCAAATATACACTGCACGGCGTGGAGCATGTGCTGACAAAGGGCGCGCTCGATTCCATCCTCGACCGCTGCATCAACATCACCACCCAAGACGGTGTGCGTCCCATCACCGCAGCGGACAAACAGCTGATTCTTGACACGAATCAGGCGTATTCCGAGGAGGGCTTGCGTGTGCTCGCCTTTGCCTATAAGGAGAGCACCGAAACATTAAGCATCGAAACCGAATACGGCTACACCTTTGTCGGCCTGGTGTCGATGATCGATCCGCCGCGTCCCGAAAGCCGCGCGGCGGTTGCCGATGCCGTCCGCGCGGGTATCCAACCGATCATGATCACCGGCGACCACAAGGTGACCGCTTCCGCCATCGCGCGGCAAATCGGCATTATGCGCGACGGCGACATTGCCGTGACGGGTTTGGAGCTGGACGCGATGACCGACGCCGAGCTGGACAGACAGCTGCCCAACATCACGGTGTATGCCCGTGTGTCGCCTGAAAACAAAATCCGCATCGTCGAGGCATGGCAGCGCCGCGGCAACATCGTGTCTATGACGGGCGACGGCGTCAACGACGCGCCTGCCCTGAAAAAAGCCGATATCGGCGTCGCCATGGGCATCACCGGCACCGAGGTGTCCAAGGACGCGGCGAGCATGATTTTGCAGGACGACAACTTTGCTACGATCATCAAGGCGGTCGCCAACGGCAGAAGCGTGTACCGCAACATTAAAAATGCCATTCTGTTTTTGCTGTCGGGCAACATGGCGGCGATTATCACGGTGCTGTTTGCGTCTGTGTTTGGCCTGCCGATGCCGTTTATGCCCGTACACCTTTTGTTTATCAACCTTTTGACCGACTCGCTGCCCGCCATCGCGATCGGCATGGAGCCGCCGGAGCAGGGCGTGCTGTCACAAAAGCCGCGCGACCCCAAGGAGGGCATTCTGACCAGAAATTTTACCTTCCTGTTGTTTGCGCAGGGCTTGTTGATCGCAATAGCGGTCATTCGCGCGTTTTTCATCGGCGCCGAAACGGATCCGGCAACGGCAAGTACGATGGCGTTTGCCACGCTGACCTTGGCGCGGCTGTTCCACGGCTTCAATTGCCGCGGCGACAAATCCATTTTCAGGCTCGGTCTGTTCAGCAATCCGGCGGGCATCGGCGCCTTTGTATTGGGCGTGCTGCTGCTGTCACTGGTGCTGTTCGTCCCCGCGCTGCACACACTGTTTGCGGTCAGTTCGTTGTCCGCCGACCATGTTTGGAGCATCCTCGGTTTGGCGTTCGTGCCTACTTTGGTGATCCAGTTGATTAAGGTCATACTGGATTTGAAAAACAAAAAGAAGGTTTTTTACAAGCAATGATGTTTTTGAAAAGAATTTGATTGACAAATGCCGTTTAAAATTCTATAATAGAAACAACTAGAAAAGGAGTGATGCGTTTTGAATATTTGGCATGACATTTCCCCCAAAAGGATAACCCCGGAGGATTTTTACGCGGTGATCGAGATTTCCAAGGGCGATAAAAACAAGTATGAGCTTGATAAACAAACCGGT
>CAMKOU010000083.1 GCA_946414505.1 uncultured Clostridia bacterium | reverse complement strand
GGCGGATTTTGAGTCCGCTACGTCTGCCAATTCCATCACACCGGCGTGCAACATTGTTATTATACTACAGTTTTTCAAAAAAATCAAGGGGTAATTTAATTTTCTCTTTTGGAATAAAGTCAAGGCGCGCGACGTGATCGTTTTGGGACATTTATTTAGTATTTTTCTAATAACGAAATAATTTTCATGCAAAATTTGATACAATTAAGAAAATAGGTAAGGTAGTGAAATTATGTCGAACAAAAATCTAATTGATTTGGAAGCCGTGAGTGTTCCGCAGATTGCCAAAATAGTCAAAAAAGCGCGCAAGATCATGCAAAGTCCCGCTGATTTTCGACATGCCTGTGACGGTAAGATCTTGGCGACGCTGTTTTATGAGCCGAGCACGCGCACGCAAATGTCGTTTCAAACGGCCATGCTCAAGCTGGGCGGCAGAACCATCGGCTTTGACAATCCTATGAATTCCTCGGTTGCCAAGGGCGAAAGCCTCAAGGACACCATTTCCGTTATCAGCGGCTATGCCGACATCATTGCCATCCGTCACCCTGTGGAGGGCACGGCAATGGCGGCGTCGCTGTATTCGCAGGTGCCGCTGATCAACTGCGGCGACGGCGGTCATCTTCATCCTACACAAACCCTGACGGATATCGTGACCCTCAGCTGTGAGAAAGAACGGCTTGACCACTTGAAAATCGGCGTGTGCGGCGATTTGCTCAACGGCAGAACCGTTCACTCCCTGATCAAAACGCTTGCCAAATATGAGGGGAACTCCTTTGTGCTGATCTCTACCCCGGAGCTGGGTGTGCCGCTCTACATTATCGACATCTTGGAAAAAAACGGCTGCACCTATGAGATCTCACACAACCTCGCCGATGCCATCACCGATTTGGATGTGCTGTATATGACGCGCATCCAGCGTGAACGGTTTAAAAACGAGGAGGAGTACCAGGCACAGAAAAATGTGTTTGTGCTTGACCGCGAAAAGCTTGACCGTGCCCGCGCGGATATGATCATCCTGCATCCCCTGCCCCGCGTCAATGAAATCACCGTGGACATCGACGATGATCCGCGCGCCCTGTACTTCAAGCAGGCACAATACGGCATGTATGGCAGAATGGCATTGATTTTGCTGTTGTTACAGGACGAAGACTTTTTGATCGAGGCGCCCAACGCCGACATCAGCCAACACCGGTGCAAAAATCCCAAGTGCATTACACAGACAGAGGCGTATCTGCCTAGCCTGAGCTATCGCAAGCTCGGTATGCAGATGTGCGAGTTCTGTGATAAACGGATAGATTAAGGAGGAATAGATTATGCCAGACAAACAACCACCACGATCCAACAAACGCGCCATGCTGGGAACCTTTTTGATGGCGTCCATCGCCTACATCGTTCTGGGCATCTTTATGGTTGCAAAGCCACAGGCGGTGGCAGACGGCCTGAACGATGTGTTCGGCGTTGTCATGCTCATTTACGGTATCATCACCATCATCGCCTTCTTTCTGAACAAGGACAGCGAAGAAAACCTGTTTTTGGAGCTTGCCACCGGCGTGATCGCCATCGGATTGGGAATATTCTCTTTGTTATCACAGGATTTAATGCAAAAAATACTATTTTATGTCATCGGCGGTGTACTGATCATTGATGCGTTGGTCAATATCAAACGCGCGGTCAACCTGCGCATGATCGGTTTTCCGCGTTGGGGATTCTTTTTGATCGCCGCCATTATCGGCACGCTGCTGGGCGTTGTGTGCATTATTTTCTACAGTGCCGTCGGCAAAACCATTGTGGTATTATTTGGTATTTCGCTGATTTATGAGGGCGCCGTCAGCTTGTTGACGATCTTTTTTGACGCGCGCACGCGCAAAAAAGTCAAGCGCAGTATCATACAATACGAGCAAAACCGACCCATAGATTAAACCTATCATAAAAAAGGAGATGCTTATGAAACATTCACTTAAACGCAGGTTTTCTTTGCTGTTAGCCGCAGTGATGGCAATCGGCTCCGTTGCCTTTTCCGCCACCGCGCAGGCAGCCCCCGCAGAAACCACCACCGTTGCGGCGTCCTACGGACTGCCCGACAAAATTGAGGACGGCGCCATTTTGCACTGCTGGTGCTGGGATTTCAACACCATTGCGGAAAATATTCCGCAAATCGCTGCCGCCGGCTTTAAGGCGGTGCAGACCTCGCCGATCAACGCATTTCAGCGTGGCGATAACGGCGGGCTGTCGCTGATGAGCGAAAATAAGGGCAAGTGGTGGTATCAGTACCAAACCACCGACTACACCATCGGCAACTATATGCTCGGCACCGAAGAAGAATTTGAAGAGATGTGTGACACCGCGCACCGATACGGCGTCAAGGTCGTCGTCGATATTGTTGCCAACCACTGTTCGTCGGATTACAGCGTGATTTCCTCTCACGTAAAGAATATCGGCGGCAAGGCGTTCCACGACAGAGTGGAGATCACCGATTGGAGCAACCGTTATCTGGTAACGCAGGGCAAGCTGACCGGCCTTTGGGATTTGAACACCCAAAACCCGGCTGTGCAGCAAATGATCTGCGATTATCTGGTGGATGTGCTGTCGGCAGGTGCGGACGGCTTCCGCTTTGACGCGGCAAAGCATATTGAGCTGCCCGACGACGAACCCTACAACGGCACCGATTTTTCCGGTGATTTTTGGCCGACCGTACTTGACAATGACGCGGAATTCCAATATGGTGAGATCCTGCCCGGCGGCGACAGAGCGGAGGATTACGCCAAGCTGATGAAAATTACGGCTGCTTCTTACGGCACCAACCTGAGAACCGCTGTTTCCAAACAAAAGCTGACCGCGTCCATGGCGAAAAGCTATCGCTTGACAAATGTAGAAGCCAATCAATTGGTAACATGGGTAGAATCGCACGATAATTATTGCGGCGAAGACGCCACTTGGAAACAGCTGGACAACGCACAGGTGCAGGTGGCTTGGGCAGTGATCGCCGCACAGGGCGACACCACTCCCCTGTTTTTCGCCCGTCCCAAGGGCAGCTCCACCACCGACCAGTGGGGTGAAAACCGTATCGGTCAGGACGGCGACGGCAACTACTACAGCAAGGCTGTTGCGGCTGTCAACAAATTCCGCAATGCGATGGTTGGCGAACCCAAAAACGTTACCGAACTGATCAAACAAAAAATCGTGATGATCGAGCGCGGTACCAAGGGCGCGGTCATCGTCAATGTTGACAGCGTGGATAACACCTTGTCGGGCAAAGCTACCAAGCTTGCCGACGGCGAATACATTGACCAGGTGAGCGGCACAACCTTTACCGTGTCAAACGGCAAGCTGTCGGGTACGATCCAGGCAACCGGCGTAGCGGTGCTGTACCAGCCGGAGGAAGAACCCGATGTGATGATCGGTGATCTCGACGGCGACGGCGAAGTGACCATTCAGGACGCGACGCTTTTGCAAAGACATCTTGCGGAGTTCAAAAAAGAAGACGGAACCGCCATTGTCGATGAAAGCGACCCGGCGTCTTTTAAGGCTGCCGATTATAATTGCGACGGCAAACTGACGATCGATGACGTCACAGACATTCAGCGTTATCTTGCAGGGGCATAATACTGCAAAACATAACTGTTAAAAAAGCATCCCCCCGGTCATACCGGCGGGATGCTTTCGTTTTGCGCTTCTTCGTCTTTTTCTGCCCGGTGTTTCGCAGCGATGCGTTCGGCTTCCTCGCGCATGATGTCGCCAAAGCCCTTTTCATCCAGCTCCATGGTTTCTTCGGCAACCGAGGATTTGTCGGCAAAGGCGTCAAAAATCGCTTGCTTTTCTTTGAGCAAATCCATTATTCTTTCATCGACAGTGTTTTCGCACAGCAGACGATACACCAACACGTTGCGTGCCTGTCCCATGCGATACGCGCGTGAGATCGCCTGGTTTTCGATGGATGGCTTAAACTGCGGTTCGCACAGCACCACGACGCTGGCGGATTGTATATTCAGTCCAGTTCCGCCGGACTGTATCTGCGCGGTCAGCACCGCGCCGTCCGGGGCTTTGTCAAATGCGTCGATCAACTCCTGCCGGCGTCGGGGCGTCACAGAACCGGTGATCGGTCCCACACAACGATCGCCGAGCATATCGCTGACTTTGCGAATGGTGTCTAAAAAGAACGAAAACACGATCACCTTTCTGCCTTCATCCGCTGCTTCGGCAAGCAGCTCGCCGAGACGGTTTGCCTTGGAGGACTTTGTCAAATCCTCCATCGCCCAGGAAACGCGGCGTGCATCGGCGTATTTTTGTCCGAGAACCGCATCCTCATACAACTGTTCTTCTTCCTTGCCGAGGGTGCACCACTCCAAGCTTTCCAGTTTATCGGGCAGCTCGGTGAGGACGTCCTCGCGTTTACGGCGGTAATACACGGGCGCCACTGCCTCTCGAAACTGCGGCGCAGAGGACATAAACGCCATGTCCCTGACTTGATCTGCCACGGACGGTTGCAGCACGCTGATGAGCGCGATCATTTCTTCGACGCGGTTTTCAATTGCCGTGCCGGTCATAAACAGCAGCCGCTCCGCTTTCTCGCATAGCTTCTTCACGTTGATACTGCGCCGCGCCTCGGCATTTTTGATGTAATGTGCTTCGTCCACCACGATACAGTCGATCGTATCATTTTCTTCCGGTGTGATGTGCACAGTGGTTTCATAGGTAGTCACCGCCACGCCGCCGGACTGTTTCCAAGCGGCAAGCGCCTTGTTTCTGCTGCTGCCGTGCACCACCGTCACGGGCAAATCACTGTGCTTGGCGATTTCGCGGCTCCAGTTGGACAGGACGCTTGCCGGGCACACCACCATAAAATGCGTAGAACCGGTGTTGCGCAAGGAGGTCATCACGGCAATTGCCTGCACGGTTTTTCCCAAACCCATTTCGTCACCAAGCAGCACACGCTTTTGGTGGAGAACATATTTGACGCCCCACTCCTGATAGCGGCGCAGTTCGCAGCGCAATCCCTCTGCATAGAACGGCTCGCGGGCTACCGCCTGTGCCAAATCCTCGGGCAATCCGTATTGACCGTTATCATTTCCCAGCCTTCCTGGCGCGAGTTCCTCGATCACATTGTAGTAGCGGACGGTATTTTGCGAAAAATGCTGCCACGCCTGCGCGGGCGTTTCGTTTAGTTGAACCGCCTTTCCGGTCAGCTGCCGCACCGCCTGTCCGTATGCGCCCTGCAACAAGTCGTTGAGCGTGTGGTAGGCGTTGGTAACGGTTTGCTTTTCCCGGTCCGTGTAAAACAGCCATTGAGCGCCGTTCCCCACCCGACGCAAGTCATCCTTTGACTGCGTGACGGTGCCGCTGTATTGTTCGTCTAATTTTACAAACGCCCCAAGCGCGTCATTTTGCTGTATAAAACGGTAAATCGCGCGCACCAAAGCAGTCGCCTCCGCCGTGCGGTTGTCCGCACTCAGCTTTATTTTGATCGTCTCCGCCGTTTGCAAACGATAGGCGCCGGCAACCTTTTTGAGGGCGGCGGCACCCTCGGGGCTGATTCCCTTGACGTCGGACAATTGCTGCGGTGTGGCGGCGTCGATATCCGCCATGGTTGTAAAACCGCTGTCGCGCAGGGTTTTGACACGAAAGCCACCCTTGTCGCGATTTACCTCTTCCACCGGCACGCCCTGCAAAATACCGATACTCTCCTGTGCGGCAAGCTTGTCGCACGCCGTCACCACCGCTGCTTTGCTTTGCTCCAGCGCCTGTTTGGCACGTTGGATCGGCGCGGAAAGGCTGTCTGCCTGACGGATCAGTTTATCAAACTCCGACACGGTACCATCCGACACGCTATCAAGCACTTCGTGCGCTCCGGCGCGGTAGGCGTCGCGGTTTTGACTCCACTGTTGCCACGCCGCAGCTGCGGTCATCTGTTCGATCGCCTGCGCGTCGGCGGTCATTTGTTCGGTGTATTTGCCGTAATCGCTGTTGATCAGCTGCATCAATGCGTCAAAGGCATGTTCCGCTTCCTGCTTTTTGGCTGAGGATGCAAACATGCGGCGCAAACCACCGGCACACGCCGACAGGCTTTGTCGCCATGCGGCAATTTGGTCATGCTGCGGCGCTGTCATCTGCTTGCAATAAGCGGCGATCGGCTGCAACCGGCTATAGCGCACCACATCGCACACCAGTGTGTCGGCGCCGCGCAGACTGCCGCTGCTGTCCTTGCCGCGCTGCACTGCGTCGCAAACCAAATGATCAAACGCCCTGTAACCCAGCATACCGCGTACTATTTTTTCGGCGTCCGCGCGGTATTTGCCCGGTTTGGTGTACAGCGCCTCCTGCTGTCGCTGCAAGGCGTCCAGTTTCGTCAGCAAATCCTTTGCTTCACGTGTATTAAATCCCGCCATTCCATCGCCTCCGCTATGATTCTGCTGTCATTATAGCAGTCTTTGGTAAAAAAAGCAATGCGCCTCGGCGGAAAAAACATCAGCAGCAGACATAAAAAGGTTTACATCTTTTTCCGTTCGTGTTACACTATATATATATTTAATTGGGAGCGATACGGATGAAGAGAAGACAAACGCGAAAACTACTGATAAAAGCTTTTCAAAACGCGGGAGCCGATAAGATCATCGGCGCTTACCTGCTGTGCTTTTTTTTGATGGCGATCCCGATTTGGCTGATTGAACCGGGTATCCACAGTTATGCCGACAGCCTTTGGTTTTGTTTTGCCTCCGCCACGTCCATCGGCTTTGGCGATTGCGTTGCCGTAACACTGATCGGCAGATTGATCACCGTTGTTTTATCCATCTATTCCATCGCTGTCATCGCGATCACCACGGCGGTGATCACCGGCTATTTTATGGACTTGTCCAAGCTGCGTGCCAACGAAAGCACCGGGCAGTTTTTATATGAGCTGGAGCATTTGCCGGAGCTTTCCAAAGAGGAATTGGAAAACTTATCGCAACGTGTCAAGGATTTTCAAAAACGCAAATAACAATAAGGCGTCGTATCGGCATGAGATACGACGTCTTTTTTCAGACAGGAATAGGTGCAGCGTCACGCTGCCTTATTGAATGTTCAAATAATCGGTGAAGCCGGTGATATTGAATATCTCCATCACCTTTTGATTGACGTTTTTGAGCACTAAACCGTTTTTTTCCTCCATCAAATCATTGGCGTTCAAAATTGCACGCAATGCGGCAGAGCTGACATATTCCACACCTGCCATATCAAGCGTTAATGTATCGCTTTTTTCTCCCAATTCTTGAATGGCGTCTTCAAATTCCTTGACCGTCACGTGGTCGATTTTTCCTTCGGGCGCGATAACGGCAGCTCCGTTTCCGTCATAAAGGGTGTAGCGATACTCATCATGCAAACGTACAGCATGATCAAACACACCAAGCCCGTAATAACGGTAAAATACGGACGAAAATAAAAGCTGTTAAACAGTGGAAGCAAAATAAACAGCATGGCAATGATATCCGTATACCCTCCGAGAAAGAAGAGCGCCAGTATCATCACTAGATTGTTGTAGTATTTTATCCACGGATACACTTTTTTCAGGGTAAACAGATTCAGCAAAATGCCGGTCAACAAAACGACCGCTGCCCGTAAGCCGAAATAATACCGCGCGTCATCCCACTCATTCAACAGAATATAAATGAATATCGCCGCTTCAAACGCTATCATCATGATCATATACAGAAAGTTGATGCGCTGCTCGGCGGAGCGGAGTAGCCGGTCTGTGTATTCGGCAGGTGCGGCTTGCCTTTTTTTTGCTTGCCTTTTGGATCAGCAAATGCTCTATCATCCGTGGGGTTTTGCCGGAAAAGATATCGGAGGTGGCGATTTTATATATGCCGCATTTTTCCGAAACCAT
>CAMKOU010000082.1 GCA_946414505.1 uncultured Clostridia bacterium | reverse complement strand
CTATAAATACACCATGGATTTTTTGGCGAGTCCCGTCGTCTGCGACTACCAAGACAACGAGCGGCTGATCTTGATTTCCGTCAACAAGTCGGTGTACCAAAACCTGTACAGCTTTATGCACCTCAACGACAGCAACATGCAGTATGCGGCGTTTGCGTGCCTGGAAAACGCGCTGTATGCCATGCGCTTTTACCGTGCGCTGGCGCTTAACCCCGACGATATGCACACCTACATCACCTCGTCGAACTTTTCGCTGGACGAAGCGGAGCAGGAGCAGCAGGAGCAAGAGGAAACCGCGGCATACTCCGAGCATGAGGAGCAGTTTTCGGTGATCGCCTTTTGCCGCCATCTGCACCAATTCAACACCTTTGTGCTGAAAAGTCCGTCCATCTCCTCACAGCTGCACAACAACAGCCTCTATCTGGGGCTGTCCTGCGGCAAGGAGCTGAGCGACGAGCTGCAAAACGAGGTGCGCAAAAACATGGTGGGCGCGTATTTGTCGCTGACCAAGCACATCAAACTGTTTTTTAACGGCGGTATCGACGAGGAAATGGAGAATTTTGAGGATGAGATCCACGAGATGTTCGTGGAGTATGTGCAAAAGTTTTCATAAGGATGTAACGAAAGCTTCACCCGTTTTTGCGGAATTGTTCAAATAACTGTCACATAGCGGGTGTACGATATAGGCACAGTAAAACATTGCTTCTCCTTTTATAGATTTTTCATAGATGTTCCTTTAGATGAAAGCCCGCCGGTTTCGGTGGGCTTTTATCGTTGCGGGAAAGGATGGACGGCATGTATTATTATTCCCTAAACGAATATTTAAAAAACACCTTCGGCGAAAAGGTGTACAAGCTCTCGCTCAACGGCGGCATGACCTGTCCCAACCGCGACGGCACGCTCGGTACGCGCGGCTGTATTTTTTGCAGCGCCGGCGGTTCGGGCGAATTTGCGGCAAGCCGCCGGTTGTCCGTTACGGCGCAGCTGGCGCAGGCAAAGGCGCGCATCGCTCCCAAAAGCGGCTGCCGCAGGTTTATCGCCTATTTTCAGCCCTTCACCAACACCTACGCGCCGGCGGCGCAGCTGCGGCGGCTGTTTACGGAGGCGATGGCGCCGGCGGATATTGTCGCGCTGTCCGTCGCCACGCGTCCCGACTGTCTGGGCGGCGACGTACTCGATGTGTTAAGCGAGCTGAACGCGAAAAAGCCCGTGTGGGTGGAGCTTGGCTTGCAAACCATCCATCCGCGCACAGCGGCATACATTCGCCGCGGCTATGATTTGTCCGTGTACGACAGCGCGGCAAAGGCGCTGCGCGAACGCGGCATACAGGTGATTACGCACCTCATCCTCGGTTTGCCGGGCGAGAGCCGTGCGGATATGCTGCAAAGCGTGCGCTACGCAGGTGCACGCAGCAACGGCATCAAGCTGCAATTGCTGCACGTGCTGCGCGGCACCGATTTGCACCGCGACTGGGAAAACGGCACGTTTGAAACGCTCGGCTTGGAGGCATACGCCGACGTGCTGTGCGACTGTCTTGAGGTGCTGCCGCCCCATGTGGTGATTCACCGTATGACGGGCGACGGTGACAAAAAGCTGCTTGCAGCGCCGCTGTGGAGCGCGGACAAAAAGCGTGTACTCAACACCCTTCAACGTGTTTTTCGGGAGCGCGACGTGGTGCAGGGCAGTTGCCTAAGGGAGTGAGCACATGGGGTTCTGGAAAGAAAAAATCGTACCGGTGCTGTACCCTAACCGCTGTCCGTTTTGCCGCACAGTGATCCCCGGCGGCGAGGATTTTTGTGCGTCATGCGCCGAACAGCTGCCGCAGCTGACCTATCATCGGTATACTATCGGCGGATTTCCGTGCTGTGCGCCGCTGCTGTATCGGGATGCCTACGCCGCAGCCGTGAAGCGTTACAAGTTTGGCGCCAAGGATGGCTATACCCACGCGCTGGCGCTGCTGACCGTGCGCGCCGTCGTTCGCTCGTATGACCTCGGGCAAATCGACACCATCACCTGTGTGCCGATGTACTGCAAGGATCGCCGCCGCTTTCACCATGCGGAGCGGCTGGCACGGGAATGCGCGGCGCTGACAGGCATTCCGTATGCCGATTTGTTGGAAAAGCACCGCCAAACGCCGCCGCAGCATTCTTTGAAACGCAGCCGGCGGTTCGAGAATGTCAAGGGCGCCTACCGTGTGCCGCAGCCGGCGTTAGTGCGTGACAAGCGTGTGCTGTTGGTGGATGATATCATCACCACGGGCAGCACGCTGGGCGAATGCTCGCGGATGCTGCACAAGTACGGCGCACGCGAGGTGTTTTGTGCCGCCGTTTGTACCACAATACTATAAAGGCAACACCGCGCACCTAAATTATGCGGTATTGCCTAAATAATTCTTGCGAAAAAGTCTTTTATCCCGGCGCGTTTTGTGATATACTATACTAATAAGTTTTGATGAAGGATATGGAGCTGAAATAATGAGCAATATCAACCGTATACGGCTCGGCGACGGCGTCTATTTTAACGACGTGCGCGACAGCCGCTTTAAAACGATGAAAATTACCGCCAATATGATCGTACCGCTGCGTGCGGACACCGCGTCGGCGAATGCGTTGATTTGCGGCGTGCTGTCACGCTCGTGCAAGGCGTACCCCGATTTTACCGCCCTGAGCAAAAAGCTGAGCGCACTGTACGGCGCGGAGCTGAATGCTTCCATGCGCAAGGCGGGCGACAACCAGGTGCTCACCCTGTCGGTATCGGGACTCGACGACCGTTACACCCTCGAGGGCGAAAGCGTGGCGCGTGAGCTGTCGCTTTTGCTGTGCAGCGTGATTTTCGAGCCGAATTTGTGCGACGGCGTGTTTGTACCGGGCGAGGTGGAGCAGGAAAAACGACAGCTGCTCGATTTGATGGACTCCGAATGCAACGATAAGCGCATTTATGCCAACGGTCAGCTGATCCGCCATATGTGTGCCGGTGAAGTGTTCGGCATCAAGCGCTACGGCACCGCCGAAAGCGTCCGGGCGCAAACGCCGCAGTCGCTGACAGCGGCGTGGAAGCAGCTGCTGCAAACCGCTGTGTTTGAAATTCTGTATATCGGCGACAGCGCCCCCGACAAGGCGGTGGAGGTGTTTCGCGCGGCATTTGACGGCGCGGCGCGCATACCCCAAATCACGCAGACGGAAATCATCCGTCAGGCAGGCGAGCCGAAGTTTGTGACCGAAACCATGAACATTGCACAGGCCAAGCTGGTGATGGGCTTCCGCGCCGGCACGGCGCTGCCCGACAGCGAGGTGACTGCCGCTACACTGATGACGGCGGTTTTGGGCGGTACCGCCAACTCCAAGCTGTTTTGCAATGTGCGCGAAAAGCAGAGCCTGTGCTACTACTGCGGTGCGCGCTATGATAAAATGAAGGGACTTGTCATCATCGACAGCGGCGTTGAGGGCGAAAATATCGAAAAGCTCCAGGCGGGCGTCCGCAAGGAGATCGAGGATATGCAAAACGGCGTGATCACCGATTTTGAAATCGAAGCCACGAAAATGGCGATCATCAACACCTATTATTCCTCCAACGACACCGTCAGCGGCATCGAAAGCTGGTATGCCACCCAGCTGTTTGACGGCGCCTTTAAAACCATCGAAGAAATGACGGACAAGCTCAATGCCGTCACCAAGGAAGAGATCGTCGCGGCTGCCAACAGGCTGACGCTGGACACCGTGTATGTTTTGAAAAATCAGTGAGGGGGATTGGATGAAAACCGTGATTCATGAAGTCAAGTCACCCCGCGCGGGCGACAGCTATTATCAAATCAAGCACCAATCGGGCTTGAATATGTATGTGTATCCCAAGCAGGGCTATCGCTCTGCCTATGCCATCATCGGCGCCAAGTACGGCAGCATCAACACCTGCTTCTCCGGCGACGGCGGCGAAAAAATCACCGTCCCCGACGGCATTGCCCACTATTTGGAGCACAAGCTGTTTGAAAGCGCCGAGGGCGACGCCTTTACGCGCTACGCCGAAACCGGCGCATCGGCAAACGCCTACACCAGCTTTGAAAAAACCTGCTATCTGTTTTCCTGCACCGACAAATTTGACGAGAGCTTTGAAATTTTGCTCGACTTTGTGCAGGATCCGTACTTTACACCCCAAACCGTGCAAAAGGAGCAGGGCATTATCGGACAGGAAATCAAAATGTACGATGATTCGCCCGACTGGCGTGTGATGTTCAACATGCTCGGCGGCATGTACCACAACCACCCTGTCAAAATCGACATTGCCGGCACGGTGGAAACCATCGCGGACATCACGGCGGAAAAGCTGTATGCCTGCTACAACACGTTTTATAATTTAAACAACATGGTGCTGTGCGTGGCGGGCAACGTCACGGTCGAGCAGGTGCTCGCCATCTGCGACCGTATGCTCAAGCCCAGCGAGCCGCACACCATCGAGACCTATTTTGAGGACGAGCCCTACGAGATCGTCGAGCCCTATGTGGAGCAGCGCTTTGCGGTGTCGATGCCGATTTTCAACCTCGGCTTCAAGGAGCGTGCCGGGCAAACGCTCAGCGAGCAAAAGCTGGCGCAAACCGACATTTTGCTGTCGGCGCTCGCATCTCCCACCAGTGCGCTGTACCGCGACCTGATGGACAACAATCTGATCAACAGCAGCTTTTCTTACGAGCTGTTTGAGGGTCCCGGCTACTGCGCCGTGATTTTCAGCGGCGAAAGCCGCGCCCCGAAGCAGGCGGCGGAAAAGATAAAGCAGTATATTGCCGCAGTCAAGGAAAAAGGCTTGTCCGACGAGGACTTTACCATTGCAAAAAAAGCGGTGTACGGCGACGTGATCTCGTCGCTGAACTCGGTGGGCAGCATCGCCAACATGATCGTCGATTACCACGTCAACGGCAACGAGCTGTTTACCTATATCGACGCCGTTGCCGCCACCGAAAAGGCGGATGTGGACAACCGCTTGCAGGAAATGCTCGATGTGTGCAACTGCACCCTGTCGGTGGTGTGCAATGCGGACGAAGCGGAATAGGAGGTCGTGATGCAACAGTTTCATGTGCAGTTTCCGGGTTTTGGCTGGGAGTTTGACATCAGCAATGTTGCTTTCCGCCTCGGAAGCTATCCCGTCTATTGGTACGGCCTGATCATCGCGGCGGGCTTGCTGCTCGCGCTGCTGTACGCATGGCGCACGGCGCCGCGCTACAATGTCAATACGTCCAAGCTGTTCAACTGCGTGCTGGCTGGCTTGGTGACGGGCATCATCGGTGCGCGGCTGTATTATGTCGCCTTTGCGTGGGATGAGTATGCCGCCAATCCCATTTCCATTTTGTATATCCACGAGGGCGGGCTTGCCATCTACGGCGGCATTATCGGCGCTCTGCTGGGCGGTCTGATCGTTGCCAAGATCCAAAAGATGAAGGCGATGCCGATCCTCGATGTGACCATGATGGGCTTTTTGCTCGGGCAGGGCATCGGCCGCTGGGGCAACTTTATGAACCAGGAGGCGTTTGGCACCGCCACCGATCTGCCGTGGCGAATGCTCAGCGAAAATACGATCATCAACGGACAGGTGACAGCGGTGCACCCCTGCTTTTTGTACGAAAGCCTGTGGTGTTTGCTCGGGTTTGTGTTGCTGCATTTCTTCGGCAAATACCGCCAGCGCTATGCCGGTCAGATTTTCTACTGTTATCTGGTGTGGTACGGCTTTGAACGCACCATTGTCGAGGGCTTGCGCACGGACAGCCTGTATCTGCCGTTCCAACTGTTCGGCATGGATATCCGCGTGTCGCAGGTGCTGTCGGCGGTGCTGGTCGTTGTCGGTTTGATTATGCTATTGATAAACATCAAAAGGGAGGATCCTTTCTATGCAAATTATCGACGGAAAAAAGGTGTCAGTGGAGGTAAAGGCAAGCGTAAAGCAGCTCACTGACGCGCTGAAACAGGAACACGGCATTACCCCGGGGCTGGCGGTGGTCATCGTCGGCGACGATCCCGCCTCGCGCGTGTATGTCAACAATAAAAAGAAGGCGTGCGAAGCGGTGGGCTTCCTGTCGGAGGAGTACGCCCTGCCGGCGGAAACCACGCAGGAGGAGCTGCTGGCGCTGGTGGAAACCCTGAACAACAAGGCGGACATCAACGGCATTTTGGTGCAGCTGCCGCTGCCGAAGCACCTCGACGACAAGGCGGTGATCGCCGCCATCAGCCCGCTAAAGGACGTGGACGCGTTCCATGCGGTCAACGTCGGCAAAATCATGCTCGGCGAATACGACTTTTTGCCCTGCACGCCCGCCGGCGTCATGGAAATGCTGCATTCCTACCATATTTCCGTCGAGGGCAAGGATTGTGTGGTCATCGGCAGAAGCAACATTGTCGGCAAGCCGATGGGTATGCTGCTGCTGCATGAAAACGGCACCGTCACGATCTGCCACAGCCGCACGAAAAATCTCGCGGAGGTATGCCGCCGCGCGGATATTTTGGTCGCTGCGGTCGGTATCCCCAAATTCGTCAAGGCGGATATGGTCAAGGACGGCGCGGTGGTGATCGACGTCGGCATGAACAGGGACGAAAACGGCAAGCTGTGCGGCGACGTGGACTTTGAAAACGTGAAGGACAAGTGCGCCTTCATCACGCCCGTCCCCGGCGGCGTAGGTCCTATGACGATCGCGACACTGATGAAAAATACATTGAAAGCGTGCAAGCTGCAAAACGGCATAGCGTAGGGAAAGGTTATTTCCTTTTTCGCAGTGACTGGGCTTGCCCCTACCGGTAAGCATGACTGACATAAGGAAGGTACGTATGAAAATTCTGGCAATTGAATCGTCCTGCGATGAAACGGCGGCGGCGGTGGTGGAGGACGGCAGGACCGTATTATCCTCCGTCATCGCCTCGCAGGTGGAGGAGCACCGCCTCTATGGCGGCGTCGTGCCCGAAATCGCCTCACGCCGTCATGCCGAGGCGATCGTCCCCGTGACGTCGCAGGCATTGGAACAGGCAGGACTGTCGCTCGGCAGCATCGACGCGCTGGCGGTCACCTATGCGCCGGGCTTGATCGGTGCGCTGCTGGTAGGCGTGAACTTCGTCAAGGGCTTGGCACTGTCCACGGGATTACCGCTGGTGCCCGTCCATCATCTGCGGTCGCATATCGCGTCCAACTATATTTCCAACAAAGAATTAAAGCCGCCGTTTCTCTGCTTGGTGGTGTCGGGCGGTCACAGCCACATCGTGTTGGTCGAGGACTACACCCAAATGAAGATCATCGGCAAAACCCGCGACGACGCGGCAGGCGAGGCGTTTGACAAGGCGGCGCGCACAATGGGGATGCCCTATCCGGGCGGCATAGCGCTCGACAAGGTTGCCGAGGACGGCGACCCGCACGCGTTTGTGCTGCCACGGCCGGTGGTGCATGACGCACCCTATGATTTCAGCTTTTCGGGGCTGAAAACGGCGGTGCTCAATCTCCTGCACAACGCCCGGCAAAAGGGCGAAACGCTCAATACAGCGGATGTTTGCGCGTCCTTTCGCTATGCGGTGGTCGATTGCCTGACGACCAACTTTTTGAAGGCAGCGGAGGCGCTGCGCATGGACAAGCTTGTGATCGCGGGCGGCGTGTCGGCAAATGCCTTGTTGCGCCGTACCCTGCAAGCGGAGTGCGACAAAAGCGGCCGGCAGCTGTTCATGCCCGAAAAAGCGCTGTGCGGCGACAATGCCGCCATGGTGGGTGCGCAGGCATTTTATGAGTTTCAAAGCGGCAGGCGTGCCGGTGCGGATTTGAACGCCTATGCCACCAAAAGCATTGAAGAAGGATAAGGCAACACCGCACAATTCGCGGTGCACGCCTTGCTTGCATCTTATTCCGTC
>CAMKOU010000081.1 GCA_946414505.1 uncultured Clostridia bacterium | reverse complement strand
CTGACGGAATAATATGCAAGCAAGCCGTGCGCTTTGAATTGTGCGGTGTTGCCTTCATAATCGGTTCAGCCCTTTTTCATGCACACGATCAAACATACAGCATATTAGGAACACCCCGCTCATACACTTGGGCGAGGTGTTTTTATGTTACGGAAATTAACGGCAATGGTAGTAGCTCTCGCAACGGCGCTGTGTGCGGTGCCGGCTGTCGCGGCGGAACAAACAAAGGACTTGTTGGCGGCGCCGGCGGCGGTGCTGATGGAGGCGTCTACGGGCAAAATTCTTTATGAGAAAAATATGCACGACAAGCGTCCCTGCGCGTCCATTACCAAGGTGATGACGCTGCTGCTGGTGTTTGAAGCGATGGACAGCGGCAAATTAAAGCTTGACGATAAGATCACCGCGTCCGAGCACGCCGCGTCGATGGGCGGCAGCGACATTTGGCTGGAACCGGGAGAAACGATGTCGGCGGACGACATGATCAAGGCGACGGCGGTCGCCAGCGCCAATGACGCGGCGGTGGCGCTGGCGGAGCACATCAGCGGCAGCGAGGAAACCTTTGTGGCAAAGATGAACGACCGTGCGGCGCAGCTGGGGATGGGGGACACGGTGTTCAAAAACTGCAACGGGCTTGATGAGGACGGACATCTGACCTCCGCTTACGACGTAGCGGTGATGTCACGCGAGCTGATGCGCCACCCGAAGATCTTCGGCTACACGTCCATCTGGCTCGACAGCCTGCGCGGCGGCGCCACACAGATCGTCAACACCAACAAGCTTTTAAAAACCTACAGCGGCATCACGGGCTTAAAAACCGGTACGACCGACGACGCGGGCTGCTGCATATCCGCCACGGCGACGCGCGACGGCATGTCGCTGATCGGCGTGGTGCTCGGCGCGGACAACGGCAAGCAGCGCTTCTCCGATGCGGCGGCGCTGCTCGACTACGGTTTTGCGAATTATGCGATCAAAGAATTAAAAACGCCGGAGGATCTGCCGGAAGAAATCCCGGTGGAGGGCGGTATGCAAAAAACCGTGCCGTTGGGGTGCGAGGTCAACGCCAATGCCGTGGTCAACAAGGCGAGCGACGACGAGGCGCATTACGAAATCTCCCTGCCCGAAACGCTGGAAGCACCCGTGGAGGAGGGCGAAAAGGTGGGCAGCGTGGTGTATCGCATCGGCGGTGACACCAAAAGCTTTGATATTCTGTCCCGTGCAGCCGTGCCGCAAACGAGCTTTGGCCTGCTGTTCGGCGAGGTATGGAACGCCATGCTTTCGTTTTAGAGTGGAGAGTGGAGAGTAGAATGTAGGCGGTTAAAGCATATCATTCGGAGCGCAGCGACCCTTCATTCCACGCTTAACGCGTAACTCTCCACTCTCCGATACACTATATTTTGAAAAAACCCTTGCAAAACTGTCCGCTATATTGTATAATATGGATAAATAGGTTTTTTGGAGGAATCGAGTATGGCTACAAGGTTAACAGACAAGTATTTGCAGGGCTTTGTCGGCGAGCACGAATACGCGGGTGTGGCTGCGGAAGTAAAAGCGGCACACAACGCGCTGCACACCGGCACGGGACTCGGCAACGACTTTATCGGCTGGCTTCATTTACCCACCGACTATGATAAAGAGGAATTTGCCCGCATTAAGGCGGCGGCGGAAAAAATAAAAAAGAACACCGATGTGTTTGTGGTGATCGGCATCGGCGGCTCTTACCTCGGCGCACGCGCGGCAATTGAATTTTTAACTTCTCAAAATTACAACCTCACCTGCAAGGATACCCCGCAAATTTTCTTTACGGGTAATTCTATCAGCTCCTCGGCGCTTGCCGAGATCATGGAGCTGTGCGAGGGCAAGGATGTGTCCGTCAACATGATCTCCAAGTCGGGCACCACCACCGAGCCCGCCATTGCGTTCCGTGTATTCCGCGAAATGCTTGAAAACAAGTATGGCAAGGACGGTGCGCGTGAGCGCATCTTCTGCACCACCGACAAGGCGCGCGGCACCCTCAAGGCGCTTGCCGATGAGGAAGGCTACGAAACCTTTGTGGTGCCCGATGACGTCGGCGGACGCTTTTCCGTGCTGACAGCGGTCGGCTTGCTGCCCATCGCCGTGTCCGGTGCGGACATCGACGCACTGATGGCAGGCGCACAGCAGGCGGAAGCGGCGCTGGACAACGACGACGTGTTCACCAACGACTGCTACAAGTACGCCGCTATCCGCAACATTTTGTACCGCAAGGGCAAAACGATGGAGGTCATGGTGTCCTATGAGCCCGCCTACACGATGATGGCAGAGTGGTTCAAGCAGCTGTACGGCGAAAGCGAGGGCAAGGACAACAAGGGTATTTTCCCCGCCAGCGTTGTCTTTTCCACCGACCTGCACTCTCTCGGACAGTACATTCAGGACGGCAGACGCACCATGTTTGAAACCGTCGTCCTTTTTGATAAATGCAAAAAAGAAGTGACGCTCGGCACCGATCCCACGAACGTGGACGGCTTGAACTTCCTCGCCGGCAAAACCATGGGCTTCGTTAACCAAAAGGCATTTGAGGGCACCGTTTTGGCACACAACGACGGCGGCGTTCCCAATGTGGTGGTCAACGTTCCCGAAATGAACGAAACCGAGCTCGGCTATTTGATCTACTTCTTTGAAAAGGCTTGCGCGATTTCAGGTTATATGCTGGGCGTGAATCCCTTCAACCAGCCCGGTGTGGAAAGCTACAAAAAGAATATGTTTGCGCTGCTTGGCAAGCCCGGCTATGAGGATCAAAAGGCTGCGCTCGAAGCAAGACTGAGTTAATTTTTTTACGACGTAAAACTAACTAGGAGGAAACGAATTATGGTTACTTTACTTATCGGCAAAAAGGGTACAGGCAAAACAAAAAAGTTGATTGCACGCGCTAACGAGGCGGTGGCCGCTTCTTCGGGTAACGTGGTCGTCATTGAAAAGGGCGCCAAGCTCACCTATGACGTGACCCACAAGGCAAGACTGATCGACACCGATCAGTATTCCATTCGTGGCTATGACATGCTGTACGGCTTCATCGGCGGTATTTGCGCGGGCAACTACGACGTAACGGATATCCTTGTCGATTCTACCTTTAAAATCGCTCCCGAAAAAATCGACGGCTTGGAGGAATTCACCAAAAAGCTGCAAAACCTGTCGGAGGCTTGCTCCACCAATATCGTGCTGCTGATCTCGGCAGACGAGGCGGATGTACCCAATTCCATCAATGCGGTTTGCGAAAAAGTGTGATTGAACGTTATCGAGAGCGTCCCGCCGGGGCGCTCTTTTGTCTGTTTTATCCATTGCATATTTTCATAAAAAATAGTGACAAATAAGAATAGTTATGTTAGAATAATGGTAGCAAAGGGCTTGCCCCTTTTGAATTTGCTTTAAGGAGTTTTCTGCATGAAAAGTGTTTTGCAGCGCACGGCTGCGTTGACGGTTTCACTGTGCTTGCTGTTATGCTGTCTGCTGCCCCTGACGGCCGGCGCCGCAGGTGCGGATCCGGTCGATCCCGTTTGGGAAGGTACGACGGCAAAGTGGAAGCCGCCCGCCAAAACGACCGCTTACTATTTTTTGGCGCTGTACAAGGACGGCGTCTATTTGTCCGATACCACCACCACTGCCACTTCCTACGATTTCGGCAGCCAACTGAGCCAGTCGGGATCGGGTGATTATCAATATACGGTCAGTGCGGTGTTTGACGATACCTCCCAGTCCCAAACGGTCAGCTCCTCGGTGTACACCTACACTGCCGCGCACGTCCATTCGCTCACGCATGTGGACGCCAAGCAACCGACCTGCACCGAAACCGGCGTGAAGGAGCACTACGAGTGCAGCGGCTGCGGCAAGTATTTTCAGGATGCGGCTGCCCTCGCCGAAATCACCGATAAAAACGAGGTGGTGTTGGCTGCCAAGGGACACAGCTGGGGAGAATGGCAGGTCACCAAGCAGGCGACTGCCACTGCCGAGGGCGAGGAGCGGCGCGTTTGCACCGTCGATGCCTCACATGTGGAAACCAGAGCGATACCGATGCTGACAACGGCGACCACGTCGGCAACCACCATCGCCGCGACCGAGGCGACCGAACAGGCGTCGTCCGCCGCGGAAACCACGCAGGCAGGCGCCGTAACAGTGACGCAGACGACCATCCCGAAAAATAAGCTGACCTTTCAAAGTGACAAACAACCGGAGGAAAGCGGCAATACGATATTCGGAATGCCTGCCGGTTTCTTTTGGGTGCTGGCGATCATGGCATTTTTGCTGTTTGTCGTTGTACCTGCCGTATTAATTACGGTGCTTGTTATTTCCAAGAAGAAGAAAAACCAACCCAAACCGCAGCATGAAGCGCGGATGAACGGCTCGGAATATTTACCGCCGGAAAATAATCAAGGAGATTCATGATGAAAAAAGTGTTGCATTTGTTAGTATTCGCCGCCGTTGTGTGGTTCGGCTTCTCTATGCTGAGCGCTTACAACGAACAAAAAGCCGATCTGGACGACATCTAAAGAACATCGCCACACAGGAGATGACAAACATGTTTCCAAAAACGAAATATACCGTGCATTATAACGGGTGCTCCAAAACCAGCTTTCTCGACGCCAAGGACAGCTACCGCGCGGGCGAGCAGGTGACGCTGTGTTATGCTTTCATCGCCACCGACACGGACTACAGCTTTTCGGTGGACGGCGCGGACTGCGACATCCGCTACGGTAACAACGGGTATGAGATCCGCTTTACCATGCCTGCGCATGAGGTGACGGTCATTGTCCGTTCGCGCAACAGTATGCTGTGTATGCCGCCGGAGGACGTATCACGTTAGCTGCAAGCAAAGCCCTTTGTCCGCTTTATTTTCCAATTACGAAAAAAGCACCGCTTTCACAGCGCATTCGGCAAAAAAACAGCAAAAAAATATCCGTATTTTCTCGCATTTTGTTGTTGACAAAGGGACAATCCTTTTGTATAATAGTAAAAGTGTTTTAATATGTGTTCTTGCGGTCCGAGGTGCTATCATGCTTTTTGAACTCAAATCGGTTTTTCTCAATGAGGGGCACGAGCAACAGCTTCACTATGCGCTTGATTTCACCAATATCGACATTGACGGGGTTTTTCCATTCATTTCTCCCGTTTCGGTGACCGCCACTGCGCGCAACCGTGCCGGTTTGGTGACAATGACGCTTGATTGCAGTTACGATTACGCGCGCTGCTGTGACCGCTGCGGCGAAGCCTTTACGCGGCACGAGGAAAAGTCGTTTGCCCACAAGCTGGCGCAAACCTTAGCGGACGAGGGCAACGACGATTATATTGAAACGCCTGATTTCACTGTCGAGCTCGACGAGGTCGTCACTTCCGACATCCTGCTCAACCTGCCGCAAAAAAACCTCTGCCAAGAGGATTGCAAGGGACTGTGTCCCGTTTGCGGACAAAATCGCAACCATGCTGACTGCTGCTGCGAGCAAAAGAGCGTTGACCCGCGGCTCGAAATCTTAAAACAGCTTATGGATTAAACCACATATAAGGAGGTCTTTGTCATGGCAGTACCCACCAGAAAAACATCACACGCTAGAAAAAGCTCAAGACGTTCATCCGTTTGGAAGCTTCAGGCGCCTGCTCTCGTAACCTGCCCCAACTGCGGCGAACTGACAGCTGCTCACAAGGCATGCACCAATTGCGGCATGTATAAGGGCAGACAGGTTGTCGTTAAGAAAGACGCTTAATCAAAATAGCAACGGAACATCACGGGCGGCAGGTTTCTGCACGCCCTGTTTTTCTTTGTACCTTGCACCTTACACTAAAAAACCGGAGGTGTTTTCATATGACAAAACCAGTGATCGCGATTGTCGGCAGACCGAATGTCGGCAAAAGCACCCTGTTTAACAAGCTCATCGGGCAGCGGCTGTCCATTGTGGACGACACGCCGGGCGTGACGCGCGACCGTATTTACGGTGAAACCGAGTGGTGCGGTAAAACGGCCATGGTGGTGGACACCGGCGGCATCGAGCCGAAGGCGGACGATGTGATCCTGTCCCAAATGCGGCGGCAGGCACAGCTTGCCATCGACACCGCGTCGGCGATCATTCTCGTCACCGACCTCAAAAGCGGTATGGTCGCCACTGACATGGAGGTGGCGCAAATGCTGCAAAAAGCAGGCAAGCCGGTAGTGGTGTGCGTCAACAAGTGCGACGGCGTGGGCGAGCCGCCGATGGAGTTCTACGAATTTTATAACCTCGGACTGGGCGAGCCGGTGCAGGTGTCTGCCGTGCACGGTCACGGCACGGGCGATCTGCTTGACCGCGTGTTTGAACAGCTCGACTTTGCAGAAGCGCCGGAGGAGGACGAAGCCGTCATCCGCGTGGCGGTCATCGGCAAGCCGAACGCCGGCAAAAGCTCGCTGGTCAACAAAATCACCGCCGAGGAGCGCTGCATCGTGTCCGACATCGCGGGTACGACGCGCGATACCATCGACACCACCGTTGAAAACCGTTTTGGCAAGTTCGTCCTGACCGACACCGCCGGACTGCGCCGCCAGAGCCGCATCTACGACGATATCGAAAAATACAGCATCCTCCGCGCAAAGATGGCGATCGAGCGCAGCGACGTCTGCGTGATCATGATCGACGCTACCGAGGGCGTCACCGAGCAGGACACCAAGGTGGCAGGCTTGGCACACGACGCCGGACGCGCGTGTGTTCTCGCCGTCAACAAGTGGGACGCGATTGAAAAGAACGACAAAACCATGCAGGAGTTCCGCAAAAAGCTCGACGCGGATTTTGCCTTTATGTCCTACGCACCGCAGGTGTTTATCTCCGCCAAAACGGGGCAGCGGCTCGACAAGCTGTTTGAAAACATCGTCATGTGCTATGAAAACACCTGCCGCCGCATCACGACGGGTATGCTCAACGAGTTGCTTGCACAGGCGACGACGCGTGTGCAGCCGCCGTCCGACAAGGGCAAACGGCTGAAAATTTACTATATGACACAGGCGAGTGTCAAACCGCCCACCTTTGTCTTTTTCTGCAATGACAAAGAGCTGTTCCATTTTTCCTACCGGCGCTACCTCGAAAACCGCATTCGTGAGGCGTTCGGGTTGGAGGGAACGCCTGTAAATATTATCGTGCGTGAAAGGGGAGAAAAGTAATGCTGCAAACTCTGCTGCAAATTGCCGGCGCCAACTGGTACTGGCTGGTGCTGATCGCCGTGATCGCGTATCTGATCGGCAGCATCAATCCTGCGGTGATCGTCACCAAGGTGGTCACCAAGGGCAAACACGACATCCGCGACATGGGCAGCGGCAATGCGGGCTTTACCAATGTGCTGCGCTCGGTGGGCAAGGTGCCCGCCATCATCACGATCGTCTGCGACGCGCTGAAATGTATCGTGGCGGTCTTTATCGGTTATTTCCTGTTTATGTGGCTGGCAAGCGTACCGCAGCAGGACCCGTGGTTCCGCGCCTGCCTGTTCAACTGCGTCAAGTACTATGCGGGCGTGTTCTGCATCCTCGGTCACGCCTTTCCGCTCTACTTCCACTTTAAGGGCGGCAAGGGCATCGTTACCGCCGCCGCGCTGATGCTCAGCTCCGACTGGCGCGTGTTCCTGCTGATCCTCGGCACGTTTTTGGTGATTTTCCTGATCGCCAAGATCATCTCGCTCGCAAGCATCATCTGCGCGAGCCTGTATGCACCCTTCACCTTTTTGATCACATTTGTGTTTGACCATCTGCTCACCAAATCCTGCCTGTGGTATGTGCTGATCACCACCTTCTGCGCCTTGATCATCGGCGTGTTTGCCGTTGTTATGCACCGTGAAAACATCAAGCGGCTCCTGCGCGGCGAGGAAAAGAAAATACATGCGAAAAAGTGAAAAAAGCGCCTTTTAGGGTGTACTTCATAAGGAAGTTACACCCTAACGGGCGGCTCTTGTAAATCT
>CAMKOU010000080.1 GCA_946414505.1 uncultured Clostridia bacterium | reverse complement strand
TGGCTGCGCAATCCGCACACCTGAATTATGCGGTATTGCCTTACTTCTTTCGTATCATTTCTGACCTAACGACTGACAACTGCCGACTGAAAATTACGGCTGCACTTGTGTGTTGATGTCGATTTCTTCGTCCTCCACCTCGCTTTGCGGCTGAAATGCCTTGTCCATCGCAAAGTCGGGCAGCAGCTTTTTCTTAAACACATAGGTAAACACACAGAACAACACGAACAGCGCCAGACACACCAGCGAGATCGCCAGACCGGGCTTGAAGCCGTTGGGCAGATATTTCAGCACGATGGTGTGCTCGCCCTTTTGCAGCGGGAACGCCAGCAGCGAACCGCCTACGGGCGTGATCTCCGTTTCCTGACCGTCCACGATCGCCGTCCAGCCCTTTTCGTAGGGGATCGAGGTATAAAACAGACCGTCGCGGTTGGCGGTGATGGTGCCCTCCATTTTGGCGCCGTTGCGGAAGTAGGTGGTGGTCATCACGTTTTGCCGGAGCATGTCATACGCCTGCTCAAACACCTCGCGGTTGAGTCCGTAAACATATACCTTGGCGGTGCCGCTCGCGTTTTGCGACAGGGTGGACTGCACGCTCAGGGTGTCGCCTTGGGTAAAGTAGCCGGCGGCGGCAATGAGGGGGCGATCCATGTTGATGCTGCCCTGCTGGGCGTTTTCGTTGCGGAAAACGGTGATCTCGTCGCCGTGGTCGATGCGTGTGCAGACCAGATACAGACCGTCCTTCGGCACGGTGAAGTTCCATTTCAGGGTGGGCGTCACATTGTTTTGCACACAGTTGAAGCCGTAGCTGCCGTCGGCGTTTTGCGTCACGTTGAACTGCGAGGCGTCGGTGTGCTCGTCGCCGCTCGGGAGCAGCTGCTCATACACCGGCTTGGTGATGCCGGTGGCAAGGCGGAAGAATTCCATTTGCGTTTCAAACGGGTTAAAGGTGTTTTCCTCGCGGATCTCCGTCCAGTTCAGCAGCTCCTCGTTGACCATAAAGCCCATGGGCAAATAGTGCGCGTTGCGGTACAGCTTGACGGTGCCGGAGGAGGACTGCTCCACCATGTCGTAGGTGTTGCGGGCGGATTCGCCCCTGCCGATGAGGTATTTCAAATTCATAAACAGGTTGGTGACGGGCGAGCTTTCCTTATACAGATAGCGGTTGCCAGCCTGCCAGCCGTTTAAGCCGAAGTTTTGATAAAACAGCGTCATGCTTTCGTTCGCCATCGAGTTGAACATGGAAAGACCGTGGTAGTGGTTGAGTGCGCCGTCGTTGAGGGTTTGGGTGTTGATCATCTCCGCGCGCCACAGCTCGGGGGTGTCTTTTTCCTGTTCCTTCATATACTCGACGATGGCGGCGGTGTTTTCCTCGCCGCGCGGATAGCCGTCCATACCCGTCACGGTGGTGACGTTGACGCCGAAATAGGCGGTGTAGCCGCTTTGCGCCACGGCGATGATCAGCAGCGGGACCACCACAGCCGGCTGCGGCAGGATCCGCTTGGTGTACAGCAGCATCAGCAGCGTGATCAGCCCTATCAGCACTGCCACCGTGATCAGCGTCGGCGCGATCCAGCCGACACGGTCGGGACGCGCGTGATCCTTGACGGCAAACATGTCAAACACCCCTTGGTCATAGGGTCCCTTGCCGTCGGCGCTCTGCACGCCCGTAAAGTTGAATTCCATCAGCAGCACGAAAAAGCTGAGGGCGGACGCGACCAGCACGTTTGTCAGCTTGATTTTTTGCAGGTGCATAAACGCGTGGAAGCCCATGACGATGATCACAAAGCTGACCAGATAGCTGAAGCGGTAATAGATCATGTTGGGGAAGTGGAAGCCGTGCCACACATAGTCGAGCTGGCGGATGATGAAGCTGAGGAACATAAACAGGATCAACCCCATGCTCGTCAGCTTTTCGCGCAGCTTGATCTCCTTGCAGCCAAGGCTCAAAAACGCGAAAAACAGCGGGATCACGCCGCAGGAAATATTGGGCATGGCGTCGATCTCCTTGTTGGCGGCGACCGTAAAGTTGACGAGGTTGCCTGTGACGCTTTTCAGTCCCTTCAGCACGCCCAGCAGGTCGTTGGTGCCGCCGATGTTGAGGGCAAAGTCCTTGGGGAAGGTGCTGCCGCTGGCGTGGGTGTTTTGCAGCGCGAAAAACGCCGGCAAAATGAAGAACGCCGTCAGGCCGAGCCCGATGATGGTGAACACGCCGAACTTGAGCAGGTTGGCAAACAGCGCCTTAAAGCCGTGCCAGCGCGTGATGTGATAGCAGATGAAAATCAGCAGGATGAAGATGCAGGCGAAAAAGCCGATGTAATAGTTGGTCACCAGCGACAGCGCCAGCATAACGGTGTACAGCCGGAAGCGGTTTTCTGTCAGCAGCTTGACCGCGCCCAGCGCCACCAGCGGCGTGATGCACACCGTGTCGAGCCAAATGGTGTTCCAGTAATAGCCCATAAAAAACGCGCAAAAGGAGAAGCTGATGCCGAAGATCACCAGCGAAACGTCATTGCGTTTAAATACGCTTTTCAGGAAAAATGCCATGAACGCGCCGGCAAGTGAAATTTTGACGGCGACCGAAAGCATCAAAAACTCACGCAGAAAATCGGCGGGGACAAAGACAGACAGGAAATTTAAGGGGCTTGCCAAATAGTAGGACATCAGCGAAAAATAGTTGACACCCGAGCCTACCGACCATGTCCAAAACAGACTTTCGCCGTGCTTTAGCTTGTCCTGAAAATCCGAGAGGAACGGATAGTATTGGTGCCACAGGTCCGTGACAAGGATCTGCTTGTCCGCTCTGCCCAGCGGCGCAACGTCCATCAGGCCGAACGCCGTCAGCATCAGTGCGAGCGGAACCAAAAACGCCAGCCAAACAAAAACGTTTCGTTTGGCGAACGCCGTCAGCTTGCCGGCAAAGGTTTTCGGTTCGCGCAGGGTTTTGGAAATAGGCATAAACAGTAGACCTCCGTAAACACATAAATATACAAACTATATTGTACCACGTTTTTTTGTTGAGGTAAACAAAAAAATTGTAAAAAAATTTATAAAAATCTCAAAAAAGTTTGGACTTTTCCGCAACTGTTTGGTATAATAGTAAACAGGTGATAGAATGATAACGAAAAATACCGTTGATTTGGTCGTTCCCTGCTACAACGAGGAGGAGGGACTGCGGCATTTTGTGGAGGAGACCAACAAGGTCATCGACACCCTGCCCGGTTATGCCTTCCGCTATATTTTGGTCAACGACGGCAGCCGTGACAAAACCTATTTGGTGATGAAGCAGCTGGCGGCGCGCTATTCTAATATCAAATACATCTCTTTTTCGCGCAACTTCGGCAAGGAAGCGGCGATGTATGCCGGCCTGCAGCACACCACCGCCGACTATGTGGTGGTAATGGACGCCGATTTGCAGCATCCGCCGGCGGTGTTCCCGCAAATGCTCGAGGCGATGGAGGAGGGCTGGGACTGCTGCGCCACCAAGCGCGACGAGCGCGAGGGCGAAAGCTTTTTCCGCGGCGCGTTTTCCAAGCTGTTCTTCAGGCTCAGCAACAAGCTGACCGACGTCAAAAATCCCTACGGCGCCATGGACTTTCGCATGATGACGCGCCAAATGGTCGATTCCATTTTGGAGCTTAGCGAGGTGCAGCGCTTTTCCAAGGGCATTTTTTCGTGGGTGGGCTTCGACACCAAATGGATCAGCTTTAAAACGGTGGACAGGCAGCTGGGCAAAACATCCTGGAAGTTTTCGTCGCTGTTTAGGTACGCCATCGACGGCATCACCTGTTTTTCGGTGGCGCCGCTGCGGTTCACGGCGGTGATGGGCGCGGTGATTTTCTTTATCTCGCTCATTTACATCATCATCACACTGATCCAAACCCTGTTTTTCGGCATCACCACGCCCGGTTATGTCACCACGCTGTGCGCGGTGCTGTTTCTCGGCGGCATCACCGAAATGTCTATCGGCATTTTGGGCGAGTATATCGGCAGAATCTATATGGAGTCGAAGGATCGGCCCATTTATATTACAAAGTTTTCCAACTTTGAGGAGGAAAACGATCAAGAAAGCGAGGACTATCTATGAGCAAATCCACATCATCATCCAAGAAAATCGGTTCAGCCGTAGCGGCGGTCGTGCTGGCGGTTTTGCTGGCAGCCGTGTGTGTCATCAGCTGTATAGCCGCCGGCTCCGGCACCAATCCGGCTGATGCGGCGTCGGCGTTCGCCAAGCAGCAGGTGACCGGTTTCAGCGACAACAGCATTCGCACCAACGCGGTCTATGCGTCCGACGTACTGCGCAACGCGGTCATCGCCGCTGCCATGTACACCGGCAAAACGGAAGAGTTGGAAGCCATTGCACAAACCCTGTCGGCGGACACTGTTATCATCACCGATGAAAAAGCGAAAATCGTCACCTGCTACCCCGAGGGCGCAGTCACCGAAAAGGCGTTGAAGGAAATCGAGGTTGCCAACAAGCTGGTGCCCGTTGCCAAGGGTATTGCGGTTAAGGCGATGAGCGATGTCACCACTGCGGAGGACGGCAGCTATCACGTATACACCGGCGCAGCGCGCAACGACGCGGGCGGTGCTGTTATTTTGTACATGGCAACCGAAACCTACGGCGATGTATCCGGCGCCAACCTCGCGGCAGACTGCGGCACCAACGTGATCATCGAAAAGGACGGCAAGCGCTTCAGCTCCAGCTTTACCGCGGCGAAGGACAGCACCATCGAAGGCCTCGGCGTGAAGGAGGACGGCAAGGCGACCGCCATCACCGTAGACGGCAAAAGCTATCAGGCAAAGGCGGAGACCGCCGACAATTACCGTGTGCTCACCGCCGTGGAAGCCGGCGGCAGCAACGCGACAATGATCATCATCATTGCGTCCGCCGTTGCCATCGTGCTCGGCTGCATCGCGATGTTCGTGCTCGGAAAGAAAAAAGATGCATAAGCTCCGACAATTTTTTGATATCAAATTTTTGAAGTTTATTCTCGTCGGCATTCTCAACACCCTGGTGGGCATGGGCTTGCAGTTTGTATTTTTCAACCTGTTCGGCTGGGAGCAGTACGACTGGGGTGTGATCACGGCGAGCTTGATCGGCAATATCATCGGCAGCGTGCTCAGCTATTTCCTCAATAAGTATTTCACGTTTAAAAACAAGGAAAAGGGCTGGAAGCCCGTGCTGCGCTTCGCCCTGAATATCGTCGCGTGCTACGTCATTGCGTATGTGGTGGTGGCGCCGCTGGTCAGCCTTGTCAGCAGCGCCAATCACTGGTCGATGTTCGGCTGGTCAGAAGAAAAATTCGCAGGCAACCTTTCGCTCGCGGTCGGCGCCTGCACCTTTGTGGCGTGCAATTACACCGGTCAGCGCTTTTTCGCCTTCCGCGAAAAGCACAAAGCCGACACATGATCCGGTTTGCAAAAAGGGCGGCAGCCTCTCGCGGGAGCCGCCCTTTTGATAAAAGCAAGACCGCACCATGCAAGTAAGCTGTGCGCCTTGCATGGTGCGGTATTGCCTAAACAAAATTGCGCCCGAATCAAGCTGATTTTTAGACATAATGGGCAAACTTTGAAATAGGTGTTGACAAAAACCCGGTTCAATGCTATACTAAGTATGCTCTCACGGGCAAAACAAAATATCGCGGGATAGAGCAGTTCGGTAGCTCGTCGGGCTCATAACCCGAAGGTCGTTGGTTCAAATCCTTCTCCCGCAACCAAGTCTGATTCGGTAATTGATACAATCGTATTGATTACCGAATCGTTTTTTATTATTCGGAAATGGCTTGGGGACTATGTTTTGAAAATAGCAGAGGGTGCATAGGCTTTTCGGGAGATATTTTTCATAACGAAAAAGGGCTACAGCTTGCGCAAAACAAGCCATAACCCAAAAGCTATCGTTTCAATCGTTTCAAAATATATAATGATTCGGCACAACGAGAAAAGAGCCTTGTGCGGCTCCGTTCCCGGCAGAGGTTATAGCTGCGCGCTGTTTACCTCCTGCATGATTTTGACCCCAATAACAAAGCCCCGGATGAACGCGTCACATTCTCCGAGGCTTGATTGTTCCGTTTGAGCGGTGATTAACTTGTCGAGGATTTCTTTCTGCTCGTCGGTGAGCGTGTCGGCGAGAGCATCTGTGTGTCGGATGCACAGTTTTGCCGCTCTGCTGTATTCGGTGTCACCGGTGATAGCTTTCTCGCAAGGGTGGATGTTGCCGTACCATAAATTCTCAAGTGTTGTCATGTGACCACTTCCTTTCAGGTACAACACGATACCACAACGAATTGAATTAGTCAAGTTAAATAGGTTAAAGCTCATAAGAACGGCAAAATTTTTTGTATAATAAATCAAGAGCCCAGTTCAAAAAATGATGTGGACTGAGCTCTAATATGCAATGAATTATGTACTTAAATTGAAAAAATTAGGAAAGATATTATAATATTAAAAGAACAACTTAAAACCAATTCCTGCTAATATAATGATTACCATCGCAATATTGAACCAAAGAACATAAGGATATTTTCTGAAGAATTGTTTAATGGTGCTCTTGCATTTTTTGTCATAGGGGCACTTATCACAATTTTCCCTTTTGCATTTCATAGCTAAACTTCTTCCGGAAACCCTTGCAACCGCAAACATGAGGAAGAACAAACAGTTAAAAAGGACAATTCCTATGACAGATACAAAAATCAACAACTTAGATATTAGTACGTCATTTAAGTTTGAAAGCGAATTTGAAAGCAGCTGAAAACTTGTAGCAAAACCAATTACTAATCCAGCAAAAATTCCTAAGATAGAAATGGTTTCTGAATGAATGCTGTTTATTTTTTGGTCAATTTCTTCCATTTCTTTTCTTTTTGCGGTTATTTCATCTTTGGTTTGGCTCATTTGTTGGCTAATCTTATTACCAACATATTTAATCTTTTCAATCCTCGCCATTCTTAATCTCTCTAAACTCACATGATCCAGAAGCTTTGCTAAAGATTTCGTAGTGTTAGAATGAGTGTCTTGAGAACTGGAGAATAATAATATCTGTTCAATATTACCCTCTAACGAATCTCTCTCATCAGGATTAAGATTATCAAGATATGAAGATATTTCATAGTAAGAATGTCTATATTCGCCAGAACTATATACCTCAGTGAAACTGTGAAAAAGTTCTTTTATTTTTGTTTCATTATCCGATATATCAGCAATGGAAACAAGTTCCGCAAGTAAATCATATAGTTTGTCTTGACCGTCCATATTAATCGCCTATAAGTATTATTATATTAATAACGGATTATTAGAGGAAAAATAACTGTGGATTGAATCAATAGATATTTCTTCTCCTCTGTTAGAATTCAACCATGGAGCCTCACTATGTGTTTTGTCAACAAGCTGAAAAGCAGTATAGGTGGCACATTTTGAAATAACATCTCTTATTAACGACATCAATGTTGAATTGAATTTTGAAGGAGTTGAACTATCAGCAGATAAAAAAATACATTTATTGCCATACTCATTAAATTCAAAATAAACATCCGGAATGACAGGCCCATATGGCCAGTTATAAATCGGCTCACTGAACGCAGGTAAATCATATTTTTTTAAATAGTATCCTTGTATGTAATAAAGTATTTTTTGAAGTTTCAGGTTTGTGATATTTATGTTGTTATTATTAAAATATGAAATAACATATTTTGAAATATCAATTGCACTAGCCATACATTTATCCTCCTTTTTATTTTTTTCTTTTAATGAGTAAAATTTATTATACCATTTTTCTTTGTCAAAATCAATAAAAATATACTGTAAGATATTCACTTTTGTCACCTTTCACAAATTAGTCATGCTTTTTATATCTATATTCAATATAGAACATATGTTCTATAATTTATTTTATTCCATTTTTAAGATTTTGTCAATTTAATTATATGTTATTTTCGATTAAAATGTTGTTGTATTTTGTATTAATCATTAATGAAAAAGCATTTAATAAATGGCTCGGTTTTGAAAATTTGAAAATTTAAGATACC
>CAMKOU010000079.1 GCA_946414505.1 uncultured Clostridia bacterium | reverse complement strand
CCAGAAATAATTGGCTGATGTCGCGGGGGACCGGATCTGTTTGACGGAGCCTTCCAGCAGTTCGCCGTCCACATAAACCGCCGTATAGACCGCGGAATGACCGGTGGTGATCCCGAGATCGCTCCATGCCTTTTTCACCGAGATGCCGTAGCCCTTTCGGTTATGGACCTCCATCTGAGGATTTTCTTCGGCAATGACTTTACCGATATTCAGAGGATTGTCGCCATACTGCAAATATGAGGGGATCTCCTCTTCCGTGAGATCCTCCAGTATCTTGGAGCCCATCACGCGTTCATAGCCCATCAGACCGTAGCCGGTCTTTGGATCCTCTGTCACCTTAAACACAGAGCCCACCGGAAGCCCCGGCACACAGATCGTGTAGCCCGCCGGGATGCCCGAAATGGCGCCGAAGCCGGAGGTTTTGAATCGGATATCATCCATGCTGATGGCGGGATAGTCGCCATCCTGTATGGATTTCAGGTTTTCACGGGAATAGACGACCTCTGTTTCGGAAAAGGTTTGTGTGTCGGGATCGAACCGGCAGATCTTTTTGTCCGGCGAAAGCACATAATAGTTGTACATATTTGCCAACGAGATCTGATCGGCGGGGATCTCAACGGACGATAACGACAGACGGAAGCTGAAGGTCGCAGGATCATCCGTGATCTCCTGATTGTTTTCATCCAGGAGTTTTTTCGTGATCATGAGATCCTTGATCACATCATCGTTGACATGGTTGTCAAAGGAGATGCTCGGCCGCTGCTCGGCGGAACCGGCTTCGGATGAGTAGCTTCTCAGATCGCCCCTGATCTCTATTCTGTCGGTGGGGACCGCCTCGCCGTTGATCAGGACGTTGCCGTAAACCGAAGGGTTGACGGCGCATTCGACGATCCGGTAGGTGATCGTGTCATCCGGGAACGCGATCTCCGCGCTGTTGGACGGATTGATAAAGTAAATATTGTCGTATGCATCCTCCTCGGAGAATCCGGGCGGACGGTATTTTCGGACATAGTTGACAGGATGCGTGGAGTTTTGATACGTCACCCGAACATGTTCGTCATCATTGGCAAGCAGATGTTCCTCGCCGGGCTCGCCGTTGGGACCTTCGGGGAGCGTGTAGTATATCTGAAACGGATACTCGAGAAAGTCTTTGTCGAGCGCGTCCGCGCCCTCGCCGCTGACATTCTTGGAAACGACAACGTGTCCGGGCGTAACGGCTGCGATGTTGAAGCGCATGTGCAGGTTTGACGCGTTTGCGCCGCGCTCCATGTAGAACACCTTCATCGTATGGGTGGAATAATCCTTGAAGATGCTTTCCCCCTCGATAAAATACTCGGACAGATAGGCATCGATCTGCGCCTGCGTTGCGCCGGGATGCTGTGCAACATAATTGTCCGTGAAGATCTGCCGCAGCGTGGAATGTCCCATCTCTCCGTGTATACTGGTGCCTGCCTTATCATAGTAGACGTCGCCGGTACGGAAGTTGATCGTACCCATCACGGCGGAATGGATGCCGCCGAGGTCGAGGACGAGCTGACCGTCCACATACAGCCAGAAGTCGTCGTCACCGGTGAACTCGAAGATGATGTCGTGTCCCCACGCGTCCAGACCGGACGGCGTTTGGACGAAGGAGGCTTCCATTTCCATGCCGAAATAGTAGTCGGCGTGTTTTTCTGCCTCTGTCTGTATCAGATGCAGCTGCTCGTATTTTCTGGGATCATCCTCCGGCAGTCTGCCGATATCCGCTCTCGGAGAGGTGAGTGACGAATACAGGTTTTGCGGATTGTTTTTGGTATAAACGCCGGGCAGGATGGTGTCGAACGGATAGAACTGACCGTGCTTGAGCGAGTTGGCGGTCGATGTTCTGTCATGCGTACCCAGCTCGCGGTACAGGATGAAGTTGGTTTCACCGTTTTCGCCGCCGTTCCAGCTGACCGTCCCGTCTTCGTTATGGTGCTTCAGCGTCGCAAAGTTCTGCGTACTGTCAAATTCAAAATAACCGCTCGATTCGTGTACCCTCTCGAGGAACAGATGATTGACCTCCCTCGCGTCGGCATAGGCGCCACCGAAGTTTTGATTGGTCGGTATAGCGATGGGATAGCCGTTTTCATCCAGGTAACGGCTGAGCAGCCCCGTCGTCAGGGTGCCTGAGCTGGAACCGTTGAAATAGTCCCATGTGACGCTCGAGCCGTCCGAGGCGCCGTAGTCCTTGCCATCGCGCAAGCCGAAGTTGACCATCTTCATCTTGATGCCGAATTGGTTGTTGTCGAGCGTCGGGACCTCGTGCAGCCTGTCGGTGAGGTTGAGCTCCTCCAGCGTGGCAAAGTAGAAGGGCAGGGCGGTCGATTCGGCGCAGGGCTCCAGCGCAGTTTTGTCCGCGTTGGGGCGCAGACCGATATACGCGTAGCGGGTGGTATCCCACGCGATCACCTCGCTGTAGAAGCCGCCGTCCCGTCTGCCGGGGATATTGATGCCGATCGGTTCGTCGGACAAAACCTGATGACCCGTCAGCTGCGGCGCGAGATACTTTTCGGAATACGGATTGTACAGCTCATAATAGTAGTTCGGCTGCTTGGTGACCTTGTCAAGATACTCGGTGAACTCCCATTCGAGCGAGCCGGTATCGTCGCCGAGCCACATGATCTTACCGCCCGAGGCATAGCACGGATAGAGGCTGCCGTCGCGGTCGACCGCGTACATATCATAGCGCAGCTCTTCTTCGTTCCAGATACGCACATAGATGATGACCTTTTGTCCGTTCGGGATATCGGACACGCTCACGCGGTCTGCGGAGAAGGTGATCAGATCGCCGTCTTCCAGGGACGCCCGGTCGAGCAGATTCAGCCACGTAAAGTCGTCGGCGGCGTTCGTCGTGACGCCGAAGCGGCTGCCGCCTTCATCCTGCGCTCTGGGCTGGTAGGTCACATAATTGCCGTTTGCTTCCAGCTGGATGCGATGATCCGCCGAGGTATGCACCTTGAATCTTCCGGCGTTTGCGGGCACGTCGGTTGTCGATATGCCGCTGCTGTCGGCGCACAGATACTGCGTTCCGGACGGCGTATTGACCGACACGGTAAACATGCCGTCGGAAGGATCGTAGGTAAACTGCCACTGATCGATCTCGTTGTTTTCATCGACATAAAGGATGCGGTGGTTGCCCTCCGCCGTCAGGACGAGCTTGACCAGAGAATGGGTATCGCCCTGCGCCATCAGCGCGTTGCCGACCGTGGAGCCATCCGAATAATGGAACAGGCCGTAGGGCTTTTGGGTGAGCTTTTCGATCGCGGTGATATCAATACCCTCCGGCAAAGCGCGCCGGATATAGATCTTGGAGTTCGTCACGTTCTTGTTATCGGTATAATAACGGATACCGCCGCCGCTGCCGGAATGCTGGATCCACTTATCCACGCCGTCCAGCTTGATGAAAAAGCCGCGGGGCGCCGATGGAGCGGCTTCGATATCCAGCAGATCCGCGGCTGTCGCTGACAGCTCCACGAGATTTCCGCTTTTATTATGCAGGTACTTTTTGACGCCGTCAACATAGGTGTACATCTTCAAACTGTCTCCCGACGGTTCAAAATACCAGACGGCTGCCTGCGCTTCGTTGGTTACTTCTTTGAGGGCGCTGTTGCTGTTGAGCTCGGAGGTGAAGTATTTCGGCGGTGAGCCGTAGTACAGCTGAAAGCCAAATTCAAGCGCATCTGCATCGGTGAGCTCTTCGACGGTTTTCACCATCTCGCTGCCTGCGCTTCCGCTGTTGATCTCCACAATCTCATAGATACTGAAGCCTTTCGCGTAAAAGCTGAGCTTGCCGTCCTCAACGGTAAAGTCCTCGATCTCCTCGCGGGTGCCGTCATCCTTGATGTGCAGCAGCTTTGTTTCGGCATCGCCGCTGATTTTGGGATGGGCGATCTCCACATAGATCGGGGCTTTTTCTCCGGGCTGGTATGCCTCTTGCCCGTGCGTGATGGTGATATCATAGGCGGCAATGACAGCCGACGTGTCGAGAACATCGCCGTTTTCCGCATAGTCGCCGGTCACATCCGTGACGGTGGCGACAGCGTTGTGCGGCATCAGTCCGTTGAGGGTAACGGTCGCTTCCCCTTCGGCTGTGTTCACATTCAGCTCGATGCTTTGATCGCGCAGGGGCGCGCCGTCGGATGCCGCCAGGGCGGAGACCGGAAAACCGTACAGCAGGAGCGTGACGGCGCATAGGACGCACAGGCAGCGGTACAAGCGCTTGCGGCGCTGTCCTTTCAAACGCTTCCCGACGGAGAGCAGGCATGACCCGGCAGCAGACGATATTCTGTTGTATGATCGCATATGCCAACCCTCCTTTCCGTGGCATTTGGCAGCAAATGTGACTGGTGATTATCTTTTTTGTATTTCTTTTACGACAGAGCGGTAGTAGCACACAGACAGCAAAAACAGGCCTGCGGACGCGAAGATCGCGAGCAGCAAATACAGGTCGAGCAGCGAATCGTCACCTGTCTGCGGACGGGAGGTCCCGGGTGCCGGCGTCGGCGCCGGGGGTGTGTCCGGCACCGCTTTTGTCTCGCCGGGCTCCGTTGTGGTTTCCGGCTCGGAAGGCTCGTACGGCTCCGGGCTGTTGACAAAGGAGACGGCGCACGGCTCCGATTGTCCTCCCTGCGGGGAATACTTTTTGCCCGTCTTTTCGTTGTAAATAATCAAATTGGTGTACAGCGTTCCGTTTTCTTCCCTGACATATACGCTGACGCGGTAAACGGTATCGTCAAAGCGGATATCTCGGTCATCGGGCTCTGTGCGGATCGTATAGGAATAGCTGCCCTCTTCGGAAAACATGATATGAAAAGCCTCGCTTTGTCCGTCGTCGAGCGTCATTTTCGACCTGTCGGGAAGGGGGCTGTTAACTTCGGTAATAATGACTGCTGTGCCGCCGTTTTGGATCGTTACCCAAATATCAACGGGTACGGCCGGCGCCGCGCCTGCGTGCGTGCACAGTACAGCCGTGAACAGCATCCAAATGATGCTGAAAGCAAACACTTTTTTCATAAATACTTCCTTATCGGTTATTTCACCGGTGTTAATGTGCCGAAAACGACCATTCTTTCTACGTTTTCGGCAGACTGGCAGGTGGAAAGCGCCAGGATTTTACTGCGGGCGTCAACGCCCTGCGGCTCAAACACAGCCGCGTGCTGCTTTAGAAATTGCAGCAGTTGTTCGTTGGTACTGTCGGGTGGGGTAAACACCGTCTTTTCCGTTGCATCCGCCTTGCACGATGCAAAAAAACGTATGGCATAATCCTGCCCGGAGGCAGTGATCAGCGTGCCGGTGCGGTGCTGTGCAAAATAGCTTTTTTCGATAAAGCTGTCCAGCGCGCCGAACATCGCGCCGTATTCCATATGGTGCCCGTACAGCAAGGAGTAGGAGTCGGAAAAATCCGCGCTGTTTCGGCTGTCCAAAAAGATGGAGCCGGACAGAGAGAAGTTTCCGAAAGGGTCTTTGTTGATGTATTCATCGTTGTTTTTGCCCTGCATCACAGGGTAATCAATGGGGGTGTCGTCTGCCGTCAGCCACGCGACCGCGTCGTCGGAAAGTGCCTTGAGCGCCTCGCCGCCGTGACCGAGTGCCGGCTTGTATTTGAGCACGCTTGTGTCGTTTGCGTTCAGGTAAACGTTGACCGCGTCGATCATCGCGTACAGGCACACAAGAAACAGCAGGAGGCAAATGACAGCTACAATTCGATTAAATGCAGAATCTAAAAACCGAATTGTTTTTTTCAGCATGTCTTTGCCTCCTTTCAATTTCTTATCTTAAGGGTATTCTGCGTTCAAACCTGCGGCACGCGCATAAGGATCGTCCTTTGCCGTGGTTCGTAAAAGGGCAGACGCGCATGTAAACGCGAAACGCGTCCGCCGAGAAAGGATTATTCCTCTTCCTCTCTTCTCTTTCTTCTTGCGATGAAGAAGACGGCAAGCGCGCCGAAGAGCAGCAGGCCGATGGCAAACGGAGCGATCGTCAGCAGCACGCCGGTTGGGATGATGCCGTCACGGGTGTTGGTGAAGGCAACGCTGTGGTTGGCGTTGGCAAGCGTGATCGCGCCGGAATTGTTGCCGGCTATGACGCTGCCGCTGTCAACGACATGCGTAGCGGTGTAGTCCTGCGCGTCCTCGCTGACGGTGCAAATAGCGCCCGCGTTCAGACCGATCACCTTGAAGTCGCTGCCGTTGGTCAGGTCAAAGGTACCGGTATAGGTGCCGTCGCTGCCGATCGTGATGGTGGTCGGGTCGCCGGTAACGTCCGTCGCTTCGACTTTATAGGTACCGGGGATCGCGTTGGTGATGTTCAGCGTAAAGGTAAAGCGCTTGTTCTTATCACCCTGGTTACCGGTGATCGTTTTGCTGAAATCAAAGTCATACTGCGTAACGGTGTTGGTGTAGCCGTCGCTCTTTACGTCGGGGTCGGTCGTGTAGCTGCCGTCGGTGCCGATCGTGGTCGCCGTGTTGCGCAGCACATAGCTGTCGACGGAAAGCGCGTTGGTGGCGGGATCTGCGACAACAAAGACGTCGAGATAACGCGAGGTGGTGTCATAGGTGACGCCGGGCTTGCCGCCGTCGGTCTCAGCGATCACATATCTGTAAACGCCGGGCTTGGTGAAGGAGTTTGCCGGGAAGGTCACCGCAACGCTCTTCTGGGCGTATTTCTTGCCGGCGGTAGCGGAGCCCTGGGCGTCTGTCGGCAAACCTGCGATGGTGTTGACGGTGTCGGCGTTGCTGAATGCAGCGTTGCCGATCGATGCGCCGACGTCGCTGGCAAGGATCTCGATGGTGCTGGCGGTTGCCGCCGCAGCGGTACCTCTGGTGATGGTGTAGGCGAATGTGATGTCGGGGATATTCGCGTCTTCATCCACAACCAGGTTTTTGACGATGGTCGTGTTGCCGCCGATGGGGGTGTAATCGGTTGCCGCCGTAGCAGCGGGGATTGCGGCAAACGCAAAGATCAGCGCGAAGACCATTGCGATCGCCATGAGTTTGAATGTGCGTTTTTTCATGGTTTTTTCCTCCTTAGGATAAAAAATATTTATTTCTGCACAATTGCATACGACTTTAGTGCGCTCCCGTCAACGGAAGCAAAAAGCAAAACAGCAAAAGCACACAACGCGGTACGCCTTTGCTGATAAGATAAGATGGAAAGTGCGTGAATTTGTGTGTGTTGCCTTAAAATCCTCTTCTGCGCAGCAGGATCAGCACGGGACCCTTGACGTTCTTCATATCGACGGCGCCGAACGCACGGCTGTCGTTCGTATCCGAACGGAAATCATTGAGGATAAACACCTGATCCGCGCCGACGGTGTAGGGATACGCGATACCGGAGGTTTCGCAGCGGTAGGTCGGATAAAAGACCTCCTCCGCAGGCGCGACCCCGTTGACGGTCAGTGCGCCCTCGTCGGAAATGTCGATGACGTTGCCGGGCATTCCCACCACCCTGCCCAGGCAGGTCTTTCCCTCGTGGTCATACAGCACGGCGGCGTTGAGAAACGGGCGCTGCAAGCGCAGGGTGATGATCAGGTCGCCGTCGCGTAAGGCGGGGTGCATATTGTTGCCGTAATGGATCGTCATTCCCAGCACAAAGGTAAACAACAGCCAGACAGCCAAAACGACCGCCGCAAGCTTGAGCAGGAAGCCGATCAACAGTTGCTTTGTGGTTTTTTTCTTCTTCTTCTTTTTCTTCGGCGCAGGCGCTTTTTTGGCGTCGCTTTCGGCGGAAGCGTCAGGCGCTGTCCCGGTGTTTGGCGCGTTGGTTTCCTCCGCTGCGGGATCGGAGGACGCCTTGTCGGTTTGGCTTTTTATAGCAGACATAATTCCTCACATTAAAATGATATATCTATGTTAATTATACCGTAATTTAGTACGAAAGTCAACTATTTATAGGCAATATGTGCAACGAAATGCACTCCTTTTTTGGAAATTTCGGCTTCGGTTCACCGTCATGCTTCCTGCTTCAAAAGGCAAAAAAATGCCGGCTCCAAACAGTGCAGCCGGTACCATAAGGGGCTGGCTCAAAACGTTGCAGCCGGCACCATAAGCCTTCCCCCGAGGGGAA
>CAMKOU010000078.1 GCA_946414505.1 uncultured Clostridia bacterium | reverse complement strand
AACGGACGGCGGTCGGCGATATCGTACATGACGTTGTTCCAGGTACGCTTGAACCACTCGTCCTGCCACGTAAACACCAATCCGCCGGCGTAGTCCTCGTCGTAGATCGACTGAATCATATCCACCAGCATATCGCCCTGCTTGCTTTCGTCCACACCACCCTGGTTGTAGCCCATGACGCTCTTGTGTCCCAAACCGCGCGAGGTCGGGATGCCGAACTCCGCCACCAGCATGGGCATGGTATGCACCAGACGCAAATCGCGCAGATAGGCGGAATAGGTGTCTACTTTGCCGTTTTCATCGAGATTGGACAGGTAATCCTCCTGATAGTTCAGGCTGTCGGGGTAATAGGGATAGATGTGGTACGACGCAAACATGCCCGGCGCAAAGCTGCGGAACTTGACGTTTTCGGTGTTGACCGTCGCCTTGTCCTCGTCAAAGTGCGGCTCGTTGGGATGGCTGAGCGGATCGGTGGTGATCCAGTTGGTAAAGGCGAGCGGCGCCTGAAACTGATAGGTTTCGGTTTCGTGCTCTATCAGCGCGTCACCGGCGCGGCACAAAAACGCCTCAAAGGGCGTGGCGGCCTGGGTGTACAGATATTTGCCGTCGTAGTCGCGCATATCGGGATGCTGCTCGTTGGTGTTGTTGACAAGGTTGGGATCCCATTCGATGCCGATGATCCAGCCCGCCAGCCACCGCGACACATCCGCATGATAGGCGCCCGACGCTTTACCCGGATGCTCGGGAATAACCGCCTTGCCGTGGATAACGTCCACGAGGGTGACCGCGTCGTTTTTGAATTCGTTCATGATTTTTTCGTTTTCGGCGTATACATCACCGAGTCGTTCGATGTCGTCCTCGTTGACCCAAATGCCCTGGTACAGATACAGGGGCTTTTCCGCCTTGGCGTTGAAGTCACGCAGCGCCAGATAAAACTGCGGACGCATCGTGGTGTACACGCGGATGCAGTTGCAGTTCATTTCGCTGATGTATCCAAACCACCGCAGATAGGTATCGTAGCTGATGGTTAAGTCGCCGGGAAACAGCGCCGGCTCGGACGCACCGATATTGACGCCGGTCATAAACAGCTCGCGCCAGTCGCCGTTTTGATACACATAAAAGTAATTGCCGTCTGCCTTAAAGCGGTAGCTGAGGTTGTTTTCCGTGTCGGAAAATTCCTCACTGCTCGCTTTTTCCTCGGAGGAATGCTCTGCCTTTTCGCGGTAGAAAGACAGCTGTTTGATACCAAAGGGCGCCAGAATACCGGTCTGCGCCAAAAGAAAGAGCACTGCAACGGTAACGAGCACCGAAATAGCAATCTTTTTCATTGTTCAAACTCCTTGCGCTTGATTTTACCCCAGCTTTTCCGCAGCTTGCGGTACTTGATGATACCTTCCATACGAAACACGGTGATCATTTGGCGGTAGCCGAAGTTTTCGAGCAGCGCATACACCGAAACGGCAATGCTCTGCTTGGCATTCATGGCGCCGCGGTGGGTGTACTGCTCGATCACCAGGCTGCCCTCGGAAAGAATGATACCGAGCGCCACCGACAGCAGAAAATAAATGATGAAGAAAAACATGTTCAGCTCGCCCATGATCAGGGTAAAGGGGATCAAAAAATAACCGATGACTTCCACCGCTGCGCCGAACAGCTCGAAAATCCAGTTGTAGGGCACCGAAAGCAGCCCCACAAAGCCGTAGCGCGGATTCAGCGTCATGCCCGCGTGTGAGATCAGGGTGTCCATCAAACCGATTTGCCAGCGGCGCCGCTGGCTGCGGATATCCTTCATCGACATCGGTCCCTGTGTCCAGCAAATGGAAAACTCGTTAAACTTAACGCGGTATTTTTTGTGGTTTTTGTGCATGTAACGGTGGATACGCACCACGATCTCCATATCCTCGCCGATGGTGTTGCGCTTGTAGCCGCCGACGTCGATCACCGTTTGCTTGCGGAACAAGCCGAACGCGCCGGATACGATCAGCAGCGAATTGGTGGAGCTCCAAAAGACACGTCCCATCAAAAAGGAACGGTAATATTCGACGATTTGGAAACGCTCGATCAGCTTTTTGGGCATGGAAAAGCCCTTCAGCTCGCCGTCCACAATGCGCGAGCCGTTGGCGATACGCACCAAGCCGCCCGCTACCACCGTGCGCGAATCCTTCAAAAATTCCAGAGAAAGGCGCAGCAGCGCGTCCTTTTCCAAACGCGAGTCCGCGTCTAAGCAGGTAAACAGCGGATAGCGGGAAATATTGATGCCGGCGTTCAGCGCGTCGGACTTACCGCCGTTTTTCTTGTGCACATACAGCAGGTTGGGGTATTCCTTGCTGAAATACACACCCTCGATTTTTTCGGTGGGAATTTGATAGCGGATAGATGTTTCGATTTTGTGCATATGAAACGCCTTGACAAGCAGCTCGCCCGTTTTATCGGTAGAGCCGTCGTTGACAACAATGATTTCAAAATGCGGATAGTTCATTTTCATCAGCGACCGCACGTTTTGCACGATATTTTCTTCCTCGTTGTAGGCGGGGATGATCAGTGAGATCGGCAACAAATTTTCACTGTCTACATAGCTGTGAAAATCGTCCGAAAAGTTTTTGTCGTAATGCTTATGCACGCGCACCAGCGAAACGAACAGCTGAATAATGTAGATAATATTGAGTATCAGCGTAAACGCCATACAAAAAAAGTTGAATACAACGATAAAGCTGCGGACAGCGTTTAGAAAGCCCATAAGTGCTCCTCTCTTCTCAGGTTGTCTTAGCCTTCGGTGTCTACCGTGCGGTACAGCACGGCTTTCATGGCGTCGGCGGCAAAACGGTCGTAGCCGCCGAGTATTTCCTCCAGATCCTTTGCGGAAATATCCATGTTGGTAATGACCTGCGCCGCCGTTTGGCGCACCCACCATTCCTTATCGCTCAGCCCGCGCTTTACGGTTGCAAGCGCGGTAGAGGTGTGCAGCCGTGAAAGGCCGCGGATGGCGGAGGAGCGGATGACCCAGTCCTTGTCCTGCGCTGCCATTTGCAAAATTTGTTCGTCTTCGGGATAGCCAAACGCCGCCAGCGCCTTGACACAGGCGATCTTCAGCTGAAAATCATCGCCTGCGGCGCCCTGCATGTACATATCGCGGAAGGCGTCGATTTTGTATTCGCCGAGGGTTTTGATCACCGTGCAGCGCATGTAGGGGTTGCAGGTTTCAAACACCTTTTCCGCCAGCTCCTGACGGCTGCCGGTAAACTTTGCGAAAAACTCATTGACAAGCCTGCCCGAATACAGGCGGTCGTTTTGAATGCTGATCAAGTACGCCGCCACGCGCTCCGTATCCCCCATTTGACACAGCGCCATCGCCGCGTTGTAGGCGAGGTCGCGGTGCTTGTCGTCTACCAGCTCCGCGATTTGCTCGCGGTACTCCGTAGCGCCCAGCTCTGCCAAACGGCGACAGCCATAGCCGCGGTGGTACACATCGTTGGAATCCAACATTTTGGCGTATATTTCCACGGGGTTCACCTGCTCGTTGACCTGTGCGATCAGACGACGCATTTTTTCAGGGTCGGCGTGATGCTCGCTGCCCTTATACTGCTCGATCGCCTGAATCGCCAGCTCGTACACTTCAAAGTCACCGTTGATTTCCGCAGCGAGCGCCTGGATTTCCAGCTGACGGCTGCTTTCGGTCGGGGCAAACAGCACCCCTTCTACATGAATATTCAGCCGTTGGCGGATATTGTCTATCCGCGCGATGTGCTCGTCCTGCAGCTCTGCCAAACGGTAGTGAAGAATGTACAAAATGCCGATAATCAATAAACAGAGAAGCAGCCCGATGACGCTGATTAATTCAATTTTCACAGCGCACCTCTCCTTTCTGCCGATACACCGGTTTGGTTATGCAAAGAATTTTTTCAAAACAGCAAAGCTGTCGCGGCGCCGCAGCGTATATTCTGCGGTTTCCCACTTGCTCCACTGAAACACCTTGTAGCCGGGGTCATGCTTATCCTGCGGGAAAGCATACATAACGTCCTTCGATTTGCGGTCACCGATCATCACCGACGCCAGCACGCCGTTGGTTCCGGCTGTTTTGGCACGCGCCGTTGTGATATTCGGGTCGTTGAGCACCAGCTTTTTCGACGGATCCGCCACGTTCAGCCATGTCCACGGCAAGCGCACGTAAACGGTGGAACCGGTTTGATAAAACTGATTGTCGCCCGAGCTGAAGCTGCCGTAGACAAGATCCGCCACCTTTTGATACGCGGCGGTATAGCTTTCCTTGGTGATTGCCGAACCGCGCGAACGGTCGTAGCTGTCGATCACATACAGCGCCGCCTTTTGCTTTTCGTCAAAGCGAAGCGAAAACTCCATACCGGACAAGGAGTTGCCGGTGAAATCCTTGGCGTAAAAATATTCACCGTCGTTGCGCTGGAAGGTGTCCAGACCGACAAACATCGCCAGCTCTTTATAGTCGATCTCCTCAAACAGCTGGATCGTGAGGTACAGGTAGCCGGCGTCGTTGGAAAGTGCCAGCGACTGCACCAAGTCGTCGTCGGTCAGCACCAGTCCCGGCGTTTGGGGCGCCACGCTGTCCTCGGCGATAATGCCGGTGGTCTGCGTGGTGTCACAGGTGTTGTGCCACAAATAGCTGTCCTCCGGTGCGGCGATAAAGCGGCTCATGTCCTCCGACACGCCGTCCCAGCTGTCGTTGAGGTCGTAGATGACCGCGCCCAGCAGCTGACTGTCCTTTGCCGCACGCAGCGCCTCCACCAGCCTTTCGCCCTGCTCCTTTTCGGTGACAGCGTCCTGCCCGTACACCTCGTTGACAGGAGAAACGCTCAAGCCGGAGACCAGTGCGGACGGCACATTTTCGGAGATGGCGCCAAATACCGACAGGTACCGGTCATACACTCCCTGCTGGGGAGCGGCATTGCTTTGTATCACGGCATTGTCGAGCAGGATATCGTTATAAAAGTACGGTTTGTAAGTATCTTTAACCATATTCTCCTGCACAAAAGCAGCCTCATCCTTGACAAACCACAGTCCCTGCGTTAACGTTAACGGTGTGCTGACGGAAACCGGCATGTAATAGTCGTAGGTTTCCTTGGAAACACGCTGCGCCTCGTTATACAGCATGGCGGCAAAGCCCTGCGCACCGCTTTTTTTAGTCGTAAAACCGCCCTCGAACTGATAGTCGGCAAGCTTGGGGATGCCGTCAAAGGCAGGATCGATGGTGACGCCGAGCAAATACGCGGAAACATCAATAAAATAGTTGGCTTTGCCGGTTTTGGCACCCTCGACGGACATTTCGCCGTGCAGCGCCTTGATGACGCTCTCGATCTCCGTGCGCCATTTCCCCAAACCGTCCTCCGATAGATAGTCGGCAGGCTTCAATCCGTCCGGCGGCACAATGTGCTGCAGCAGATACATCGGGTTATTGGGGTGTTGCTTGTTGTAGCGGCTCAGCGCCGCGTAAAACTCAGGCGGCAGCAGGGTTTTGGCGGTAATGCAGTTAATGCCCATGTCGCCCGCACTGCTCAGCAGCGCCTCATAAAAGGTAAAGTCACGTGAATACAGCTTTTCGCCGGGCTTTTGTGCGTTGATGGAAATTGCCTTTAGGCGCAGGCTCTTCCACTTGTCTTCCTCCAGCACCTGAAAGCTGCCGTTGTTGATGCGCGCTACCTCCGCGTGCTTCTTTTTGGTGTCTTCCTCATGCTTTCTCGAGGTGGTGTTATCTAAAATATGACGCAGCATCGGCGTGTAAAAGCGCCAGTAAAAGTTGGAAATATCGCCCTGACGGTCATAGGACAGAAACTTGAAGAACTCATTTGCGAACAAAAAGCATCCGTAACGATCGCCGTTGACATAGTCGCAGCAGTCGCCGGCGAAGTAATACACCGGCGCATACCCCTCCTCCTGTCGGCGGGTCACGGCGGCAAAACGCGGCGTTTTGCTGATTTCCTTTATTTTTTCCATGCCGACCGCGTTGAGGTCGAACGCAAAGGTGGCAATGGTTTCGGTTCCGTAGTTCGGCTCGACCAACTCAAACCAGTTGTAAAAATTGCACTGGTCACAGCCGCCGAATTCGCTTTTATAGTCGTCGTTGATATATATTTGCAGCAAATTTTGAGAGGTGAAATCGGTGTTCTGCTCCAGAATTATGATTTTTCCGTCGTTGGAAACGAGCAGGATACCGGGACCCGTGAAACGCCATTCCACACCCTCCTGCTGCTCGTACATCGGCGGCGCCCAGTCGGGCACGTCGCTGAAATCCTCCAAATCGACGAGGTATCTGCCGATCCACTTGGTGGGCGTTACGCCGGTCAGCGCCGTCATTTGGGCAAATACGGAATCGGACATCGGCGAACTGAACAGCGCCATTTCGGTGACCACCTGCGCGCCGTATTCGTGCGCGAAGGAAATGTAGGACATTTCGTCGGAAGAAATACCCGCGTTGAGCGGTGTGCTGCCGTTGTAGTGTCCGAAGGTGTCGTTGCCCATGCCGTAGCCGTCGCACAAATACACCAAATCGGGCGATCCGGTGGCGTCGCCCAAATCGGTGTCGTGGCTGTAGGCGCCCTCCTCATCCACCGCAGGACCGAAATAATCCTTTTTATAATCGTAATCGGTGGTGTCCTCCTTGATGTAGCGCTGCTGGTTGAGGATACGGACAAAGCCTTGGTGCTTACGGTAGATGTGGTCTTTGTTGATGTCCTCATCCTCCGAATAGGACAGCACGGTTTTGTCGATCACGACCACGTTCATCTCGCGCTTGGGCTTTAAATGCCAGCCCACAAACAAGGCGATAATCGCCAGAACGATCACTGCCATTAAAATATGGTACCATTTCAGGCGTTTGCGAAATATAAGCAGCTTTTGCTTCCGCTTTTCGCGCAGATCTGTAAATTGCTGTTCCTCCGCAGTCAACGGTTGTTCGGGTGCAGCATCTTTTTTATTTTTTCTTTTCATGCCTCAAACCGCCTTTCTATCCGGCTGCGGGCGCCGTAATTTCCTCAACAAACAAATCGGTGAGCTTCGGGTCAAAAATCTTACCCTTTTGCGCCACCAAGTAATTGATAGCGTCCTTTTTGCTCCACGCCGTCTTATAGGTACGCTCGGTGGTGAGCGCGTCGTAGACGTCGCAGATAGTGACTATGCGCGCCTCCAGCGGGATCGCCTCGCCCTCCAAGCCGTTGACGCCGCTGCCGTCGTAGCACTCGTGATGATACAGCGCGATGGTCGCCGCCGTGGCGATAAGCGGATCCTCGTCAAACGCGGAAAGGATGGTATAGCCGAATTTGGTATGGCTGTTGATGATAATACGCTCTTCCTCGTTAAAGCGTCCCTGTTTGTTAATGATGTATTTCGGTACGGCGAGCTTGCCGAGGTCGTGGAGCTTGGACGCTGTTGCGATCATTTGCACCCTGTCTTCGTCCATGTCCAGCCTGCGGCACAGCGCGCCGGTGTAGCGGGAAACATGCTCCAGATGCTCGCCGGTATAGCCGTTGTCGATTTCGGCGTCTTCCGCCAGCTCGGTAAACATCACGTTGAGATTTTGGCTGTTACCGGAACGGAATGTGTTTTCGTATGTCGTTTCCAGTCCGCAGTAGATGGTTTCCAGCATACTGACAAAAAACATATCCAAACCATCGACGATGTTTTCAAAATGCAGTACCGCGCCGGGTGTGTCACCGTCGCGCATGACAAAATCAAAATAGGATTCAAAAACCATGCAGTTTTTTTGGGTTTTGTCACTGCTTGCCACGATCGCGCGGTAGTTACAGGAACCGACGCCGCTGTTGAACAGCTCGTTACAGCTGTCATCCTCTATCACGGCGGCGCAGCAGGTCAAGCCCTCATTGCCGGGATTATAGTCGACAAGCAGCGTTTTGGTTTCCTCAAAGGCTGTTTCAAAAAATCGTTCCCTGTCGGTGCACTGCATCATATTGCGGATAAAACGCGACACGCCCTCCACCGAATTGCCGTAGCTGGTGGTATGCTCCTGCAGCTCCAGATTTTTTTTGCGGTAGAAGTAATCGGCAATAACGATATATTCCAGCAAGCCGCCGACCACCATCACCGGGAAAGCCACGCTGTAGATATACAGCACGCGCTGCCGGTTCATCATCAAAAGACCGGCGAGCAAAATGGTCATACACAGATACGCGCACATCACA
>CAMKOU010000077.1 GCA_946414505.1 uncultured Clostridia bacterium | reverse complement strand
CAAAAACGGGGCTTGGCTCTTACTCATAAAATGAGTTTTGAGCCAGCCCCTTTTTTGTGATAAGTATTTTTTGGGGGCATATTCCTGTCAAACCGTATCTGCCACAAAAACGAATGGTTTTCTATCCCGGGCGCACACATGGGTGCGCCCAAGGCGTGGTGTCCTATTATGCCGACGTTGTTTAGGAAACACGCAGTTTCCTATCCGCGGGCGACCAATGGTCGCCCCTACTGACAACTGACTACTGACAACTGACCGCTGACGACTGACCGCTGACGACTGCCTACTGACAGACGGAGTCGACGTACACCGTTTTATTTTTGACGTAGATCACCATGCCGGGCTTGGCGCCGGCGGGCTTGCTGACGTGCTTGACAAGGGTGTAGTCCACCGGCACGTTGGTGCTTTCGCGCGCCTTGCTGTGGTAGGCGGCAAGCTGCGCCGCTTCTAAAATCGCCTGCTCGCTGACGGGCTTTCCGTCCGTGCGGATAATGACGTGCGAGCCGTGGATGTCCTTGGTGTGGAGCCAAATGTCGGTTTTGGCGGCGGTTTTCAGGGTGAGAACGTCGTTTTGGCGGTTGTTGCGCCCCACCAGCACGGTGAAGCCGTCGGAGGTTTGAAACGCCTTGGGCGGCAGCTGCCCCTGCTTGGGCGCCTTGCCCTTGGGACGGCGCAAATAGCCCTGCTCGGTCAGCTCCTCGCGGATCTGGCTGAGCTCGCGTTCGGTTTCGGCGCGCTCGACGCTGTCCGCCACCGACTCCAAATACGCCAGCTCCGTTTTGCCCTTTTCGATTTGCTCGGCGAGCACCGTTTCGGCGGTTTTTGCCTTTTGGTAATCCTTATAATACTTTTGCGCGTTGGCGGCAGGGGAGATGGCGGGGTTCAGCGGAATGCGCAGGATGCCGCCGTTTTCGTCGTAAAAGTTTTCGACCTCGGCAACGGCGGCGCCGCGCGCGATGCGGTACAGGTTCGCGTGCAGCAGGTCGCCGCAGATGCGCAGCTGTTCGCGGTTGCCGCACTGCGCCAGCTCGGCTTGCTGCTTGCTGATTTTCCGCGCGGTGCGGTCGATCGCATTCGTCAGCAGCTTTTGCAGGCTGTGGCTTTTGACGCGCATCCGCTCGCGCGCGTCGCGCTCCTCATAAAACGCGTCCACCGTCTCCGAAAAGCCGCCGGTCGGCTGCACGCGCAAAAAGCCGCCGTATTGGGTGATGGGGAAAAACGAGAAATCCATCGGGTGGCCGTCCTCGCGGTAGACGATGCACGGCTGTTGGTCGCAGCGCGCCGCCGTTTCTTTGAATGCGCCTAAAACGGTCAGCAGCTTGGCGTATAAATCGCCCTCCAAACGGTTGGTGGCGCCCTCGGCGACGCGGAACGCCAGCTCGCGCGACACAATGGGCGAAATGCCCTGCACCACCTGCATCAGCGCCTTGGCAAGCGGCAGCTCGGCAGGCAGCGCCAGCGCCGCCTGCGCGACGTCGTCGGGCGTGTGCTCCAATACATTCAGCTTGTCCTGCGCGTCGGGCAGCTCGTAGCGGATGTTCGGCAGGACGAAGCGGCGGCTGCTCATGGTCAGATCCACGCGCTTTAACGCGTCGACGATCACGCCCGTGTCGCGGTGGATGACGATGATGTTGCTGTACATGCCCATGATCTCGCAGACGATGCTCAGCCCCTCGATATCGCCCAGCTCGTTGATGCAGTCGAAGTCCAAAAACAGCACGCGGTCGCAGCCGAGCTGCCGCACGCCCACCAGCTTGCCGCCGCCCAAGCGCTTGCGCAGCAGCATACAAAACATCGGCGGCTGCGCCGGGTTTTCGGGCGTTTGGGTGCAAAAATTCACGCGCGGCGAGTTGGCGCGCGAGGACAGCAGCAGCTTTTTGGCGCCGCCATAGGTGCGCAGCACGACCACCAGCTCGTCGCGGTTGGGCTGGTAGATTTGATTCACCCGCGCGCCGAGCGCGGTTTCTTCGATCTCCTTTTTGATATGCCGTAAAAAAATGCCGTCTAAAGCCATTTTGTCTCCTTTATGTGTAGGAGCGAGCACGCCCACAACGTTTCCATACGATCGTAGTGACAGGGCTTGCCCCTGTCAATTCCTGCCGCGGAGCGGCAGGAAAGGGCAACCGCAAGGGATTGCCCCTACGAATCAAAAGGAAACGCGTGGTTGCCCGCTCATTACGCATTACGCATTACTTATGATATTTCCCCCCGGCGTTGATCTCGAAGGCACGGTAAATTTGCTCGGTGAGGATGACGCGCGCGAGTTGGTGCGGAAACGTCATGCGGCTCATGGACAGCCGCAGGTCGGCGCGGCTTTTGACTGCGTCGCTCAGCCCGTAGCTGCCGCCGATGATGCAGTCCACCGTGCTTTTTCCGGCAACGGCGGCGTCGGCGAGCGTTTGCGCCAGCGCCTCGCTCGATTGCAGCTTACCCTCGATACACAGGGCGATGACGTAATCGGACGGGCTGATTTTCTGCAATATCCGCCTGCCCTCGGCGGTCAGCACCTCGCCGATCTGCGCGGCGTTGGGGGTGTTGCTTTTGATGCGCTCCTCGGGCAGCTCCGTCACCGCAAAGCGGCAAAACGCGCCCAGCCGCTTGGCATACTCGGCGATGGCGTCCGTATAAAATTTTTCCTTGATTTTGCCGATACAAATGATATTGACGCGCAGCATTAATAAATCACACTCTTTGCGCACGCTGTCGCCGGGGCGACGTCCAGCGTGAAGTCGTTGTTATAGCGCATACCCGCGCGCTCCAGCTCACACAGCGCCGTGCGCAGCGCCAGTGCGGGCGTGTTGTTTTGCTCGCTGAGGTGCCCCAGCATCAGCCGCAGCGTGCCGCTGTTCACCAGCTCCGTCAGCTCGGCGGCGCACGCGTCGTTGGACAAATGCCCTCTGTCGGACAGGATGCGCTTTTTAAGGAGGTAGGGGTACGGGCCCGTTTTCAGCATGTCCACGTCGTGGTTGGATTCCAGCACCACAAAGTCGCTGTTTGCCGCCGCGGCGCGCACGCCGTCGGTCATCGTGCCCATGTCGGTGGCGACCAGCGCCGCCTTGCCGTCGGGCGTCACCACGCGGTAGCAGCAGCTTTCCGCCGCGTCGTGGGGCGTGTTGATGCGGCGGATGAGCATGTCGCCCAGCGCGATCTCCGTTTCGATCACATGCGCCTCGGTGCGCGGATCCAGCTTGCCGCCCGTTTCCAGCGCGCGCAGCGTGCCGGCGCTGGCATAAACGGGGATTTTGTATTTTTTTGCCAGCACGCGCACGGCGGCGCAGTGGTCGGTGTGCTCGTGGGTGATAAACAGGGCTTTGACCTGCTGCGGCGCAATGCCGTTGAGCGCCAGCGCCAGCTCGATCTGCTTGCAGTTTTTGCCGGCGTCGATCAAAACGCCCTCGTTGCCTGCGCCGATAAAATAGCTGTTTCCCTTACTGCCGCTGAACAGCGGCACCGCCTTTGCCATAGCCGTCATTTCCTCTCGTTGATTCTTGCAATAGTATACCACAAGCGCGCGAAACCGTCAATCTTTTCAGTAGTCAGTAGTCAGTAGTCAGTAGTCAGTGGTCAGTAGTCAGTGGTTAGTTGTCAGTAGTCAGTAGTCCTATCCGCGGGCGACCAATGGTCGCCCCTACTGACAACTGACTACTGACATAAACCCTTTATTGCATTAAATTACTAAAAGTTTTCCCTAAAAAACTATTGACAAACCGCTGCTTTCCGTGTAAAATGTGTGTAAACCGATGAGAAAGAGTGAGTAGGCAGTGCCACTTCTCTTACAGAGAGCTGCGGATGGTGGGATCGCGGCAGAGAAAACAGTGCCGAATGGACTTTCGAGGGCAAACAGAAACGCTTTTGTGGAGTATGGGCGACGGCGTGACTTACCGTAACACAGGTCGGCGTATGTCAGTACGTAATGAGTGGGCGAAGCTTTTTCGTCAAGCAGGGTGGCACCGCAGGTTAGTACCTGTCCCGGCAATTGATTGCCGAGACAGGTTTTTTGTTTTGGCAAAGCGCTTGTTCGCAAGCGTCATCATCACATTTAAAAAGGAGCTATCACCATGAAAGAAAACAAAATCCCCTACAAAACCTACTTAGACGAAAGTGAGATCCCGACCAAATGGTATAACGTCCGCGCGGACATGAAAAACAAGCCTGCGCCGCTGCTCAACCCCGGCACGCTGCAGCCCATGACCGCCGAGGAGCTGGCGCCCGTGTTCTGCGAGGAGCTGATCGCGCAGGAGCTGAACAACACCGATCCCTATATCGACATCCCGCAGGAGATCGTCGACTTTTATAAAATGTACCGTCCGTCGCCGCTGATCCGCGCGTACTTTTTGGAAAAGGCGCTCGACACGCCCGCGCACATCTACTATAAATTCGAGGGCAACAACACCAGCGGCAGCCACAAGCTCAATTCCGCGATCGCGCAGGCGTACTACGCCAAAAAGCAGGGCTTGAAGGGCGTCACCACCGAGACCGGCGCCGGTCAGTGGGGCACCGCGCTGTCGATGGCGTGCTCCTACTTCGGCCTCGACTGCAAGGTATACATGGTCAAGGTCAGCTACGAGCAAAAGCCGTTCCGCCGCGAGGTGATGCGCACCTACGGCGCCGACGTGACCCCGTCGCCGTCCGAAACCACCGCCATCGGCAGAAAGATCCTTGCCGACCATCCCGGCACCACCGGCAGCCTGGGCTGCGCGATCTCCGAGGCGGTCGAGGTGGCGACCTCTACCGAGGGCTACCGCTATGTGCTGGGCAGCGTGCTCAACCAGGTGCTGCTGCACCAAAGCATCATCGGCTTGGAAACCAAAACCGCGCTCGATAAGCTCGGCGTCAAGGCGGACATCATCATCGGCTGCGCCGGCGGCGGCTCCAACCTCGGCGGCCTGATCGCCCCGTTCATGGGCGAAAAGCTGCGGGGCGAAGCGGATTACCGCATCATCGCCGTAGAGCCTGCGTCCTGCCCCAGCTTTACGCGCGGCAAGTTCGCCTACGACTTCTGCGACACCGGCATGGTGTGCCCGCTGGCGAAGATGTACACGCTCGGCTCGGGCTTCATTCCCTCGGCGAACCACGCAGGCGGTCTGCGGTACCACGGCATGAGCAGCGTGCTGTCGCAGCTGTACCACGACGGCCTGATGGAAGCTACCAGCGTGGAGCAGACGGCGGTATTTGAAGCGGCGGAAAAATTCGCGCGCGTAGAGGGCATCCTGCCGGCGCCCGAATCCAGCCACGCCATCCGCGTTGCGATCGACGAGGCGCTCAAGTGCAAGGAAACCGGCGAGGCGAAAAACATCGTGTTTGGTCTGACCGGCACGGGCTACTTCGACATGGTCGCCTACCAAAAGTACAACGACGGCGAAATGACCGACTACATCCCCACCGACGAGGACTTGGCAAAGGGCTTTGCCGGTCTGCCCGAGGTGAATCTGTAAAAACGACGCGGGGCACACGGATAAAAACGTGTGTCCCGTTTTTATGTGTAAGGCGATTTCCTAATGTGTTGGTCAGTCATGCGGCTATGCCGCCATTCATGTTCCGCAGGAACCATTCATGGCGCAGCCAATTCATGCGCATAAGCGCTATTCATTCCTGCGCACCACGCAGGATAGAGCGGCGACCTTGCATATCCGTGCAGCGTTTGCACAGGAATGAATAGACGGCAAGCCGTCATGAATTGTTTTACAAACATGAATTGTTTTGCAAACATGAATTGTACCTTCGGTACATTAAAATGTAGGAAAACCACACGTTTCCGTATTACCCACAGGGGAATCACCCTTGCGGCTGTCACTACGATTGCACGGAAGCGTGTGGCTGCTTGTCCCGGGCGACCAATGGTCGCCCCTACTGACCACTGACCACTGACAGCTGACGACTGACATCTGAAATTACAAAATCTTTACTTTACAAATATCGTCCCATGGTTTATAATAATCTGTGTATTCTCCAAAAAAACAGGAGGACGTTTATGCTATGTCAACAATGCCGCGGCAGCAATGCGCCCGGCGCGAAATACTGTGCGGTGTGCGGCGCACCGCTGCCGGAGGAGCTGGTGATCCCCAACAGCTACCGTGACGGCTACAGCAGCAACGCAAGCGACTATCGCCGCGCCAACAACACTCCGGCGCCGGGGGCGGACTATCGCCGCTATGCGCCGCAAAATTTCCGGCAATATACACCCTATCCGCCGCAGCAGCCGCCGCAAAAGAGCGGCCGCTCTGTCGGCGCCATCGTGTTTTATATCCTCAGCGGTCTGCTGGCGCTGGCGTGCTTGGCGCTGCCGCTGCTGCCGCACATCCGTCTGTACGGCATGAACGGCGGCCGCACCTACGGCGCGCTGGAATATGCGATCAAGCTGCTCGATCATAACAGCCTGTTTTATACCAACTCATCCGGACAACTGACCGGCGCTGTCATTCTGATCATGTTTTTGGTGCCGATGGTGTTTCATCTGCTGTGGGCGATTTTTTCGTTTGTCTGCATCCGGTCGGCAGGCGGTGTGGGGCTGGCAGGCTCCATCCTCTACACCAACGTCGGTCTGTACTGGATCGCATTTTTATTTGACCGCGCCGCCATCGCCGGCAACTGGTTTGTCAGCGGCAGCGGCGGCACCGGCGATTGGCTGACCGTCGCGCCGTATCTTGTGGTGGCGCTGGGCTTAACGGGCATCGTGTTTTCGTCCGTGCAGCTGGCACAGCGCAGCCGCGTTCGCTGACAGGAGGAATGTATATGTCACAACCCAACGCTTCCGACAAGGGCTATTTTGCACAGGTGCCGCCGTCGGAAAAGCCTGCCTATACTGCGCTGCTCATCAGCGCGCTGTTCGGTTTGATCACGGTGTTTATTCCGCTGTGTCCCGTCGCGGTGGAGGTGACGCCCGGTCAGTCGGTGCTGTTTAATATGATCGGCGCCGTCAACCAAATGATCGGCACCGACGCCACGCGCAAGGAGGCGTTTGTGCCCTTGCTGCTGTATTTTGTTGCCGCGGCACTGATGGCGGCAGCCTGCATGAATGTGCTTTACCGGCTGAGATCGTCGGCGCTGTTTTTCGTTGCCGCGTCGGTGATGGTTTTGGTGCTTGTTTCCTTGTGGAAGAACGCCGATTTTCCGCAAACCGACACGGTCGTCAAGGTTTTTACCCAGTCCGCCATCCCGTATGCCGTCATTTTTTGCGCGGTCGGCACGCTGCTCGCCGCGCTGGCATCTCTGCTGCTGAGCACGGAGGAGATAAAAAAGCTCCGTAAATAAGCAGCTGTGACGATTTTGATTGAAAAAGGAGAGAGTGTAATGAATTGTCCCCACTGCGGCGCCGTCAATCCCGACGGCTCCAAATTCTGTTCCGCCTGCGGACAGCCGTGCGCAAGCGAACCGCAGCCGGCGCCAATGGAGATAAACGCGACGGAAGCGGCGGATGCGTACAATCCTTATGCGAATGCCGAAGTACCGCAGGAGGCCTATCCGCAAGAGGCATATCCGCAGGAGCCTTATCCGCAGGAAGCCTATCCGCAAGAGGCATATCCGCCGGAGCCTTATCCGCAGGGAACCTATCCGCAGCCGTGGCAGGCGCCGCCGGCACGGCAGCTGGCGACCAATCGCAGCCTGCCCAAGTTTTTCTTTTTGTCGCTGATCACCTTCGGCATTTACGGCATTGTGGTGATGTCGAACGTGTCCGTCAGCATCAATACGGCGGCAAGCAGATATGACGGTCAAAAAACCATGCACTATTGCCTGGTGTGCTTTTTGTTTTCGTGGCTGACGCTCGGCATCGTGCCGCTGGTGTGGTACAGCAAGCTGTCCGCGCGCGTCGGCAGAGAGCTGCGGCGCCGTGGTATTCGCCACAACTTCGGCGCAAAGGATTTTTGGCTGTGGGGCGTGCTCGGCGCTTTCATCATCGCCGGACCGTTCATCTACTGCCACAAGCTCTTTAAGGGCATGAATTTGATTTGCGAGGACTATAACCGCGTAGGATAAAACAAACCGGCTCCCCACTCCGAAACGAGTGAGCGAGCCGGTTTTTTATAAGGCAACACCGCACACCTGAATGATGCGGTATTGCCATAACAAAAACAGGGGCTTGGCTCTTTTACTCTCCGGTTGAGTTTTGAGCAAGCCCCTTACGTATTAAAGGTGACGCTTCTGTTTTCCTGTCAAACCGATTTTGCATAGAAAAACAATGGTTTCCGATCTCGGGGCTGGCTCAAAACGTTGCAGCCGGCACCATAAGCCTTCCCCCGAGGGGAAGG
>CAMKOU010000076.1 GCA_946414505.1 uncultured Clostridia bacterium | reverse complement strand
GGGAGACCCTCGCGGTCTCCCTTTCCTGCCGCACGGCGGCAGGATTGACAGCCGCAAGGGCTGTCACTACGATTGTACGGAAAACGTTGTACTTTTCGTAGGGGAGACCCTCGCGGTCTCCCTTTCCACGTCGTTTACGACGTGGAACTGACGACTGCCCACTGCCTACGGGCAAACGGTGTACGCCAAGCCGACGACCAGCGGCATGGTGGCGACGGACAGCAGCGTGGACGCGGCGACGATGCCCACCGACAGCTCGACGTCGCGGTTGAATTTGGACGCGAACATGGTGGTGGTGGCGGCGGTCGGCGCGGAGCAGGCGATGACAAAGGCGATGATCAAATTGCGGTTGAGCCCGAACGGCGCCATGGCAAACAGCACCGCCAGCGGCACCGCCGCCAGCCGCAGCGCCATGGCGATATAGGCGCCTGCGTCGGTGAACGCGGTTTTAAATTTGGCGTTGGTGAGATAATAGCCGATGATCAGCATGGGCAGCGGTGTGTTGAGGTTGGCGAGGTGACGGATCGGCTCCGACACAAACACCGGCAGCTGCACGCCCGTCAAAAACATCAGCATACCCGCGGCAAAGCCGATGATGCCGGGGTTGAGCAAGAGCTTTTTCAGCGACAGCGCTTTTTTGTCGCCGCTCATATCCACCAAGCCGTATGTCCACACCACCACGTTAAAGACGGCGACGAACACCGAGCCGAAAAACATGCCCTCGTCGCCCAGCAGCGCCTTTTGCAGCGGCAGCGACATAAAGCCGCAGTTGGAAAACACCACGGAAAACTGCAGCACCTTTTTGCGGGCAACGTCCTTGTCGCGGAACACCGCCCTGACCAGCACAACGGACAGCGCCAAAATCACAAACGACACGACCGCTGCCAACAGCACCTGACCGAGCATATCCATCGAAAACGGGCGCTGAAAGGCGTTGACCATGACGCAGGGCGTCACGACATACAGCACGATGTCGGTCATTTTTTTGGACGCATGTTCCGTAATAGCGCCTGCCTTGCCGCAGGCAAAGCCGACGCCGATCAAAATAAACAGCACCAGCACCTGCTGGGCGATCAGCAAAAAATTGTCTAAAAACACACGCATCCCCTCTTTCTGTTATCATTGTAACACACGGGCAGCTTTTTTTCAATAAATAAGTTAACAGGCGCGTCCACACCGGCGCCGCCTGCCAAAAATGCGGCTTATAAAGCGGCTTTGGCGTGTCAATACTGTATTATTGACAAAATATCGCAAAACATATTGTTAAAAGTAACCAACTGAAAATGATAATTTCTTAAAATATGTACTAAGCGACAAAAATAATTTGTAATGATTGACAATTTTTTTGGTTAACGGTATAATAAACGTGCAGGCAAAGAAATGTTTATTTTCTTACGAAATAACAAACAAATGAAAAGAGGGATTTTTGATGCCGAGAACCAAGAAAGCTGCTACCGCAGCGGAAAAAGAAATCAAAAAGGCAGCAAAAGCAGTCGAGGATAAAGTTGAGGCTGTAGTTGACGCTGTTGAGGAAAAGAAAACTGCGAAAAAGGCTCCTGCGAAAAAGGCTGCTCCCAAAAAAGCAGCTCCCAAGAAGCCCGCTGAAACCAAGGTGAACTTCTTTGTAGAGTTTGGCGGTGCGCAGGTTTCCATTGACGAAGTGATCGCCAATGTCAAGGCTACCTATGGCAAGGACGCCAAGGAGATCGCCGTATACCTCAAGCCCGAAGCGAGCAAGGCATATTTCGTGGCTGACGGTGAAGAGAGCGAAATGGACGTTTTCTTCTGCTGATCGGCACATCACACAATTTCAAAAAAACACAATTTCAGCAAAAAGTCATCCCGGCGGATGGCTTTTTTGTTTTGGCAGGGTTTGGCGTGTGCGCCCGTGCTTTTACTGTACCGAAGGTACTATTCATGTTTTGAAAAAACATTTCATGTTTGTAAAACAATTCATGACGGCTTGCCGTCTATTCATTCCTGTGCAAACGCTGTATGGAAATGCAAGGTCACCGCGCTATCCCGCGTGATGTGCAGGAATAAATTGCGGCAAAGCCGCATGACTGCCAACTGGCAGCTGACGACTGACAGCTGACCTAAAATGTGAAAACTGTGTGAGGTCGGTTGACTTTTTTTGTTTTTTGGAGTATTATTTAGTATGTATAGCTATCTAATGTTTGATTACGGTTAAGGGGGGTTGCCTCTTGTTCAATATATCCGTGCTTTATGACGCGGGCGTGGTGGGCTTGCGCATCGTCATGCCGCTGCTCGCCATCATCATCGTGTACCAGTGCTACGCGGCGATGCGGCGGCGCCGCCGTCCCGAAAAGCCGCTGGTGTCGCTGTATAATCCGCGCTCGGGCGGCATGATCCCCGTGGTGTTTTGGGAAAATTCCATCGGGCGCAGCAAGTCGAGCGACATCGTCATCAACGACTTGTCGGTGTCGCGCAACCATTGCGTGCTGCTGCGGCGCAGCGCCGGCTGGTTTGTTTCCGACGTCGGCAGCATGTCGGGCACCTTTGTCAACGGGGTGCGCGTCAACGGCAGGGCACAGGTGCTCATTGACGACATCATCAAGGTCGGCAGCACCGAGTATCAGTTAAAGCGTGGCAACGATTTCAATTCGCCGCTGCGTTCGGACAAGTTTTTCTCCAAGGTCAGCGACAAGCCCGCGATCCAGGCGTGGAAGCTGATGTTCATGATCACCATGTTCCACCTGTTTATGGCGGTGGAAGCGATGTTCTGGAACGACGGCGGCAACGTCTATTCGCCCATGATTTTGTTCGGCGCGCTGGCGGCGACGGAGTGGATCTTCTTCTCCGTGTCGTACTTTGCGCTGCGGCGCGTCAACTTTGAGCTGGAGGCGCTGGGGCTGTTTTTAACGGGCATCGGCGTCATGATGCTGGTGCGGCAGGCAGAGCGCTCGGCGTATGTCCAGCTCGCCGCGGCAGGCATCGGCATCGTGCTGTACTGCCTCATTATCAAATTTATCGAGGATCCCGACCGCAGCGACAAGATCCGCCTGCCGATGATGATCGTTTCGGTGCTGATGCTCGCGTCGAGCATCGTGCTGGGCAGGGTCACCAACGGTGCGGCAAACTGGGTGTACATCGGCTCCATTTCGTTCCAGCCGTCCGAGTTTGTCAAAACGATCTTCATTTTTGTCGGCGCAGGTGCGCTCGACAAGCTGCAAACCAAGCGCAACCTCATTGAATTTATCATATATTCGGTGGTGTGTGTGGGCTTGCTGGCGCTCATGAGCGACTTCGGCACCGCCCTCATCTTCTTCGTCACCTTCCTGCTCGTGGCGTTTATGCGTTCGGGCGACATCAAAACCGTGCTGCTGCCGGTTGGCGCCGTGGCAGGCACGTTTGGGTTGCTCAGCTTTTTGGCGGAGCGCATCAACTTTATCGGCGACCGCTTCAACTACGTGCTCAACCGCTTTAAGGCGTACCGCCATGTGTGGGACTACGCCAACGAAGCGGCAGGCTATCAGCAGGTGCGCGTGCTGACCTATATCGCCAGCGGCGGCCTGTTCGGCGTGGGCATCGGCAACGGCTATTTCAAGCAGTATTTCGCATCCGAAAGCGACCTGGTGTTTGCGCTGGTCGCCGAGGAAATGGGCGTGATCGTCGCGATCGTCACCGCGCTTGCCGTGGCGATGCTGATGATCTACGCGCGCGCCATCACCACACGCAGCCGCAGCACCTTCTACTCTATTTCGGCGTGCTGTGCGGCGGGACTTTTGGTGGTGCAGCTGTCGCTGAACATCTTCGGCGCCACCGACATCCTGCCCCTGACGGGCGTGACCTTCCCGTTTGTCAGCTGCGGCGGCTCCAGCCTGATCTCCTGCTGGGGACTGCTCGCCTTCATCAAGGCAGCCGACGAACGCACCTATTCCATCAAACGATAATCATAATGCGTAATGATTGTTTAGAGTTGAGTGTTTAGAGTTAAGAGTTAAGAGTTAAGAGTTAAGTGAAGGGCGGGCGCTGCCCGCACCCGATTTATATTGCGACGGTGGGAGCGTCTGCACACGGCGTTACAAATCGGAGCGCAGCGACCCTTCACTATGCACTATGCACCATGCACCATGCACTATGCACTATGCACCATGCACTTTGCACCCTAACTTTCCACTTTCCATTTTCCATTTAAAAAAAGGCGGTGAGCATATGAAGCGCACTTTGCGGCGCAGCACGCTGATTTTACTGTTTACCATAGCATTTATCGTCGGCATCGGCTTCTTTTCGGTGGAGCTGGTGCTCGGCGCGCGCGACTGGGTGGATCAGCCCTACAACGCGCATATCTCCGGCAACGGCGGTCTGGAGCAGGCGGGCAAAATTATGGATCGCAACGGCGCGCCGCTTGCCGAAACCGTTGACGGCGAACGCCTGTACAACGAGGACGAAACGGTGCGGCGCGCACTGCTGCACACGGTCGGCGACAACAGCCTGAATATTTCCACGGCGGTGCAGAGCAAGTACCGCTCCAACCTGATCGGTTACAGCCTGATTTGGGGCTTGAATATGCCGCAGTCGCTGCGCACCTCGCGCGACATCACCCTCACGGTGGACGCGCCCACCTGCGCGGCTGCCTACAACATGCTCAGCACCGGCTTTGACGAACCCAAGCGCGGCGCGTGTGTGGTGTACAACTACAAAACCGGCGACGTCATTTGCTCGGTCAGCACCCCCAGCTACGACCCTGCCAATCCGCCGCAGATCGACGAAAACAACGAAAGCGAATATGAGGGCGTGTATTTGGACAACGTCATGTCCTCGGCGCTGACGCCGGGCTCTATTTTTAAAATCGTCACGGCGGCGGCGGCGATCGAAAACATTCCCGACATCTACAGCCGCAGCTGGTACTGCGAGGGCACCGAGATCATCGGCGGCCACGAGGTGCACTGCTACAACGAGACCGCCCACGGCGAGATCGGCATCAAGGAGGCGATGGAGCACTCCTGCAACATCGTGTTTGCCAAGCTCGCGGTGGAGCTGGGCGCCGACAAAATGAACGCACAGGCGGAAAAAATGGGCATCAACGCCTCCTTTAAGATCGACGACGTCGGCACCGCCAAGGGGCACTACCAAGCCCCCGGCAACGACGAAAACGTGCTCGGCTGGACGGGCGTCGGACAGGGCGTCGGCGCGTATGAGGACAAGGTGAATCCCATGCAAATGGCGATGCTGTGCGCCGCGGTCGCCAACGAGGGCAAGGCGGTGAATCCCACCTACATCCAAAGCGGCACCGGCGATGTGCTCAAGGACATCGGCATCACCCGCAACCAAAGCCACGACCTCATCGACCCCAACACCGCGCTGCAGCTCAACGACATTTTGCCCGCATACAACATCGGCGGGCTGACGGTGCACGCCAAAACCGGCACCGCCGAGGTCGGCGATGAAAAACGCCCCAACGCGTGGTTTGTCGGCTATTCCACCGACAGCGACTGTCCGCTCGCCTTTGCGTGCGTGGTGCAGGACGCCGGACTCGGCAGCGAATACGCCATGCCCGTCGCGGAGGCGGCGCTCGAAACCGCCGCACAGCGCCTGCGCGGAAAAATGTAAATTTTAAAGCGTAATCAAAACCAATTTACATATATCAACCATCAGAAAGGAACATTTACATGGCAAACTTTTTAAAAGCAATGTTCGGCAATTACAGCAAGCGCGAAGTCAAGCGCGTGAAGCCCATCGCGGACAAGGTGCTCGCGTTGGAGGAAAAGTATGCCGCTATGTCCGAAAGCGAGCTGAAAAATCAGACCGCTTTGCTCAAAGAACGCCTTGCCAACGGTGAAACCACCGACGATATCCTGCCCGACGCGTTTGCGGCGTGCCGCGAGGCGAGCTGGCGCGTGCTGGGCATGAAGCACTTTCCGGTGCAGGTCATCGGCGGCATCGTGCTGCACCAAGGCCGTATCGCCGAAATGAAAACCGGTGAAGGTAAAACCCTTGTCGCCACCCTGCCCGCGTACCTCAACGCACTGACCGGCGACGGCGTGCACATCGTCACCGTCAACGACTACCTCGCGCGCCGCGACTCCGAGTGGATGGGCAAGCTCTACAAGTACATGGGGCTGACCGTCGGCCTGATCGTCCACGACCTGGACAACGACGGCAGAAAAGCCGCCTACAACGCCGACATCACCTACGGCACCAACAACGAGCTGGGCTTTGACTACCTGCGCGACAACATGGTCGTTTACAAGGAGAACAAGGTGCAGCGCGGCCACGCCTTTGCGATCGTGGACGAGGTGGACTCCATTTTGATCGACGAAGCGCGTACACCTCTCATTATTTCCGGTCAGGGCGACAAGTCCACCGACCTCTATGAGCGCGCCGACCGTCTTGCCAAAACCCTGAAGCTCGAGCGCTTTACCGAGATCGACTCCAAGCAGGACATGGACGAATACTACGCCGAAAACGGCATTGACTATGTGGTGGACGAAAAGCAAAAGACAGCCACCCTGACCCAACTCGGCGTCAAAAAGGCGGAGGAATTTTTCAATATCGAAAACCTCACCGACCCCGAAAACCTCACCATTCAGCACCACGTCAACCAGGCGATCAAGGCAAACGGCGTGATGAAGCTCGACGTTGACTACGTTGTCAAGGAGGGCGAGGTCATTATCGTAGACGAATTCACCGGCCGTCTGATGTACGGCAGACGCTTCAACGAGGGTCTGCACCAGGCGATCGAGGCAAAGGAAGGCGTGAAGGTGCAGTCCGAGAGCAAGACCCTTGCCACCATCACCTTCCAGAACTACTTCCGTCTGTACAAAAAGCTCTCCGGCATGACGGGTACCGGTCAGACCGAGTCCGAGGAGTTCCAGGAGATCTACAAGCTCGACGTTGTGGAGATCCCGACCAACAAGCCCGTTATCCGCAAGGATCTGCCCGACCTTGTCTACAAGACCGAGAACGGCAAATTCAACGCGGTCATCGACCAGATCGTTGAGGTGCACCAAAACGGTCAGCCGGTGCTGGTGGGTACCATCTCCATCGAAAAATCCGAGCTGCTCTCCAAAATGCTCAAGCGCCGCGGCATCCAGCACAACGTGCTCAACGCCAAGCAGCATGACAAGGAAGCGGAGATCATCGCGCAGGCAGGCAAGTTCGGCGCCGTCACCATCGCCACCAACATGGCAGGCCGCGGTACCGACATCATTCTCGGCGGTAACGCGGAGTATATGGCAAAGTCCTCCATGCGCAAGCAGGGCTATCCCGAAGAGCTGATCGAGGAGGCGACCGGCTATGCCGAGACCGACAACGAGGAGATCCTCGAAGCCAGAAAGACCTTCCAAGAGCTGAACGAAAAATATAAGGAAGAGATCAAGGACGAGGCACAGCAGGTGCGCGATGCAGGCGGTCTGATGATCATCGGCACCGAGCGCCACGAGTCGCGCCGTATCGACAACCAGCTGCGCGGCCGTTCCGGACGTCAGGGCGACCCGGGCGTGAGCCGTTTCTTCCTCTCCACCGAGGACGATTTGATGCGTCTGTTCGGCGGCGACCGCATGCGTGCCATGATGGAGCGCATGAACGTGGACGAGGACACCGCGATCGAAAACAAAATGCTCACCAATATCATCGAGAGCTCGCAGGAGAAGGTGGAGCTGCGCAACTTCGGCATTCGTAAGGACGTGCTCCAGTATGACGACGTGCTCAACCGCCAGCGTGAGATCATCTACGGTCAGCGCGACCAGGTGCTCGACGGCGAGGATCTCCACGAGACCGTGCTCAAGATGCTCAGCGACACCATCGACACCTCCATCGCTCACTATCTGCCCGAGGGTCCCAAGGAGAACTGGAACTATCCGAGCTTGGTAGAGTACTATAAGGATTGGATCATCACCGATACCGAGAAATATAAGCTTGATCTGGACGATTTGGAGGAAATGGAAGCCGACGAGATCGGCCAGATGATCAAGGACGACGCCCTCGCCATCTTTGCGGAGAACGAGAAGATCGTTCCGCCCGAGACCATCCGCGAGATGGAGCGCGTCTATCTGCTCAAGAGCGTGGACACCCACTGGATGGATCACATCGACGCCATGGATCAGCTCAAGGCAGGCATCCGTCTGCGCTCCTACGGTCAGCACGATCCGGTCGTGGAGTACCGTCTCGAGGGCTTCGACATGTTTGACGAGATGATCGAAAACATCCGCGAGGACACCGTCAAAATGATGCTCATCATGCCCAAGCGCGTGCACGAGATCCAAAAGCGCCAGGAGGCGATCGAAGCCGCGCGCAAGGCGGCAGAGCAGCAGGCGGCAGCCGCCCGGGAGGCACAGCTCGAACAGGAAGCCGAAAAGGCGCCGGAAAAGCCGCAGCCGACAGCCGTGCAAATGGCGCTCAAGCGTGAGCAGGTCGCCAAGCCCACCCAAACCTCGGGCGATGGCACCGACACCGCCAACAAAACCGTGCGCAAGGGCAAAAAGGTCGGCAGAAACGACCCGTGTCCGTGCGGCAGCGGCAAAAAATATAAAAAATGCTGCGGCAGAGACCTGTAACAGCTAAAAGGGGCTGGCTCAAAACTCAGTTATGAGTAAGAGCCAAGCCCCCGTTTTTGT
>CAMKOU010000075.1 GCA_946414505.1 uncultured Clostridia bacterium | reverse complement strand
TTCCGCATCAAGGAAGGCAAGCTGCCCAACTGGACGCCGACCACCTTCATCTTCGGCGCAAAGGCAGCGCCCGGCTATGCGCGCGCCAAGGCGATCATCAAATACATCACCCAGATCGCGAACCTCGTCAACAACGATCCCGACACCAAGGATCTGCTGCAGGTGTATTTCATCTCCAACTACAACGTTTCCTATGCGGAAAAAATCGTAGTGGCGGCGGATATTTCCGAGCAGACCTCCACTGCCGGTTTGGAGGCGTCCGGCACCGGTAACATGAAGTTCATGCTCAACGGCGCGGTCACCCTCGGCACCTGGGACGGCGCCAACATCGAGATCGCCGAGTGCGCCGGTGTGGAAAATGAGTACATCTTCGGCGCACGCGTCGAGGATATCGACCGCATCAAGCAGGAAGGCTACAACCCGCAGGCACTGATCGAGGCGAACCCCGAGCTGCAGCGCGTGGTCAACACCCTGTGCGACGGCACGTTCAGCGACGACGGCGCTACCGGCCCCGGCAGCTTCCGCGAGCTGTATCACGCCCTTACCCGCGGCACCCACTGGCATGATCCCGACCACTACTTCCTCATGCTCGACCTGCCCGACTATATCGAAACCAAGATCCGCGCCAACGCCGACTATGCCGACCGCAAGGAATTCGGCAAAAAGTGCCTGCTCAATGTCGCAAATGCCGGCAAGTTCTCTTCCGACAGAGCGATTTTGGAGTATGCCGACGAAATCTGGCACGTATCGCATAAATGATCCCCTTTCCAAAAAGAGCGTTCTTCGGAGCGCTCTTTTTGCCCTCCGGCTGCCCCGGACAGAAAAATCCGTTTCGATATTTTCTTGTATTTTTGACACCATAGTGCTATAATAGTCACATATTCCATTACAGGAGGTCATTCTTCATGCTCAATAAACGCTTTATCCGATTGTTTGTTGCCGCCGCCCTTGCGACAGTGTTGGTGACAGGCACTGCGGCGTGCAACGTGCCGAATGTGTCGGTCAATGTCGGTGTACCGGATGACGCAACCACACAGGCGCTCACGGAAGCGGTCACCACCGCACCGGAAGCAGCGGTCACCACAGAGGCGCCCATCACGGAACCCGAAACCACGCAGCCGGAAACGACGGAACCGGAAACCCCACCGGCGGACGACACAAGCCTGTTTGCAGAGATGGCAGGCGAATTTAAACTCTCCTCCGGCGTCGGCGCATGGGCGTCTCTGCTTACACTGGAAGCGGACGGCAGCTTTACCTTTTCGCACAGCGACACCAACATGGGGGAACGCGGCGAGGGGTACAAGGCTACCAAATACATGAACAGCGGCACAGGGCAGTTTTCCGGTGTAACAAAGGTCAACGACTACACCTATTCCTGCACCGTCACAGCGCTCGCGTGTGACAACGAGCCGGGCACCGAAATCATCGACGAGAATGGTCTCCGAATCAAATACACCAAAGCGGATGCCCTGACGCAAGACGCCGTGATGACCGTGTACACCCCCGATGCGCCGGTGTCGGCACTGCCGGAAGAGTTGTTTAAGTGGATAACCATTCGCACCAAATCCAAGGACAGCGATACACTGAATTGTTATGTCATCGTTGACGAAAACAACACCGGCGGTATGCGCCCCTATGTATCGTAAATCTCCCGTGCAAACTGCTTTTTTCACAGGGAGCTGCCACCCGGCAGCTCCCTGCCGTTATGTGAGTGGCGCTGCGGTCAGGCGAAATTTCCTCTTGACAGCGCTGCTGCATAACTGTATAATAACGGTAGTTAACCGATTTACCAATCCTGAAGCAAGGGAGCCTTCGATATAAAATGACGATAAAACAAATCGCAGAGCAGGCAGGCGTGAGCGTGGCGTCGGTGTCGAATGTCATCAACGGCAACTTTCACAAGGTGTCTGACGAAACGCGAAAAAAAATCGAGCGGATCATCCGGGAAACCGACTACCGTCCCAACGTGGCGGCGCGCAGCCTGTCCACCCGCCAAAGCCGCATCATCAGCCTGGTGATCCCCAACATCGGCGCCTATTTCACCTTTAACAGCAACCCGTATTACGCCGATTTGATCGCGGAAATGGAAAAATATGTGCGCGCGCGCGACTATTGCCTGATGCTTCGCTGCGTAGAGCGCTGTCGCGACATCGTGCCGGTGCTGTCGTCGTGGAACGTGGACGGCGCCCTGTTTGCCGGCGTATCCGCCGACGAGATCCGCGCGGTGCGGCAAAACCTGCCCTGCCCGGCGGTGTTTATCGACGCGTACTGCGACGACGGAAGCGCGGCGTGCGTCGGTATCGACGATTACCGCGGCGGCTATTTGTCGGCGCAGCATTTGCTGAACAAAGGCCACCGCCGCATCGCCTTTGCCGCGCCGCAGTTCGGCAGCGAGGGCGTGATTTGGGAGCGCTTTTGCGGCTTTCGGGACGCCTGTGCCGCGCAGGGCGTCACCCTGACGGACGCGGATATTTTCGCCGTGGACACGGTGGAGAGCAACAGCATCATCGCCGGCAACGACATTGCCCTGTCCGCGCGGCAGTTTACGGCGGTGGGCGTGATGTCCGACCTGTCGGCGTGCGGCATTATGCAGGGCTTGCGGCAGTGCGGCAAGCGCGTGCCCGACGACATTTCGGTGATCGGCTTTGACAACCTGTCCATCTGCTCGCTCGCCACGCCCAAGCTCACCACCGTTTCGCAGGACATTGAGGCAAAGGCGGCGCGCGCCGGCGACCTGCTGTTTGCCATGATGGAGGGCAAGCCGCAAACGGGCTGTGAAAAAATCGCCGTCAAGCTGATCGAGCGCGATTCCGTCGCGGCGGTATAATGAGATAGAAACAGGGGCTTGGCTCTTGCGCATACAATGCGTTTTGCGCCAAGCCCCTTTTTCTGCGTCCGCATAATGGTTAAGCGTTTTACCCTTTCTGCTTCTTTTTTGCAACCGTCTTTTTGCCTAAAATATGGTCATTATTTTGTTTAAGCTACACAAAGTTGCATTTTCTGTTAAATTTACATTGACAAACGACCGGATATACAGTATCATTTAGTTAAACGGTTAACTTAATACAAAACCACCGACAGGAAAGGGGAAACCGATATGAAACGATCCATCAAAAAGCTTTGCGCCGCCGCCGTCACCACAGCGGTCGTGCTGACGCAAACCATGACAGGGGGCTTGTCCGCTATGGCGGCATCAACCAACACAGGCGCCGGCGTGCAGACGAACGGCTTGTCCGCCACCGTTGAAGGCGGCGCGATTTTGCACTGCTGGTGCTGGAACTTCAACACCATCCGCGAAAACATTCCCGAAATTGCCGCGGCAGGCTTTTCCGCGATCCAAACCTCGCCAATCTGCGAGGTCAACAACGGCGGCGACGGCTCGCTGAGCATCTCGGGCGGCGACAACTGGTGGTGGCACTATCAGCCCACCGACTACAAAATCGGCAACTACCAATTCGGCACCAAGGCGGAATTTGAGGCGATGTGCAACGTGGCGCACCAATACGGCATCAAGGTGATCGTGGACTCTGTCCTCAACCACACCACCGCCTACTACGACGCCATTTCCGACAACATCAAAAACATCGAGGGCGGCGCGTTCCACCCGATGGGCGACGAGCGCGAGCCCGGTCAAAACTGGTCGGAGGTCGATCGCTACGAGGAAACACAGTACGACCTCAGCGGCTTGTACGAGCTGAACACCCAAAACAAAAACGTGCAAAACTATATCCTCAACTTTTTGCAGGATTGTGTGGACAGCGGCGCCGACGGCTTCCGCTATGACGCGGCAAAGCTGATCGAGCTGCCCGACGACACCTCCGACAAATACGGCAGCGATTTTGCAAGCGACTTTTGGCCGACGATCCTCCAAAACGGCGCGGCGTTCCAGTACGGCGAAGTGCTGCAGGAGGGCGGCAGACACACCTACCAAAATTCCGTTGATGGCTACAACGACAACGACAGCAGCCGTCTGTATGCCTACCACAGCCAAGCCTTTACCGACAAAAACGGCGTGGCGCATCACATGAACACCACCAACTCGCTGACGGGCTTCCGTGTCCGCGACGCGATCGTGAACAAAAACCTCGACGCGGCCTTCATCACCGATGCCCTGCTACCGGCAGGCGCCGTGGCTGACCAAACCGTTACCTGGGTGGAGTCGCATGACAACTACTGTAACGACAAAACCTATACCGAGCTGACCGAAACCCAGCAGGTCATTCAGGGCTGGGCGGCGATCGCGGCGCGCAGGGACGGCACTCCGCTGTTCTTTGACCGTCCCAACAACAGCAGCGCCGGCAATCCCTACGGCGACAACCTCATCGGCCCGGCGGGCAGCGACATGTACAAGGATCCGCAGGTGGTCGCGGTCAACTTCTTCCGCAACGAGATGGGCACCACGCCGCAAACCGCGAGCAACCCCATCGCCGGCAACACGCAGGTCGTCATGATCGAGCGCGGCGACAGCAACAAGGGCGCGGTCATCATCAACGCGAGCGACGCGGATGTGACCCTTCACGCCGCCACCGGCATGGCGGACGGCGCCTACACCGACCAGTCCTACGGCGGCGCATTCACCGTGCAAAACGGCGTGCTCAGCGGCACCGTCAAGGCGGGCAAGGTCGCGGTGGTGTATCATCCCGAAACCGCCGCACAGGACAAGGAATCGTTTGAACCTGCCGTCAGCCTGTCCGTCGGCTCCGGCTACTTCCTCACCGACACCCTCAGCGTCGAGGTCACGGTGCGCAGCTGCGACCACGCGTCCTACGCGCTGACCATCGGCGGCAACACCACCGGCGGCACCGTCACCACCGGCGACACCATTTTGATTGACGGCGTGGCAAACAAGGCGTCTGCGGTGCTGACCGTCAACGGCTACGACAGCAGCAACCAAGTCGTGGCGACAACGACAAAAACCTACACCAAATGGATACCGCAGGAAAACACCGTGGTCTATATGGAACCCGAAGCGCGTCCCAACTGGAACAACTGCTACACCTATGTGTGGGGCTCTGCCGAAAATGCCGGCTGGCCGGGCGTGAAGATGGAAAAAACCGAGCTGGGACTTTTCAAATATGTGTTGCCGTATGTATATGAGATGGACGGCAGCTACGGCAATGTGATTTTCAACAGCGGCACCGGCGAGCAGTTTGACGCGGGACAGATCTCGCCCGGTCAGCAGATGGTCTACACGGCGAGCGGCCAGTGGAAGGCGTACAACGCCGCCGAGTATACGCAGCCCTCGGCGTCCCTGTCCCAAGCATCGGGCTATATCATGATGGGCGACACGGTGACGGCGTATGTCAAAAACTGCGACCACGCCGCCTACACCGTCACCTCCGGCGGCAACATCGTAGCGTCGGGCGCGATCGCCTACGGCGACTCCATTCCCTTTGACACCCTGTCGCACGGCGACACCGCCACCGTCACCCTGACGTGCTATGACGCCGCCGACAATGCGCTGGCGACGGCAAACGCCACCTACACCCTCTGGCAAATGCAAAACAACACGGTCGTCTATCTTGAGCAGGCGGCACGTCCTGCCTGGACGCAGGCGAACATCTACATCTGGGGCTCGGCGGAAAACCACGGCTGGCCGGGCGAGCCGATGGAAAAAATCGGCGACACGCTCTACCGATACGTACTCCCCTATCCATATGAGCTGAACGGCGCCTACGGCAACGTGATCTTCAACAGCAACGGACAGCAGTTCGACGCGGGCGCGATCCATCCCGGCGAAATCAAACTGTACACCGCCGACGGCAGGTGGGTGGATTACACCCCCGCCACCGGCAGGATCGGCGACGCGGACGGCGACGGCAGCGTCACCATCAAGGACGTCACCCTGGTGCAGCGCGTGATCGCCGAGCTGGAAACCTTCAACGATACGCAGCAGCTGCTGGCGGACGCGGACGGCGACGGTGAAGTGACCGTCAACGACGCCACCACGATCCAGCGCTACCTCGCAGAGTTCACCACCGCGGTGGGCAGAACCGGCGAATTGATTTAAGGCAATACCGCATAATTCAGGTGTGCGGATTGCGCAGCCAGATTTTTCGTCAGGTTGGACAAATAAATCGAGGTAAGGCTGTCGCCTTGCCGAGATTTTTTGGGCAAGCTGACGGAATAATATGCAAGCAAGCCGTGCGCCTTGATTTGTGCGGTGTTGCCTTAATAAAGTGAAACGGGCGTACCCTTCGGGGTGCGCCTGTTTGCCGTTGTCCGCAAGCAGCGGCAGGCTGCGCCTGCAAGCTGACCTTGCATTTCCGTTTCACCTGTGCTACAATAAGGCAAAGGGGGAACGGACATGATCATTCACGATATTTCACGCGACACGCTGACCACACCTGTGTATGAGGGCAACCCGGAAACCGCGGTGACGCAGCTGCAATCGCTCGAAACCGACGCGTGCAACCTGTCGCAAATTTCCATGTGCGTCCACGCCGGCACGCACATCGACGCGCCGCTCCATTTTTGGGAGGACGGCAGCGCCGTGGACGACCTGCGGCTGAACACCTTTTACGGCAAATGCACGGTCGTCAGCGTGGAAGGGGTTTTGACCGGCGACGATATGGAGCGGATGCTGCCCTACTGCAAACGCCGCATTCTGTTTCGCGGCTGCGGCAACACCTTTCTGTCGCACTCCGCCGCGATCGTGCTGGCGGAAAGCAAGGTGGTGCTCGTGGGCACCGACGCCGATTCCATCGCGCCGCCCTTTGACGAAGTGCGTCCGCACCGCGAGCTGGCGCGCGCCGGCATCGCCGTGCTTGAAAATTTAGATTTGGAGGACATCGACGACGGCGAATACGACCTTTGTGCCTTTCCCGTCAAGCTCGGCGGACTGGAGGCGGCGCCCTGCCGCGCGATCCTGTTTCAAATGGAAAAGGGGCTGCACTGATGCTGCGCATGGTTGTGTTTGATTTGGACGGCACGCTGGTCAACTCGCTGACCGACCTGGCGCTGTGCGTCAACAAGGGCTTGGCAGCCGTCGGCTTGCCGGAGCACCCCGTCGAAGCCTACCGGCAGTTCGTCGGCAACGGCAGAGCGATGCTCGTCAAGCGCGCCGTCGGCGCGGAACGCTGCGACGATGCGACGTTCGACGCGGTGCTGCGCGTGTTCAACGCGGAATATCAAGTCCACTGCAACGACAACACCGCTGCCTATGACGGCTGCGGCGCGCTGCTGCAAAAGCTGGCGGCACAAGGCATTTTGACCGCCGTGCTCAGCAACAAGCCCGACGAATTTGTGGACGCCATTTTACAAAAAACCTATCCGTCCCACACCTTCACCGAGGCGTGGGGACAAAAACCGCCATACAAACCCAAGCCCGACGGCGAGGCGCTGCGCGCGATGCTGGCGCTGCACGGCGTGGCGCCTGCGGACTGTCTGTACATCGGCGACAGCGATGTGGACGTGTACACCGCCCGCAACGGCGGTATGCGCATGGCAGGCGTCAGCTGGGGCTTTCGCGGCAGGCAGGAGCTGCTCGACGCCGGCGCGCCCTTTGTCGCCGACACCGCCGACGAGCTGCTGCCATATATATTAAGCCTATGAACAAGATCAACTATCAAAAGGAACTCGAACGCGTGATCGCGGATAATCAGCGGCTGGGACGCGTGCCCGGGCTGCTGCTGCACGTCTGCTGTGCGCCGTGCTCGAGCTATTGTCTGGAATATTTGTCGCACTATTTTGACATCACCGTTTACTACTACAACCCGAATATTACGATACCGGAGGAATACGCCTACCGGCTCAGCGAGGAAAAGCGCCTGCTTGCGCAGATGGATTTTGCACGCCCTGTCCGCATAACGGAAAGCGCCTATCATCCTGCCGATTTTTTGTCGGCGGTCAGGGGCTTGGAGCGCGAGCCGGAGGGCGGCAGGCGGTGCCGCGAATGCTTTCGGCTGCGGCTTGCCGCCTCCGCCCAAAAAGCGGCGGCGGACGGCTTTGATTACTTCACCACCACCCTCACCATCAGTCCGCTGAAAAACGCGGCGCTGCTCAACGAGCTCGGCGCCGAAATGGGCGCCAAACACGGCGCGGCGTGGCTGTACAGCGATTTTAAAAAGAAAGAGGGCTACAAGCGCAGCATCGAGCTGTCGCGGGCATACGATCTGTACCGTCAAAATTACTGCGGCTGCATATTTTCCAAGGCGGAGCAGCAGGCAAAAAGTGCCGATAAAGAACAATCATAATTCCGCAGCAGCATCATAAAAACACCCCACACCCCGGAAACCGCATGGGAATGCCGTTTCCGGGGTGTGTTAATTTGTTAACAAGCAGTTAGCCGCCGCAACCATATCCTGTGCTTAATTCTAAAAAAGAACACTATATATTGTGTTTTTCTTTTAAAAAGCTCTTGCATTTTTCTATTCCTTGATGTATAATAAATATCGCACGGTAAAAAGGATCCGTGCCAAACACGACCCTAATACCTTAGATAAGATTTAGATGAAACATGGTACTACGATGACCATAAAGACCGCAATGGATTTAGAACGACTGACAAGAGAGGCAAAGCAATGAAAATTATCAAGCGCAACGGCTCGGAGGAGCTGTTTAACGTTGATAAAATTATCAACGCGGTTCGCAAGGCGAACAATTCATCCGACACGCCGTTTCTCACCGATGAGCAGATCATCG
>CAMKOU010000074.1 GCA_946414505.1 uncultured Clostridia bacterium | reverse complement strand
TCCCCTCGGGGGAAGGCTTATGGTGCCGGCTGCAACGTTTTGAGCCAGCCCCTTTCCTGCCGCTTGGCGGCAGGAATTGACAGGGGCAAGCCCTGTCACTACGATTGCACGGAAAACGGTGTTATGTATTTCGCTAACATCTGTTTAAAGACTTTTAATTGAAAATCGTATGAAACCGGAAAAGCCGGTTTTCAAACAAACAAAGGTTGGCTCCTACGCATGTTGCGTAAGAGCCAACCTTTTTGTGGTATATCAGTCTATTGTAAATTGATGTCTGCCGTTGCCGTTGACGGCGCTCAGCGCGCGGTATACGTGCGGCTGCCCGTCAAAGGGGATGTTGTCGGTTTGCTGGGTTCCGTTGTCAAAAATGACGTTGGGCGCGTCGGCAGGCACGTTGTAGGTGTATGCCGCCTTGCCGTCGATGTCGACGATGCGCGTCATGGTTTCGCCGGGCCATGAGGTGGTGGCTAGGCTGCTGTCCCAGAAGTACACGAAAATGTCGCCGCTCCAGTCGAGGGTGTTGACAAAGGTCACGGGCACGGTGCCGCCGGGGATGACCGGCGCATTCAGCCCTGCCAGCTCACGCTGCAGGAAGGTGACGTCCTGAATGGTCAGCGGCTGCTTGCCGTCGGCGTTGGCGATGTCGCGCTGCAGGGCGTCCAAGTCCGTAAACTCCGCCAAATACCGCTGCAGCAGGGTGATGTCGTTGATGCCGAACACGCCGTCGCGGTCGATGTCATACTTCACCGTGGAGCCGGTGTATCCGGCGTACATTTCGTTCGACAGCCACGCCGCACGGCTAAGCATCCAGTCGCGTGCGTAGTTGTACATGTCGGTGTAGTTGCTCTGGTTGTAGTGCGCGGCGGTGGAAGCGACGGTGTAGGTGCCGGTGTAGAAATCAAACGTCGCCGGCGTCAGCGAGGTGTGATCGGCGATCCAGCCGCCGGTGGTCAGCAGCCAGCCGCTGGCGTAGTTCATGTCCGCGCTGTCCTTGACAAGGCTGTAATAGGTATCGGAAGGGTACAAATCGCGGTTGACGGCTTCGTTATAGGCGGCGCCGCTAAAGTGACGGATCGCGGGCATAAAGTCTTTGAACCACACTTCGGTGGCAACTTCCTGCACCTCCTGATTGTTGGCAAAGTTGTTGATGATGTTGTAGGAGTTGGTTTCGCTGCTGCTCTTGCCCTTATAGCGGCACCACCAGCCGGTATAGCGCTCATAGTCGGACACGCCCATGCTGTTTAAATCCCAGCGCACGCCCGTGGCGTTGCCCAGCGAGTTGTCGTAGTCCCACACGGGCGAGCCGTAAAATTTATAGCTGCCGTTTTCGTCGGGCTTGTAGGTGAGGAAGGTGGACGAAACGCCCGCGTCCCAGTTTTTGCCCAGCTCGTTGATCAGGTAGAGCTTTGCCGCCGAGTCCAAGTCGATTAAATCCGCAATGGAGGTTGTGGGCTTGCGGACAGCGGTGCGGCAACGGTTGATCAGCGTGTCGAATTTGCTTGCCACATAAATTTTGACCGCCCCATAATACGTGTCCTCGGGGTCGAGCTCCGGGGACTTGATGGTGATCTTGACGCCGCTGTTGCAGGTGACATAGTAGTCGCCCTCGCCGGCGCTGGCGTCCACCTCGGCAATAAACGGGAAGTCCGCCTTCAGGTTGCCGTTTTCGTCAAGATAGCCGTCGTCGCTGACCTCGGGCACCAAGCTGCCCGGCTCCACCTTTTCGGTCATTTGGTAGGAGCCCCAGTAGTAGCCGTTGATGTAAAAGTCCACATAGCGCGAGTCGGACGCATAGGGCATGCCCACCGCGTCGGACAGGTCATACAAAAAGCGGTTGCGCGACAGTGAATCGTCCTGATAGTTGGGCAGGATGGAGTATTTTTTGTTTTTCTCCATGCCCGCGATCGACACCTTTTTATCATAGGTGATGTTGTAGCCCTTTTTCGGCTTGTCCCACGAGGTGTTGCCGCGACCCTTGATTTTCTTGATCACGGTGTTGTCGATACTGCCGTCGGGGGTGACGAAGGCGCCCGTGCCCGGTGCGCTGTTTTCCTTGCTCGCGTTCAGGAAGCTCGCCAAATCGGTGCCGTTGCCGTCCGCGTCGGGGTTGTTGATGTAAATCGCCGCTTCGGCGTGCGAGCGCATGTATTGCAGCGTGTAGGTGCTGCCGCCTGCCGTCACGCTGTAGCTTTGGTTGACATCGTAGGGGACAGTGGCGGTGGCGCCTGCCGCGATGGTGACGCCGTTGAGGGTGACGCTGCCGGTGTAGGCGTTGTACACGTCCACCTGTGCGTCATCTGCAGAGGAGGGAAGGAAAAAGTACTTTGTGCCGGGGTTGGCAACGTTGAAATCCTCGTCGTGCACGCTTTGCCATGCCTGCCATGCTTCGGTGTCGTTCGAGCCGCTCACCGCGTGCACGTACAAAGCGGGTTGTGCCGCAAAGCCGGACGGCACACCGGCGGCGGTCTCCTCCGCCGCCACATGCAGCGCGCAAGCACTGCATGCCGCCATACAAACGGCTAAAAAGACTGCTAATGATTTCTTCATCATGATCCCTGCCTTTCAAAATAAAATCTGACAATAATGATAAAAATTATTGTTTATTTTTATATTATCACAGGTTATTCACATTAGCAAGTGCAATTTTTTAATTTTTTGAGAAATTTCGCAAAGGGCTTTATTTTTTGGCGATTCTTTGCTATAATACGATTGTAACGGCATATCCGTCGGAAGGTATGCGAAAGATAAAACAGAAAAGGAAGTGGCTTTTATGTCCATTATCAGCATTCACGGAAAAAAGCGTTTGACAGCGGCGATGCTGGCAGGCGTCATCCTCGGCGCGGCAGCGCTGGCAGGCTGCGGCGGCGCAACGGGCGAGGCGAGCAAGGCGACGGCGGACAGCGTCGTAAAGGAGACCCAGGTGGTGACGCAGGTGGTCAACGGCGTATATGTCGACAAGGACGGCAACGCGATCACCGACCCCAGCGGCAATCCCATCAAGGCGACCGACGCGCCCAAAACGACCGCCCCGGCAAAGCAAACCTCCAAGGCGCAAAGCGCGACGACCGCCAACAAGCAGCAGAGCGCGGCGGCAAACAACAACAACAATAACAACAACAAGACGCAGCAGAGCGCAGCCGGCAATAACAACAATACGAACAACAATAATAACAACAGCGGCAGCAGCGCCGAGCGCAAAACCACGCCGTCCGGCGCACAGGCCGGCAACACCACCAAAAAGAGCCAGCAGGACAACAGCGCCAGCGACCTGACCGTCGGCGGCAAGCATTACAAGGTGGGCGACAAGGTGACCTGCACCTACTATTTGCTGGTGCCCAACATGATGCTCAACTTCCAGGGACGCGTGGAGTTTGACTCTGCCATGCTCAAGCTGGAGGACGCCTATTTGGTGGCGCCTGCCAATTTCAGCGCCATCCTCAACAACAACCTCGACAACCGCGTGGTGTTCAACGGCTCGCAGCTCAGCGGCTATGACTTCACCTCGCCCGGCTATGAATTTTTGACGGTGGAATACACCGCGCAAAAGACCGGTACCGTCGAGCCCTCCATCACCTTCGAGGTCATCACCGACACCTCCGACAAGGCATATGCCTCCGACAACGGCGTGCTGAGCGGCGGAGCCAAGGTGTGGGCGGTCTATTCGTAAACAACCAATGCAAAGGCGTGCTTTCGCGGCACGCTTTTGTTGCGCGTAAACTGTACCTGTAAATTTTGCGAAAACTGTCTATTTTCATCAATACAGTTCTGTGATACAATACGGTTGGTTAGTAGGAGAGCGATCTCCCTTTCCTGCCGCAAGGCAACAGGAAGTGACAGCCGCAAGGTGATTCCCCTTACAGGGGAAATGTCACCGCAGGTGACAAAAGGGTTGCCGGCCGGCTACGGCTGTCACTACGAAAAAGACGGAAACGTTGTTGTGAATTCTGTAGGGGCGCACCCATGTGTGCGCCCGGGATAAAACACATCGCCAGGGGGTGACGGGCATGAAGCAAATCGCGGTGATCAATGATCTGTCTTCGTTCGGCGGATGCTCGCTGGCGGCTGCCATGGCGGTGCTGCCGGCGATGGGACACCGCGTGTGTCCGCTGCCGACGGCGGTGCTCAGCGCACAGTCGGAGTTTCCCGTCTGTGCGTCGCAGGATCTGACCGGCATGATGCCGCGCTACACGGCTGCCTGGAAGCAAAGCGGCGAGCGCTTTGACGGCGTTTGCACCGGCTATTTTGCGGCGGCGGCGCAAATTGACGCTGCCGAGGCGTTTTTGGACAGCTTTCAAACGGACAGCACGCTGGTGCTGGTCGATCCGGTGATGGGCGACGACGGCGCGCTGTACCCTGCCTATGACCGTGCGGCGTGCGATCGGATGAAACACCTGGCGGCGCGCGCGGATGTGCTGACGCCCAACCTGACCGAGCTGTGCCTCCTGACCGACACCGTCTGCACCGCGCTGACGGGCGGTTTGGAACAGATCACGGCGCTGGCGAAGCCGCTGGCGCAGGGGCGCTGCGTGGCGGTGACGGGGATCCCCGACGGCAGCGACCTGTGCAATTTGATTTTGCAAAACGGCGACGTCGCCGTGGTGCGTGCCAAGCGCGTCGGCGGACGGTTTTCCGGCACCGGCGATTTGTTTGCGGCGGTGCTGTGCGGCGGTATGCTGCACGGCAAAACCGCGGCGCAGGCGGCGCAAACGGCGGTGCGGTTTATTGCGCAGGCAGCGGCGGACGCCGCCCAAATGTCCGTGCCGCCGCGTTACGGCGTTTCTTTTGAACGGTATTTACCGGTATTATGCGATGAGGTGACACATTATGCAAACGACTAAGGCTCTGAAAAAAACCAAGCTTGAACCCAAAGCCATCGCGCTGGGCGCCATGCTTGCGGCGCTGGTGACCGCGGCAACGGCGTTCATCAAGATCCCGGCGCCCCTCGGCTATGCCCACGCAGGCGATGCCGTGGTCGCGCTCGCGGCGTGTATGCTGCCGGCGCCGCTCGGCTTTTTGGCGGCTGCCATCGGCGGCGCTTTGGCGGATGTGCTGTCGGGCGCGGCGGTCTGGGCGCTGCCCACCGCGCTGATCAAGGCGCTCAACGTCCTGCCGTTTTTTATCGTGCGGCTGCTGCTGCAAAAGCAGCACAAGGACGACAAGCTCCTGCGCCTGCCCATTTTGCTGGCGCTGCCCGTGACGGCGGGCGTCACCGTCGGCGGCTATTATCTCGCCGGCACGCTGCTGTACGGCAGCACGGCGGCGTTGGCGGAAGTGCCGTTCAACATCATGCAGGCGGTGATTGGCGCGGTGCTGTTTGTCGCGTTGGCGGCCGCGCTTGACGCGGTCAAAACCAAACAGCGGCTGGGCTTGACAGGATAAATAACGGGGCAGGGCTCTTACTCGAAAAATGAGTTGGGAGCCTGCCCCGTTTTTGTTTAGGCAATACCGCATCATTCAGGTGTGCGCCTTGCGTTTGCGGTGTTGCCTTTATTCCACGTTTGCCAGCTTGGCGATGTCCTTGGCGCTGTTCAAATACGCCTTGCAGTTGTACTGCTGCGCGTCCTCCCGGCTGCGAAAGCCCCAGCCGTACAGCGCGGCGGCAAAATCCATGCCCACCTCTTCGGCGGCAATGGCGTCCACATAGCTGTCGCCTGCAAAGATCGCGTCGGACGGCGCCACCTCCAATTCGGCGCACACATGCTGCAGCATGTCGGCTTTGGTCATTTCACGCTCCACATTGGTGGCGCATACCGTGTGAAACAGGCTGCCGATTTGCTTGTACACGGCGAGCATGTTGTTGATGAATTTTTCGTTTTTTTGTGTGACGATGGCAAGCTTGAAGCCGCCTTCCCGCAGGGAGCGCAGCGCCTCGTCAATGCCGTCGTAAATCAAGATCATTTCCTCGCCCTTGATGGAATACAGCTTGCTGTATTGGTTCATGGCGTATTCGATCTCATCTTCCTTCATGCCGTACAGGTTCATAAACCCCTGCTCCAGCGAAACGCCGATGACGCCGTACAGCGCGTCGTGCGCCACGGGTGTGTAGCCCATGGACAGCGCGGTGGTGTTCATGCAGTACAAAATGCCGGGCGAGGTGTCGGCGATGGTGCCGTCAAAGCCGATGATGACCAGTTTTTTCATAGGGATGCCGCCTTTCCGTGCAGGTGTTGTGTTCTGCGTTTATGATAGCATAAATCCGGCGGAAAAACAATAGCTTTTCGGGTAACAGAATTGACATTCCTTGCGGAAAGGTATACAATAAGCCTGTATGGTAAAAAATTGTGAAAGGTACTGTCTATGAACCGTTCTTCCCGGCGCAAAGCCAAAAAGCAAAAACCTGTCAGCGAGCGCTACACGCTGACAAACCTTGTCGCCAACGTATTTTTGGCGGTGATGTTTACGCTGTTTCCGCTGTTTGTCAACATTTCGCTCGACACGCAGTTTCCCTTCATCAGCCTGCAGCAGGGCTATATTTCCATTCGCCACCTAAAATACTACTTTTTTCTGTTTGTCACCGCCATTGCGCTGATCGCCGAGGTGCTGCTGCTGGTAACGCGCAGCAGCACCGGCCAAAAGGAAAAGGATCCGAACAAGCAGCGCACGGCGCCGCAGCTGTCCTTTACCGACTGGGCGGTGCTCGCCTTTGTGCTGACCTGCGCCGTTTCCACCGTGCTGTCGCCGTATTTCGACATGGCGCTGTGGGGCGAGGAAGCCGTTGGCGGCTACACCCACGGCCGCAACAACGGTATGCTGCTGATGCTGACCTACGCCGTGGTGTACTTTTTCCTGACGCGGTGCTGGAAGTACCGGGAATATGTGTTTTTGCTGCTGGCGGCAGGCTGCGGCGCGGTGTCGCTGCTGGCGGTGCTCAACGGGTTTTACATCGATCCGCTGCAAATGTTTGTGCTGTTTCGCAATGATGAAAATATCTTCAACAACTTTCTCACCACCATCGGCAACAAAAACATGTTTGCCAGCCATTTGTGCGTGGTGCTGCCGGTGGTCGTCACGATGTTCGTCCACACCGAAAGCCGGTGGCGCAAGGCGGTGTATCTGGGCGCTGCCGTTCTCGGCGCCATGGCAGCCGTTGTGTGCGACAGCGACTCGGTGATGCTGGGCATGGGCGTGTTTGCCGCAGTGTTCCTCGTGGTGTATGTGCGCCGCATCCGCCGGCTAAAGCAGTATTTGCTGGTGCTGACCGTGATGCTGGGCAGCGTCAAGCTGCTGGGCGTGATCGCCGCGCTGACGGGCAACCGCTACAAGGAGCTGTCCGCCATCGCCTATCGCATCATCACGGCAAACGGCGCCTATGCCGCGCTCGCCGTGATGGCGGTGCTGACGGCGGCGCTGTATCAGTTCGACGCCAAATGCCCCGACGTCACCCTGCCGCGCGCGGTGCCGGTGGTGCTGGGCAGCGTGCTGGGACTGGCGGCGCTGGCAGGCGCGGGCACAGTGGTCTATTTCACCTGTATCAACACCAAAGCCGACTTGGGCGACTGGGAGCGCACCCTGCGGTTCAGTGACGCGTGGGGCACGCACCGCGGCTTTATGTGGAACAAATCCATCGAGATCTTCCAAGGCCGCGACTTTGTGCACAAGCTGTTCGGCACCGGCCCCGAAAGCTTTTACTACGCCTTTTCGCCGTATTTCGACGAGCTGTACGACCGCTTCGGCGACGGCTCCACCGACGCGGCGCACAACGAATATCTCAACTATTTGATCAACATCGGCATCGCGGGACTGGCCGCCTACCTTGCCTTTACCGGCAGCGCGCTGGTGCGTGCGTTCCGCGCGGCAAGGCACCATGCCCTTGCGGTGGTGATGGCGGCGCCGGTCATCGCGTATATGGCGCAGGCGGTCGTCAACATTTCGCTGCCCATTGCCACGCCGCTGTTCATCCTCTTTGTGGCGCTGTGTGAGGCGGTGGCGCGGCAAGCGGAAAAGGAGCGTGCCGCCGGTGATTAGAAAAGCAGAAAACAAAGACGCCGCGCGCGTTTTGCAGATCCTGGAGCAGGTGAACCGCGTGCACCACGAGCTGCGACCGGATCTGTTCCGGCTTGCCACCAAATACACGGCCGCCGAGCTGCACGCCATCTTTGCCGACGACAGCAAGCCGGTGTTTGTGTATGAGTCGGACGGTGCGGTTTGCGGCTATATCTTCACCGTGCTGATCGACCACGGCGGCCATCACATGCTCGCGCCCGTCAGGGAGCTGTATATCGACGATCTGTGCGTCGATGCGGCATACCGCGGCAGAGGGATCGCCACGGCGCTGTACCGCCACACCGTCGCCTACGCGCGGACGCTGGGCTGTCACAACGTCACCCTGAACGTGTGGGAGGGCAACGACGGCGCCATGGCATTTTACCGCAAGATGGGGATGCAAACGCAAAAAACAAAGCTGGAAACAGTTTTGTCATAAAAAAAACCGACGGGCAGCCGCGTATGGATGCGGCTGCCCGTCTTTTGGTGCGCCCGACGGCGCACGTTTCTAAAGGGTGAAAGTCCCAAATCCGCCCGACAGCGGGAAGGATACAGCCGAACACCAAGGGTGTCCGCCGTGAGGTGGAATCTGAAGGAAGGTGGAGGCAAACCAGTGGTCTGACGAACAGAAATCACATAAGGCTATGTAATGTAAACTGAACAATCCCAATCATCCGATAAACAGTGCAAAAATCATCGAAA
>CAMKOU010000073.1 GCA_946414505.1 uncultured Clostridia bacterium | reverse complement strand
GCGCCCGGGATAGGAAACCGTTCATTTTTGCGGAAGATACGTTTGACAGGACAGCGCGGCGCAGCGGGCGAGCGATGCTCGCCCCTACGACCTTGTTTCATCCATCCTTTAGAGATTTGGTTTGGACTTTTGAGCCAGCCCCTTTTGTGTTTCATATGATGTCATAAAATAAAAAAATTATCGTTTATCGTAAAAAAGGTATTGACAAATGAAAAAAGTGTGTTATAATACAATTAACGATTAACGTTAAATATTTAATCTTTTGGAGGAATCATGATGGAAGGCAAAGTCAAAAAAAGAATCAATACCTTCGGCAAGGTCGCAAAGATCGTCACGATGGTCGTTATTGTATTTCTGCTGGTCGCGGAGGGCTTCCTGCTTGTCGGCGGCGTTATCGCGGCGATCGTCCCCAAGGACAGCGTCACGGTCGATACCGGCTTAGATACCCGGATCGATGTCAATACAGATTTCTTTGGGTTGAACGGCAAACAGTTTTTTTTCAAAATCGGCAACACAGAATTGGTTCTCGGTGATCTCGGCAAAGGGGAGTATGACGTTAAAAGCGAAAACGGCAGCTTGACACTCACCGAAAACGTGCAGGACAAACACTATGACCTCAACACCGCGCTGCTGATGATCATCAGCGAGATGGCGTGTCTGGCGGCGATCATCACGGCACTGTATTTCTTCCGGGCGCTGATGAAGCAGTTTATGGTCTGCGAAACGCCGTTCAGCGAAGGCGTCGTCAAAAAGATGCGCGCATTTGCCGTCGCGCTGATCCCCTGTATGATCGCTTATCATGCCGCGAGCGCCGTCAAAAACCATGTCCTCGGGAATGACGGCAGCCTCAGCTTTTTCCTATCTGTCATTTTCGTGCTGGTGATCTATGTGCTGACGATGATATTTAAATACGGCGCCGAGCTGCAGAAAGAGCACGACGATACGGTTTAAGGTGAGCTATGGGAAAGATAATTGTGCGGCTTGACCGTGTGATGGCAGACCGGAAGATAGGACTGAACGAGCTGTCCGAGCAGGTCGGGATCTCTAACGTGAACCTCAGCAAGCTGAAAAACGGACACATCAGCGCCATTCGATTTTCCACGCTGATCGCGATTTGCGAGGCGCTTCACTGCCAGCCCGGTGATTTGCTCGAATACACAGAGGACTAAGCGCAGCGGGAGCTGTCGCGATGAAGATATACAGGGGGTAGAGGAAAATGACGTTGTATGACAAGCTGATCGCGGTAAAGGATGATGATTATCAAGCGTTTCAGGCGAAGCTGGTCCCCAACATCCCGGCGGCGTCCATTGTGGGCGTCAGAACGCCGCAGCTGCGAAGCATCGCCAAAGAGGTTTTTGACAGCGATGACAGAGATGCGTTCTTAAACAGTTTGCCGCATCTTTATTACGAGGAAAACCTGATTCATTTTTTTGTAGTGGCGATGGTAAAGGATTTTTATCCTTGTGTGCAGATGACGGAAGCGTTTCTTCCGTATGTGGACTGCTGGCCGGTGTCGGATCAGGCGTCGCCGAAGGCGTTTAAAAAAAATCATTCCCTGTTGCTGCCGTATGTCCAAAAATGGATCGCCTCGGAGCATCTGTACACTGCCAGATTTGGTATCCGCATGTTGATGAATGAGTTTCTCGGCGAGGATTTCAGGGAGGAATACTTGGCACTCGTGGCGGCAAAAAAGGGCGAGGAATATTATCTGAAAATGATGATGGCGTGGTTTTTCGCAACAGCTCTCGCAAAGCGATATGATGAGAGTGTTAAGTACCTTGAAAACCGCGTGCTGGACGATTGGGTACACCGAAAGACCATTCAAAAGGCGCTGGAGAGCTACAGGATATCCGCTGCGCACAAGGCGTATCTGAAAAGTCTGCGGTAGGCGCAGAAACCCTCAGCCCCGCAAGGAGCGCCTGCGTTTCGGTACAATAAAGCGATAATATGCAGCTGTTGGCTGCCCAAAGGGATATAGTTGTGACAGAACGATTTGCCGCCTTGACAATAGGCGGCATTTCTGTTATGATGATTTGGGTCGAATTGCTTTGAAAAGTGTTGAAGATAACACAGGTTATTGCCTATATTATCTAGGGAGGAATCCTCTTGAGTAAGAGCCGCGATAAAAAACGCAACCGTAGAATAAAAGAGAACAGCGGTCAAAACCAAAACAGCAGTTTTGTATATATCAGCGTGATGAATGTGATCGCGGCTGTTTCGGTTGTGATCCTGCACGCCAACGTCAGCTTTTGGCTGGACAGGAAAACGCCGTATTGGGAAACAGCAAACATCATAGAGAGTGTTTTTTATTTTGCGGTTCCGGTATTCTTTATGCTTTCCGGCGCCACGCTGATGGAGTATCAGGACAGATATTCGACAAAAGAATTCTTCATCAAACGATTCAAAAAAACGGTGATACCTTTCTTGGCGTGGAGCGTAGTGGGATTGCTGTGGTCCTCCCGCAAGGTGTTGTCGGCGATGCTGACCGGGCAGCCGAACGGCGGCTTGCACTGGACGTTTCTCAGCGTGACGGACGGCATCATCAATACAAAGTTCAGAGATATTTACTGGTTTTTTATTCCGCTGTTTTGCATTTACCTGGTGATGCCGCTGTTTGCTTCGGTGCGCAAGGAAAAACGCGAAAAGATCTTTACCTATATCATCGGGGTTTCGCTTGTGATCAACTTTGTGATACCCTTTGTGCTGTCGTTACTCAATCATTACGCACATATCACTTTCGGATGGACATATAAAATCTATGTCGGCTATGAGTATTTGTTTTATGTTCTTGTCGGCTATGTCATCCACAAACGGAACATCAAGCCGGAATTTCGCCTGATCATCTACATCGTTTCCCTCGCTGCCCTGCTGGTGCATATGCTCGGCACGTTTTATGCCACAAAAGCCAACCCCAACGGCACGGTCGTATCACTGTATAAGGGATATTATAATCTTCCGTGCGTGCTGTATTCTATCGGCGTTTTTCTGCTGGTGAAGCAGCTCGCGCAGCGGATCAAAAGCAAAAGAGTGATCAATGTGTTCACGTATCTGCAAGGGTTTACCTTTCCCATCTATCTGATACACCGGTATTTTCTGGATGTTTTTGAAGAGAATCTCAAGCTTTTTCAAATGGAAAGGGCGTCACTTCTCTATGTGGTTTTGGCAACCGTGCTGGCGCTGTCGCTCTCGATTTTGACAACCATGCTCCTGCGGAAAATACCTGTTTTACGGCATATCGTTCCGTAGCGTTTGCCTGGCAGCGGCGCCGGCAGCATTATGCCCGGTATTTCCGTATCGGATGGAAATATGCTGTACTATAAAGCCGTAAAAACGGAGGTGTCGGTGATGTCACGGTTGATTAAAACGGTGGCTGTTGCGGCGTTGGCGGCAACAGCGGGCTGCGCGGCAGGGTATGCCGCAACAGGTATTTCGCTGCTGTTAACGCTTGCGATCACCGCCGGAACGGTGGCTTATCATTTTCTCATGCGCTTGGCGGTGGGCGGTTTGTTTCAGTGGAAGATGCACAACCGCGCGGACTATCGCAAGCCTTGGTATCAATTGCGCCCGTGGGAGGAAGCGCTCTACCAAAAGCTGTGCGTACAGCGCTGGAAAAAGTATATGCCCACCTATGACGCCGCGCAGTTTGACGTCAAACGGCACAGCTGGGAGGAGATCGTGCAGGCGATGTGCCAGGCGGAGCTGGTGCACGAAACCATTGTCCCGCTGAGCTTTTTGCCGGTTGCCGCGTCCGTGTGGTTGGGCGCATTGCCGGTATTTCTCATTACCTCGGTGTTCGCTGCGTTGTTTGACGGCTTGTTCGTCGTCATGCAGCGCTATAACCGCGCACGTGTGGTGCGGCATCTGGACAAAACGCGCCGCAAGCAGCATTTGCTTGACAACTGAACCGGTTTTTGTTATACTGTGGGCGTCAGGAGGTGACCCGTTGATGGGCTTTATGATTTTTATGGGCGCATTGGTGATCATCATTGCCGTGGCGCTGATGATCCGTAACTTCAATTACAACCATCGCATCGGCGAGGGCATGTTCAAAAGCAGCGAATACAACTTGGACGAGCCGGATGATTTCGTCGATAAAAACTACTATGATGAAGATGCGCTGCGCAAGTGATCACGACCGCGTCCTTTGTGATGCTTTATAAAAACAAAAATAGAAAGAACAGCTTTTTTGTGAAAAAGATTGACAATTGCCGGTCGAATGACTATAATAATACGTAATAACAGTGCTGTTTGGCGCTGAATATAATCTCCGGGAGGAAATGGAAATGTTTTCAAACATTGGTAACAAAATCAGAGTATTGGCAAAGGTCATTTGCATCATCGGCATCGTTTGTTCTGCCATAGCGGGTGTGGTCGTTATGATCATCGGCTTTGTGATGCTTGGCAAAAGACAAACCTCCGGCACCGGTGTGTTGTTGATTTTCTTGGGAATCTTTTATGCCGGTCTCGGCGCGCTCTTTTCGTGGATCGGCAGCTTTGTGCTGTACGGCTTTGGCCAGTTGGTTCACAGCGTACAGAATCTGGAAAGCAGAATCTGCGACAGCGTACCCGACGGCTACTATGGCGCTCCGGTTGCCCCCGCACCCGGCGCTTACATGCCCGAGGAAAAGGTTTGCCCGAGCTGCGGCTCCGTTAACTCCGCGAATTCCAAGTTCTGTGAAAAGTGCGGTCAGACACTGTAATACAATAAAAAACAGGAATTACCATTTTTTGTGACAAGCGCTCCGTGCAGACGGGGCGCTTGCTTTTGGGAAATTTTGCAAAAAAACACTTGCAAAAACCGCGGCAAAGTGCTATGATACTAAGAGATAACACAGCGACGGAGAGAGTAGCGCAATATCCTTGCTTGACAGAGAGACGCGTCGGCGGCTGAAAGCGCGTTAGGAAGGCTTTGCGTGAAGTTCGCTCCCGAGTGGCGCGCCTGAACGGAGTAGGGCGCGACGGTGAACACCGTTATATGTTTGGAGTGTTTGCGAAAGCAAAAACCAGGGTGGTACCGCGGAGTTGATTCGTCCCTGCGCAGCAAGGCTGTGCAGGGCTTTTTTTATAGCCGTAGCCCCTTTGACGATGAACAAAAACCATGGAGGTATTGTATGGATAAAATCAGTGCATTGCGGGAAGAAATAGAACAAAAGCTCGCAAAAATCGCCGATCTTTCCACGCTGGACAAGGTGCGCGTGGATTATCTCGGCAAAAAAGGCAGCATTACCGCGCTGCTGAAAAACATGAAGGACCTGCCCAACGAAGAAAAAAAGACCTTCGGCGCACAGGTCAACAAGCTCAAGGCGTATGCCGCACAGCGGGTGGAGGAAAAGGTGGAGGAGCTGCGTCAGGCGGAAATCAAGCGCGAGATCGCCGAAATGCCGCAGTTTGACATCACGGCGCCTGCCAATCTGACCCGCGGCTCGTATCACCCCATCACGCTGGTGCAGCGCCAGTGTGAAAACATCTTTAAGTCGATGGGCTTCACCGTGGAGGACTATCCCGAGGTGGTCACCGACTACGAATGCTTTGAGTCGGTCAACATTCCCAAGCATCACCCGGCGCGCGACATGCAGGACACCTATTACCTGACCAACGGTCAGCTGCTGAAATCGCAGACCTCCGCCGCGCAAAACGCGATCCTGCGCAAATACGGCGACAATCTGAAAAACAACGGCGTGCCGATCAAGGCGATCTTCCCCGGCCGCTGCTTTAGAAACGAAGCTACCGACGCCAGCCACGAAAACACCTTCTTCCAAATGGAGGGCATGATGGTGGACAAGGACATCTCTATTTCCAATCTGATTTTCTTTATGAAAACCATGCTGTCCGAGGTATTTCGCCGCGACGTCAAGGTGCGCCTGCGCCCGGGCTTTTTCCCGTTCGTGGAACCGGGCTTTGAGCTCGACATCAACTGCCTGATCTGCGGCGGCGAGGGCTGCTCGTCCTGCAAGCACAGCGGCTGGCTGGAGCTTTGCCCCTGCGGCATGATCCACCCGAATGTGCTGCGCGAGGGCGGCATCGACCCCGAGGAATATACCGGCTTTGCGTTCGGCTTGGGCTTGACGCGTCTTGCCATGATGGAATATAAAATCAAGGACATCCGCGACCTCAACAGCGGCAGCCTGAAGGCGCTGGATCAGTTTACGGACGACGAATAAGGGAGGAGAGAGCATATGTTTTTATCAATGAACTGGATTTCCGACTTTGTCGATTTGTCGGGACTGGACAAGCTGCAGCTCATTCATCAGTTTTCACTGTCCACCGCCGAGGTGGAAAATGAAATCTTTTTCAAGGGCAGCGATATCAGCGGCATTGTGGTTGCCGAGATCAAATCGGTGGAAGACCATCCCGATTCCAAAAAGCTGCACCTGTTAAAGGTGGACGCCGGCGACGGCACGCTGACCGACGTGGTATGCGGCGCGCCGAATGTGCGCGTGGGCATGAAGACCGCCTTTGCCAAGGTGGGCGCGCAAATCGGTGACATCACCATTGCGCCGCGCAAGCTGGCGGGCTATACCTCCAACGGCATGTGCTGCGGCGAAAGCGAGATCGGCATCAGCGATGATAATACCGGCATTATGGAGATCACCGACGATATCCCCAACGGCACCGATTTAAAGAGCGTGTACGAAATTGACGATATCGTGTTTGAGGTGGACAACAAGTCCCTCACCAACCGCCCCGACCTGTGGGGACACTACGGCATCGCGCGCGAATTCGCCGCGCTTGCCGGCAGACCGCTCAAGCCGCTGGACGTCGAGGATCTGACCGCGTTTGACGCGCTGCAAAAGGTCGATTTGAAAATTGAAGACCCGCTGTGCTACCGCTACTCCTGCTTACAAGTAGAGAACATTCAGCGCTCCGTCAGCCCGGTCAACATGCGCATCCGCCTGTATTACTGCGGTATGCGCGCCATCAACTTCCTCGCCGACCTCACCAACTACCTCATGCTCGAGATGGGACAGCCGATGCACGCGTTCGATTCGCGCAAGGTCGGCAAGATTCGCATCAAGCGCTTTGACAAGCCCTTTGTGTTCAAAACCCTCGACGGCGTGGAGCGCAACGTGGACGAAAATACGCTGATGATCTGCAACGGCGATACGCCGGTTGCCATCGCGGGCATCATGGGCGGCTTGGATTCCGAAATCGTGGAGGACACCACCACCCTGACGCTCGAATCCGCCACCTTTGACGCGGCGTCCATCCGCAAGTCCACCGTTCGCCTGGCGCACCGCACCGACGCGTCCATGCGCTACGAAAAGAGCCTCGATCCCGCGATGACCGACGTGGCGATCGCACGCTTCTTAAATCTTTTAAAGAAATATGACAGCGGTGTGCAGGTCGTGTCGGCGCTCACCGACGCGTATGCCTTCCGCTATGACACGGTGGAGCTCAACTTCACCAAGGCATTTGTCGATCGCTACACCGGCATCGAGATCGACAACGAAACCATCGTCAAGACCCTGCAAAGCCTCGGCTTTACGGTCACGCTTGACGGCGATACCTTCGACGTGGTCGTTCCCAGCTGGCGCGCCACCAAGGACGTCACCATGAAGGCGGACATCATCGAGGAGATCACCCGTATCTACGGCTACGACAACTTTGCCGTCAACACCACCCGTTCGCCGCTGTATCCCGTCCGTCCCGACGCGGTGAAGCGCAGCGAGGAAAAAATCAAGGATATTTTGGTCAAGCGATATAATTTGCACGAGCTGCACTCCTATGTGTGGGCATATACCGACGAGCTGAAGGATATCGGCATCGAGGTGGAGGACAATATCAGGCTTGCCAACGCCACCAACCCCAACATCGAGACTATCCGCAATTCGCTGATCCCCACCCAACTGTGTCAGGTCAAAACCAACGTGGGCTATGCGCCCGACTTCGGCATTTTTGAGGTCGGCAGAGCCGTGACGGGCATGACGGAGGACAACCTCTGCGTGGAGAAAAAGCTGCTCGCGGTGACGCTTTACAGCAAAACGCAGGACGTCAAGGCGCTCTACTTTGCACTGCGCGATATGCTCGCCGTTATCACCGACGATATCAAGCACCGTTCACTCGGCTTTGAAGCGGTGCAGCCGGCGCACGCCTACGAGCACCCCGTCAACCTCAACGCGATTTTGCTCGACGGCGAAAAAATCGGCGTGATGGGCATCGTCCATCCAACCGTCGGCAAGAAGATCGACAAAAAGGCGGCGATCGTGTTCGCCGAGGTGGATATGCAGGCGTTTGCCGACGCCGAGGGTGCGCCGATCGTGTATGCGGAGCCGTCCAAGTTCCCGCCGATGGACTACGACATCAGCGTGGTCATCCCCAAGGGCGTGCTGTTTGCGGACATGGCAAAGTGTTGGGCAAGCGAGGGAGAGGGCATCTTAAAGGGTGCGTCTGTCATCGACAGCTATGACACCGAGATGTTCCACAGCGAAACGATCCGTTTTGAGTTTTCCTCTAACGAGCGCACGCTTGCTTCCGAGGAAGTGCAGAAGATCATGGACAGCATCATTGCAAAGCTTAAAGAGATCAATGTGCATTTGCGATAAGTAAAAAGCGTGTGCCGCAAGCGCCCGCGCTGCGTCCTATAAACCAAAAATCAACACCTCCGATGACAGACATAGACGTTCATCGGAGGTGTTTTTATGTGAGCCAAAAAAGAAAGCTTTTTTTAAAAGTTGTCAACACAAAAAGAAAACCGCCTAAACATACTGTTTAAGCGGATTCTGTGAGATGGTGGGAGAAGGTGGATTCGAACCACCGA
>CAMKOU010000072.1 GCA_946414505.1 uncultured Clostridia bacterium | reverse complement strand
GAGTGAAGAAATCAAATCCGGTGAAACAACAAATTTTGAAGAATCTTTTGAGGAGCTGTTGGAGGAATCTCTCAAAAACTTAAATACAAACGAAAGGGTGATGGGCACGGTCATCAGCATTGCGCCCAACGAGGTGCAGGTTGACGTCGGCAGAAAGCAAACAGGCTTTGTTCCCGCTAACGAGCTGTCTAACGACCCCACCGTGAAGCCCGAGGACGTTGTAAAAGTCGGCGATCAAATCGAGCTGCTCATCATGAAAACAAACGATCAGGAAGGCACCATCATGCTCTCCAAGCGCAGAGTAGACGCGCAGAAGGGCTGGGAGGAGCTGCAGGAAAAGGTAGATTCTCAGGAGATTCTTTCAAGCAAGGTAACAGAAGCAGTTAAGGGCGGCGTGATCGTACTCTACAACGGTGTAAGAGTCTTTATCCCCGCTTCCCAGGCAACCGCCACCCGCGACGAAAAGCTCGAGGACTTGGTGGGTCAGGACGTGGACTTCCGTCTGATCGAAGTGTCCCAGCGCGGCAGATATAAAAGAGCCATCGGCTCTATCCGCAGCGTGCTCAAGGAGCGCAGAGCGGCACAGCGCGAGGAATTCTGGAAAAACTGCGAAATCGGAAAGCGTTACACCGGTGTTGTTAAATCACTCACAAGCTACGGCGCATTTGTCGACCTTGGCGGCGTATTCGGTATGATTCATATTTCCGAGCTGTCTTGGACGCACATCAAGCATCCCAGCGAGGTTGTCAACGTGGGCGATACCGTAGAGGTATATGTGAAGGATATCAACGAGGAAACCAAAAAGATTTCGCTCGGCTTTAAAAATGCCGACGACAATCCTTGGGAGATCCTCAAGAGGGACTATCCCGAGGGAACCGTTGTCAAGGCGAAGATCGTCGGTTTGACCACCTTCGGCGCATTTGCCAACATTATTCCCGGCATTGACGGTCTGATCCATATTTCGCAGATCGCCAACAAGAGAATCGAAAAGCCCGCCGACGTGCTTTCCGTGGGCGAAGAGGTCGAGGCGAAGATCACGGCTATCGACTTTGACAAAAAGCGCGTCAGCCTTTCCATGCGCGCATTGCTTCCCGAGGACGAGCAGGCTCCCGTAAAGGCCGCGCCTGTCCGCGAAGAGGCTGTGGAAGCAGCGGAAGAGGACGCTGAGTAATTTGCTACATATGGGCACTCTGTCGAGTGCCCTTTTGTTTTACTAGAATCAAAGGAGGATTCTATGACCGCCAAAGAGGAATTTTTGGAAATATACAAAACGCACATTACCCGCAAGGGCGCCGACGAGCTGCTCGACTGGATCCTGCGCACCGATTTTTTCACCGCGCCTGCCAGCACGCGCTATCACTGCTCCTGCGAGAACGGCTTGGTGATGCACTCTGTCAGCGTGTTCAACACCATGATGGAAAAGCACTTTGACGAGGAGACCGACAGCGTGGAAAGCTTTGCCATCTGCGGACTGCTCCACGATCTGTGCAAGGCGCAGTTCTACAAGGTCAGCAGCCGCAATGTCAAAAACGACAAGACAGGGCAGTGGGAAAAGGTGCCCTACTATGCGATCGAGGATCAGTTTCCCTACGGTCACGGCGAAAAATCGGTCTTTTTGATCGAGCGCAAAATGCGTCTCAAGCTGGACGAAGCGATGGCGATCCGCTGGCACATGGGTGAATTCGGCGACAAAAACAGCAACCAGATCAGCCAGGCATACAACATGTATCCGCTTGCCGTCAAGCTGCATTTGGCGGATCTGGAATCGACCTTTTTACGAGAAAAAGGCACTTCGTCGGTGCAAAAATAAAGGCAATACCGCACAATTCAGGTGTGCGGATTGCGCAGCCAGATTTTTCGTCAGAGTGTACAAATAATCAGTGCGCATACTGACGTATGCGTGCTGATTTTTGGACACTATGACGGAATAAGATGCAAGCAAAGCGTGCACCGCGAATTGTGCGGTGTTGCCTAAAAGGAGTGAGCGCCATGGATACCGCCACGGCAAAGCAGCGGATAGCCGCGCTGTCCGCAACGATCGAATACCACAACAATTTATATTACAATCAGGACGAACCCGAAATATCCGACTTCGAGTATGACAGGCTCCTGCGCGAGCTGGAGGAGCTGGAGGCGCAGTTTCCCGCACTGAAGCTGCCGTCCTCGCCGACCAACCGCGTCGGCGGCAGTGCCGGTGCAAAGTTTTCGCCCGTGACCCATGCGGTACCGATGGAAAGTCTGCACGACAGTTTTTCGCACGACGAGCTGCGAGACTTTGACCGCAGGGTGCGCGAGGTCGCGCCCGAGGTGCGTTATGTGGTCGAGCCGAAGTTTGACGGCTTGTCCGTGTCCTGCGAGTACCGAAACGGCGTGTTCGTGCGCGGCTCCACGCGCGGCGACGGCGTGACGGGCGAGGACGTGACCGATAATTTAATGACCATTCGTTCGCTGCCCAAGCGCATCGCGGGTGCGCCCGCCTATTTGGAGGTGCGCGGCGAGGTGTATATGTCGTTTCAAAGCTTTGAGGCGCTTGTCAAGCGGCAGGAGGACAACGAGGAAAAGCCTGCCAAAAATCCGCGCAACGCGGCGGCAGGCTCCCTGCGGCAAAAAAATGCCCAAATCACCGCCGAGCGGCAGCTTGATATTTTTGTCTTTAACATTCAGCAGGCGGAGGGTGTGACGCTGGCGACGCATCATGAAAGCCTGGCATATTTAAAAGAACTTGGGTTTCCCACTGCATTTTATCATGTCTACGATAACATCGAGGATGCGATCACCCAAATCGAAGCAATCGGCGCCCATCGCGGCGCCTATGACTACGCCATCGACGGCGCGGTCGTCAAGGTGGACAGCTTTGCGGCACGTGAACAGCTGGGCAGCACCGCCAAATACCCCAAGTGGGCGGAGGCATACAAGTATCCGCCGGAGGAAAAGGAAACGACGCTGCTCGATGTGGAGATCAACGTCGGCAGAACCGGCGTGCTGACGCCCGTGGGCATTTTTGAGCCGGTGTTGCTGGCAGGCACCACCGTCAGCCGTGCCACGCTGCACAACCGCGACTTTATCGAGGAACGCGGCATCTGTATCGGCGACACCGTGCGCATCCGCAAGGCAGGCGAGATCATTCCCGAGGTGCTCTCGGTCAGCCGCCATGCCGACGGCGCACAGCCCTTTGTCTTTCCGGCGGTATGTCCGTCCTGCGGCAGCCCCGTATCCAAGGACGACGAAGCGGCGATCCGCTGCACCAACACCGACTGTCCGGCGCAACTGATGCGGCACCTGATCCATTTCGTCAGCCGCGACGCGATGGATATCGACGGCTTGGGTCCCGCCGTGCTCGAGCAGCTGTCGGCGCAGGGCTTGGTGCATTCGCCTGCCGATTTGTACCGCCTGCGTGCAGAGGATATCGCCGCGCTGGACAGAAAGGCGGAAAAGTCCGCCCAAAATTTAATTTCTTCTATTGAAAAATCAAAGCAAAACGAGCTGTACCGTTTCGTGTTTGCGCTCGGCATCCGCAATATCGGACGCAAAGCCGCCCAGCTGCTGTGTATGCACTTCCGCACCATAGAGGATATCATGGCGGCAAAGGCAGAGGACTTTGCGCAAATCGACGGCTTTGGCGCGGTGATGGCGCAGAACGTGGAAGCCTACTTTGCGCTGGAAAGCACGCGCGAGCTGATGGCACAGTTCAAGGCGCTGGGGCTTGTGATGAAGCCGTCGCCGCAAAAGCCGAAGGGCGGCGTACTGGAGGGCAAAACCTTTGTGCTCACAGGCACCCTGCCCACCATGAAGCGCAGCGATGCGGCAAAGCTGATCGAGGCGCACGGCGGCAAAACCGCGTCGTCCGTGTCCAAAAAGACCTCTTATGTGCTCGCCGGAGAAGAAGCCGGCAGCAAGCTGACCAAGGCGCAAGCCCTCGGCATTCCTGTTTTGACAGAGGATGAGCTGTTGGCGATGCTTGAAGAGCCGAGCGGCGAATAGAGGGGCAGGTGTACGGGGCACCCCCGATTATTAACGATTTTGTTACTTTACAAATGGCGCTATCAATAGTACAATATGTCTATTGGATTGTTTTGGAGGATTCGTTATATGAAAAGAATGAAACGTATCGGCGCACTGCTGCTGGCGATGACGCTGCTGCTGTCACTCGGCGCGTGCGCACGCGGACAAAACAACCTGCCGTCTGCGCCCGAAGCCGGAGCGTCCGCTGTGCAGGAGACGACAGCGCCTTCGTCCGACCCGCTCGACAAAATGGTGGAAGCCATGAGCTTGGAGGAAAAGGTGGGGCAGATGTTTTATGTCTGCTGTGTCAATGAGTCGGTTCCCGATTGGCTGCAAAACTATCACATAGGCGGACTGATTTTGTTTGGTGCGGATTTTGAGGAAAAAACTGCCGACGAGGTGCGCAGCACGATCAGCGGCTATCAAAAGGCGTCAAAAGTGCCCCTGCTGATCGGTGTGGACGAGGAGGGCGGCACGGTGGTGCGTCTCAGCGACAACCCCAATCTGCGCGACACGGCGTTCCCGTCTCCCAAAGAGGTGTATCAGGACGGCGGCTGGGAGGCGATCGACGCCACCGAAGCCGAAAAAGCCGATCTGCTGCTGTCGCTCGGCATCAATGTCAACATGGCGCCCGTGTGCGACGTCACGTCCAATACCGAAAGCTTTATGTTTGACCGCTCGTTTTCCGGCGACGTGAACGAGGTCAACACCTTTGTCACCAAAACCGTCAATATCTGCAAGGAAAAGCGGCTGGGCACCGTGCTCAAGCATTTTCCGGGCTACGGCGACAACACGGATACCCACGACGATATGGCATACGACAGCCGTTCGTATGAGGCGTTTCAAAAAACGGATTATCTGCCCTTTAAGGCAGGCGTGGCGGCCGGCGCCGACTGCATTTTGACGGCACACACCATCGTTGCCGGCATGGACGACAAAACGCCGGCGTCGCTCTCCAAAAAGGTGCATGAGAGTTTGCGCGCCGATTTGGGCTTTGACGGTGTGATCATGACCGATGATCTGGCGATGGAAGCCATCGGCAAATATGCCGGCGCCGACGCGGCGGCGGTCGCGGCGGCAAAGTGCGGCAACGATTTGCTGTGCTGCTCCGACGTGGAAACGCAGTATCCTGCTGTGATGCAGGCAGTCAAAAAGGGTGACATTCCCGAAGCCCAGGTGGACGCGTCCGTCAAACGCATTTTAAGATGGAAACAAAATCTGGGACTTTTAAACACGCAGTAAACCATCACAGGGTCAGGTCAATGCCTGACCCTGCTTCAAAGAACGGTGAATGGCATGAACAAACCATTGGCAGACCGCTTTCGTCCGCAGTCGCTTGACGACATGGTGGGACAGCGGCATTTGCTCGCCGAGGGCAAGCCGCTGCGCAGGATCATCGAGAGCGGCGATATCCCCAATTTGATTTTTTACGGTCCGTCGGGCGTGGGCAAAACCACGCTTGCCACCTATATCGCCAACAAAACGAACAAAACCCTGCGCAAGCTGAACGGTACCACGGCGTCCACTGCGGACATCAAGGAGATCGTGTCGCAGCTGGGTACCTTTTCGGGCATCAACGGCATTTTGCTGTACCTCGACGAGATCCAGTACTTTAACAAAAAGCAGCAGCAAACGCTGCTCGAATACATCGAAAACGGCAGCATCACGCTGATCGCCTCCACCACCGAAAACCCCTATTTTTATGTGTATAACGCGATTTTAAGCCGTTCCACGGTGTTTGAGTTTAAATCTGTGGAGCCGGACGAGGTAGAAAAGGCGGTGTACCGCGCGGCAAGGCTGCTGGAGGCGGAACAGCAGCTCACCATCGAGCTGCCGGCAGCCTGCGCGCGCAAGATCGCGACCGGCTGCGGCGGCGACGTGCGCAAGGCGATGAACGCCGTGGAGCTGTCGGTGCTTGCCGCCGACCGCGACGGCGACAAGCGCGTGGTGACCGAAGCGATCGTCAACGACTTGGTGCAGCGCAGCGCCATGCGCTACGACCGCGAGGGCGACGAGCATTACGACATTGTGTCCGCCTATCAAAAAAGTATGCGCGGCAGCGACTCCGACGCGGCGCTGCATTATCTCGGCAGGCTGCTCGAAGCGGGCGATTTGCCCTCGGCGTGCCGCCGTCTGATGGTGTGCGTGTGTGAGGACGTGGGGCTTGCCTATCCGCAGGCGATCCCGATCGTCAAGGCCTGCGTGGATATCGCGCAGTCGGTGGGGCTTCCCGAAGCGCGGATACCGCTTGCCGACGCGGTGATCTTGGTGTGCAATGCGCCAAAGTCCAACTCGGGCGAACAGGCGATCGACCGTGCGCTGGCGGACATCCGCCGCGGCAATGTCGGACCGATCCCGCGGCAGCTGCAAAATATGCACTACGACGGTGCGGATAACCCCGACAAAGGGCAGCACTACCGCTATCCCCACGATTATCCCCACCATTATACACCCCAGCAGTACCTGCCCGACGCCATCAGGGACAATGTGTATTATCACTACGGCGACAACAAAAACGAACAGGCGTTTCAGGCGTACTGGGACGGCATTAAAGGAAAGGCGCAGTCATGAGGTGTTTGATCGCAGATATTGTCACCGAGCTGCATCCGCGGTTTAGCGATACCAAGCAGCTTGCCGCCCCGTTTCTCTACACAGGCGAGCGAAAAACCGATATCACCCTTGATGTGACGGACGCGTATTTACAGGATCTCATGTCGCGCGCGGCGCCGGGCAGCACCATCGGGCAAATGGAAAACTTTGCCTTTGCCAACATGTTTAACCGCCGCGCCATTCCGTTTCACACGATGCTGGTGCATTCGTCGGCGCTGGTGTGCGGGGGCAAGGCGTATTTGTTTTCGGCGGATTCGGGCGTCGGCAAGTCGTATCACACGCGTCTGTGGCAGCAGGTGTACGGCGATCGGGTGTATGTATTCAACGACGACAAGCCCGTGGTGCGGCTGTATGACGACCGCGCCGTTGTCTGCGGCACGCCGTTTGACGGCGGCAGCGGTATCGCCCTGAACGAAAGGCATCCGCTTGGCGCCATTGTGTTTTTGGAGCGCGGCGAAACCAACGCCGTGCGCGTGTCGGACAACCGCGAGGTGATCCAAAAGCTCTATTTCCAAACCGCGCACATAGTCAGCGCCGCCACCGCCGAAAAAATGCTGGACAATTTTGAACGTCTTTTGCATCTGACGAAATTTTATGTCCTGACCTGCAACATGGAAAGGGAAGCGGCGGAAACAGCGTATCAAGCTTTAATGCGTAATGCGTAATGATATGGGAGGAAACGTTTTGCCTTCGGGCAGGCGTTTCTTTTTTTGCTTTATAGGGATCTTCTCCGTCCTGCCGTTGACGGGAGTGTCGTCAGGATGTTTTTTTAAAAGACGTGTGAGAGCGCCCGCCGACGCTTCTTGCAAAAAAATTCACAGTGACAGCGATCTGTGCTGTGACTGTGAATGTGTTACAGGATTATCTTCAATGAGTGAATGGTATTATGTGAGACGATCAGTGTCAACATGCCGCTCATTTCGCGTGAGGAAGTCGTCGGTAGGTTTTTATTCGTAAAGCGATCCCAAATCGGCTCTTCGCCGCATTTGAGAGCGGTAGGTAAATGAATACAAATGCCCATTATCGCTTTCGATCAACAGGCGCTCATCTTTTGTCCCCTCATCATACAACACCGGCCACATGTATTTATTGCCGTAATGATCCGTCCAATGCCACGGTTCATACTCCCAAACGCCGTATTTGGAAAAGTCGCGCGCTTCAAAGGATTCATATTGCCCCCGCGCTTCCATGGCTTGCTTCGATTTTTCAAGAAGGGCTTTTTCCTGCAAAAAATACGTTTTGAATTCGCGCAGCTGATTGAATTCCGTGGTAGCTTCTTCGGCATAGGTCACGTCCGCATCGTTTTCGTCGGGGATTGTGTCGGGCGCATCGTTTTCTTCCTCCATGTCGGCATCACCGCCGTTCTCCGCTTGCGAAGCAGCTTCGTTTTGCCGTTCTTCTGCGGGAATATCGGCAGTATCCGACCGGGACGTGGCATTATCGGACCTCGTGTCGAATGCCGTGGTGGGCGCGTCACCGGAAGCCGTGCTGATGGTTCCGATGGATGCCGTGCAGCCTGTGGTGATGGCGGACACCAAAACGGCAGCCAATAGCAATGTAAATTTATTCATGTGGTTCTACCTTTCTGATATTATAGTATAACTTGATTATAAAACCATTGCCAAATAATGTCAATAAGAAAAGCAAAGAGGGGCAGATTTCTCCTGCCCCTTAATGAAAGAATATAAATTGAGTGGGGCGCGTCCTCGCTCTTTTTGTGTTTTTCTGTCGGAATAATCAAGAAAAGTATTGAAATTTTTGGTTGTTTGTGATAGAATGATAGTACCACACAAATCGAATAATACCTATTACTCTACCTATCATATTCAACGGTGGATTCTGTCATTATGGCAAAATCGCTTGCCCTCCTTCTGCCGTTGTTTAGTATAGGTATAGAAGATTTGTGTGGTAACAAATGGGGCTATGCGTTTTGGGTGGGGCTGTGAAAAAAGCCCCCCAAAAAAAACAGACAGGCACATAACCGAAAGTATAGACGGTTATGTGCCTGTTGTGGTATAATAAGTTTGTGAAAAATAATACCGAAATCAATTATACACCAAAGCAAGGAAGATTTCCAGTATTTGTTTCAGATTTATGAGCCTTCCCTAGAAAGTGTGGGTTAAATTCTTTGCGCTCTGCCGGGTAAG
>CAMKOU010000071.1 GCA_946414505.1 uncultured Clostridia bacterium | reverse complement strand
AACGCAAACCGAGGTGACGCCGATCGTCGGCAGCGAGCAGCAAAGCGAGGAGCTGGTTGCCTATTTGCTGCGTGAGTTTGAAGAAAGTCCCGAAAAGATCTGGGAAAGCAATATTTTCGGCAAGTCGGTGCATGAGCTGGTCAACGAGGGCTTGCACAACAAGCTCAGCCGGATGCCGGACGACGCGCGGCGCAAGATCGCCCGCACGATCGAAAGAGTCATCAACGACGGCTGCAACGGGCTGATTTGTATTATTTTATAAGGCGGCAGCATCCCTGCAAGGGCATACGCTTTTGCGGGGGTGTTTTTGTGCAGACGCTGACAGCTGTCAACGGATCAGTTATGACTTATTACATATTATGTCGGCCTTGCCTTGTGCAAAATGCCGAAAAAATACACTCTATTGATTTGATATTGAAAAAAACAGCGAATTGCTTTATAATAGAGTAAATATGCAAATCATGTGTTCGGAGGTCGTTTTATGTTGCAAACGGGTGTTTACGCGTTGCAGGGGGCACTACGCGAGTTGACCCTGCCGGAAAAATTTATTGCGTCCGCAAAGGTGATTTTGACCGGTTTTGTCGTTGTTTTTTCCATGCTGTTGTTGCTGATACTGATTATTAAGCTGTACAGTGCGGTGATCGGCGGAGCGCAGCGTGCCGTGGACAGGCGTGCCAAAAGAAAAGAGTTGGTCAAGGAGCTTGTCCGCGAGGAAAACGGCGTACACATCATCAAAAAGCCGGCGTATGTGACCGCTCCCGCCATTGAGGAGGGAATTCCCGAGGAGGTCATCGCGGTGATTGCGGCTGCGGTGGCAGCAAGCGGGACCCCGGGCGCCCAAACGCGCATTAAAAGCATAAAAAAAGCAAACGGCGGACGTTCTGCATGGGCGAACGCAGGTGTTTTGGACAATACGCGCCCGTTTTAAGTTTGAAAGGAAAGGAACATAGCTGTTTATGGAAATCATTCAGGGTTTTTTTGACGCCATCTACGGCATTTTCACCGGCTCCGGTTTGATGAACCTGAACTGGCAGAATTATATTATGATCGCGGTCTCCGTTTTTTTGCTGTACCTTGCGATCTACCGGCAATATGAACCGCTGCTGCTGCTGCCGATCGCATTCGGTATGCTGCTGGTCAACCTTTATCCCGAGATCATGGCGCCGCCTGCCACCGAGTTGGTGCCAATGACGGGCGCCAACGACCCCGCTGCTGCGGGACATGCCACGCAATTGATCAACGGGACGTGGTACTACGAAAATCCGCAGTACGGCGGACTGTTGTATTATCTGTATCAGGGCGTTAAGCTCGGCATTTATCCGCCGCTGATTTTCCTCGGCATCGGTTGCATGACCGACTTCGGCCCGCTGATTTCCAATCCCAAGAGCCTGATTTTGGGTGCGGCGGCGCAAATCGGTATTTTTATCACCTTTACCGGCGCTATCTTTCTCGGCTTTTCCGAGGCGCAGGCGGGCGCTATCGCCATCATCGGCGGCGCCGACGGCCCCACGGCCATTTTCGTTACCACCAAGCTCGCGCCCGAGCTGCTCGGCTCGATCGCGATCGCCGCGTATTCCTACATGGCGCTGGTGCCGATCATCCAGCCGCCTATCATGAAGGCGCTCACCACCAAAAAAGAGCGCGCCGTGGTGATGGAGCAGCTGCGCCCCGTTTCCAAGCTGGAAAAAATCGTGTTTCCGATCATCGTTGTCATTTTGATCTCGATTTTCCTGCCCGATGCTGCGCCGTTGGTCGGTATGCTGATGCTGGGCAACCTCTTTAAGGAATCCGGCGTGGTGGACAGGATCGCCAAGGCAGCGCAAAACGAGCTGATGAATATCATCACGATTTTCCTCGGTATCACTGTCGGCGCGACCGCAAGAGGCAACACCTTCCTCACCCTTGACACCATTAAAATTATCGCGCTGGGCTTGATAGCGTTTTCCATGGGCACCTCGTTCGGCGTGCTCTTTGGCAAGCTGATGTACAAACTGACCGGCGGAAAGGTAAATCCGCTGATCGGTTCGGCGGGCGTTTCCGCTGTTCCCATGGCGGCGCGTGTGTCGCAGCGCGTCGGTCAGCAGGAAAACCCCGGCAACTTTTTGCTCATGCACGCCATGGGTCCGAATGTGGCGGGCGTGATCGGTTCCGCAGTTGCGGCAGGCGTACTGCTGAATGTCATTCCGCATTGATTCCCAAGCAGGGAGCTTCGGCTCCCTGTATTTTTTTGTATTTTATTCTTTTATGGAATAATGAATGTGACATAGTATACTATAATATAGCAGTATGAATCATTTTACGCAACAAAAAGGAGATTGACGATGGGTAACAATTTCACTATCCAAAAGCTTTTGGGGATCTTGCTGCACAGGCTTCCGATGATTTTGCTGTCCGGTGTTTTGATGGCGTTGATTTTTTTCATTTACACCAGCATGGCTATTAAGCCGGTTTACAGCACATCTTCTATGATTTATATTCAAAACTACGGCAAACAGGGTAGCACCGGATCGGATGATCAAGACGGTTCTACGACAAACTCCGCCAACACGGACGGATTGCAGAGCAACAATGACGTGGCGAAAAAAATCTTTAACTCCGATTTGGCAGGTTCTGCGGCGCTTGCGTCCAACTGTATTACCTTATTCCAAAACTCCAACGACATCACCCGTTACTATGAAGGCTGCAGTGTCAGCATGGAAACTGCGGAGGACACCTTCTATATCACCATTACCGCGTCGGGCAACGACCCGCAGATGTGCGCGAATGTGGCGAACATCGTCGCCGAAAAATGCGGCACCGTGTTCCATAACCATTTTCCGTACGGCAGGATCGGTACCATTCGTGAGGCGGAAACGCCATCCAACCCGGTTTCGCCCAACAAGGTGCAGAATACGTTGGTAGGCGCAGCAGTTGGTTTGATTCTGGCATGTGTTATCGCCGTTTTGCTTGAATTGATCGATACCACCATCAAGAGCGACGACGATTTGGCGGCACAGTATAAGGTGCCGATATTCGCAGAGATTCCGGATTTTGAAAGTGCAGGCAGGTGATCGCAATGAAAATAAAGCTTGGAAAAAAGAAAGCGGAAAAACGAAACGCCAAGGGGGAGGCGCGTGCCGAAGCCATATCGGAAAAGGGCAAATTTGCCATTGTCGAATCGTATAAATCCGCCAGAACCAATATCATGTTCTCCCTGTCGGCGGATGACAACAAGGCGTTTGCCGTCACCAGTTATTCCAAGGGTGACGGAAAAAGTACGGTTTCCTCCAATTTGGCGATCTCCTTTTCTAAGACGGAAAACCGTGTGCTGCTGATTGACACCGACCTCAGACGTCCGAATGTGCACAATATCTTTAAAGTCACCAATGAGATCGGCTTGTCGAACATCATCGGTAAAATGGGTAATTTTGAAGAAGTTGTGCATAGAAACGTGTTGCCCAACCTCGATATATTGACATCGGGTACGATTCCGCCCAACCCGTCCGAGTTGATCTGCTCGCAGCGGTTTATCGACTTGGTCACGCGGCTCAAGGAAGAGTATGATTACGTTATTTTTGATACCCCCCCGATCGGCGTGGTGGCGGATGCGCTGCTGCTCAAGGATCTGATCGCGGGCTTTGTGGTGGTGCTCCGCGAACGCAGCACCACACACGGTGATATTCAAAATCTGCTGGAAACCGTCCGTCTCGCCGACGGCAAGCTGCTTGGCTTTGTCAAGGTGGGTTGCGAGCGCAGAAAGAAGCGCGGCAAACGCGGCTACTACTATTATCAGTATTATTATTATTAATCAGAACACGCACCACAGACTTACCGGAAAATACGCGGTGGGTCTGTGTGTTTTTTTTGTCGAAATCAGCGAAAATGCAGGATTTACAAAAAAGACTTGCATTTTATGCCTGTATGGTTTACAATATAAAAGCATTACGTGATTCATTATTAAGGAGAACGCAGTATGGATTTTTTAAATTGCAGCCAACAAGAATTAGAGCAGGCCTATCAAAGCCTGCAAAAGCAGTATGAAAACGAAAAAAGCAAGGGCTTAAGCCTGAATATGGCGCGCGGCAAGCCCGGCAAGGCACAGCTGGATCTGTCCCTCGATATGCTCGATGTACTCAACAGCCGGTCGAACTTTGTCGGCGCCGACAAAATGGACTGCCGCAACTACGGCGTCATGGAGGGCATCGAGGAGTGCCGCAAGCTGTTCGGCGAGATTCTCGGCGTGGACTGGCAAAATGTGATGGTCGGCGGCAGCTCGAGCCTGAATATGATGTTCGACACGATTTCCTGCCTGATGACGAAGCCTGTCGCCGAGGGCTGCAAGCCCTGGTATGAGGTGCCCGACAGAAAGTTTTTGTGCCCCGTGCCCGGTTATGACCGTCATTTCGGCATCACCGGCTACTACGGCTTTGACATGATCCCCATTCCCATGACCGAGGACGGTCCCGACATGGACAGGGTAGAGGCGCTGGTGGAAAGCGACGCGAGCATCAAGGGCATTTGGTGTGTGCCAAAGTATTCCAATCCGCAGGGCATTACCTACAGCGACGAAACCGTGAAGCGTTTGGCAAACCTCAAGCCTGCCGCCAGGGATTTCCGCATTATGTGGGACAACGCCTACTGCGTGCACGACCTCACCGACACCCCGGACACGCTGCTGAACATCTACGATGAATGTGTGAAGGCAGGCACCGAGGATATGCCGCTGCTGTTCTGTTCCACCTCCAAAATCACCTTCCCGGGTGCGGGTGTGGCGGCTATGGCGGCGTCGCCCAACAACATGAAGGTGTTCAAGGAGCGCTACAACTTCCAGGTCATCAGCTACGACAAGCTCAACATGCTGCGCCATGTGAACTATTTCGGCGATTACAACGGCGTGCTCGCGCACATGCAAAAGCACAAGGCGGTGCTCGCGCCCAAGTTTGAAATTGTGCTCAGCACACTGGAAAAGGAGCTGAAGCCTGCGGGTATCGGCAGCTGGACGAACCCCAACGGCGGTTATTTTGTCAGCATCGACGTGCTCGACGGCACCGCCAAGCGCGTGGTGCAGCTGTGCAGGGAGGCAGGCCTGGTGATGACCGGCGCCGGCGCCACCTATCCCTACGGCAACGACCCCCGCGACAGCAACATCCGCATCGCGCCGTCCTTCCCGCCCAATGACGAGCTGCAAGCCGCCATGGATCTGTTCTGCATTTGTGTCAAGCTGGCGGCATGTGAAAAGCTGCTTAATGGCTGATTTTGGGTAAACATAAATATTTTTTTGTGCAAATGTCCCCTTTTCTATTGACAAATTAGGTAAAAAATTTTATAATAACTCTGTTATGTCTGTAAGTATGCACGCGTAACGGAGTTATTTTTACGTGCATATCAGATAGCCTTTTCAGCGAAAAGCCCCTGCGGCTTTTCTTTGCGAAGGCAAAAAAATATTCGGAGGTTTTTAAGGCATGATGAAAAGAGTTCCAAAGCCTGTGTTCTTCATCGTCGCTTTGCTGATCCTCGCCTTTACGTTTACCGCAGTATTCGGCGTCGCCTATTACAACGGCGATAACAAGATCACGGTATTAAAAGGCGTCGGCGACATTCGATGGGGAATCGACATCAGCGGCGGCGTCAACGCGACTTTTAAGCCCGCGGACAACTATGACGCGTCCGACCATGAGCTGCAGGCGGCGAAAGCAACCATCGAGACCCGTATGGTAAAATCGGGTATCACAGATTACGAGTTATACGCGGATACCGCGAACGACAAGATCATTGTCCGTTTCCCGTGGAAGTCCGATGAAAAAGAGTTCAACGCCAACGAGGCGATCAGCGAGATTTCCGCGACCGCCGAGCTGACGTTCCGCCCCGGCAACTCCTACGAGACGCAAACCGTTGACAAAAACGGCAACGTGATTTACAAAACGCCCACCGGCGAAACCGCCGAAAAGGTGTTGATGAACGGCTCCATGGTGGCGACCGCCGAGGCCGGCGTGCAGCAGGAGCAGGGCAAAACACCCGAGTATGTGGTTAACCTGACCCTCACCGACGAGGGCAAGGATACCTTTGCCAACATTACGTCCGAGTATAACGGCAAGGTAGTGTCCATTTGGATGGACGACGTGATGATTTCCGCACCCACCGTTAACGCGGTGATCTCCGACGGCAAGGCGGTCATTTCCGGCAGCTTTACCGCTGCCAGCGCCACCGACCTCGCGAACAAGATCCAGGCAGGTGCGCTGCCCTTCAAGCTGGAAACCGTCAACTACGGCAACATCAGCCCCACACTGGGTCAAAACGCACTGCTCGCCATGGGCTGGGCGGCTGCGATCGCCTTTGTGCTGATCATCATTATTATGATCGCGTTCTACCGCCTGCCCGGCTTTATCGCCGTTATCTCGCTGCTTGGTCAGATGGGCTTGATGGTGGCCGCGATCTCGGGTTACTTCCCGATCATTCCGTCCTTTACCATGACGCTGCCCGGTGTCGCGGGTCTGATCCTGTCCATCGGTATGGGCGTTGACTGTAACGTGATCACCGCCGAGCGTATCAAGGAAGAGCTGCGCGGCGGCAGAACGCTGGACGGCGCGCTGGAAAAGGGTACCAAAAACTCCCTTGCCGCGATCATTGACGGTAACATGACCGTTGTTATCGTATCCATTATTTTGATGCTGGTATTCGGTCCCTCCAACATCCTGTCCTTTATCTTCGGTGAATCCACCACGGGTACCATTTACTCGTTCGGTTATACACTGCTGGTAGGCGTTATCTCCAACTTCATCATGGGTATCTTCTTCTCGAGACTCATGCTCAGAAGTATTGCGGGATGGAAGCCCTTCAGAAAAACTTGGTTATATGGAGGTGCTAAGAATGGCAAATAATGTGCAGACAAAAGCAGACACTTCTATGACCGCACAGGACATCAGCGAAAAGTACAACAGCGGCAAGCGCGTGCTGGACTTCACCGGCAAAAAGAAAATCTTTTTCGGTATTTCGCTCTGTATCATTTTAATCGGTATCATTTGCAACTTCATTTTCGGTACCACCCTCGATATTCAGTTCTCGGGCGGCGCAACGCTGACCTTCAGCTATCAGGGTGACATTGACCAAAACAAGCTTTACGACTTTATTCAGGCAAAAACCACCGACCGTATTTCCACCTCGTTCTCCAGCGATATGGTGGGCGGCACCGGCAACAGCGTCACCGTTCAGTTTGCCGGCAACGATTCCATCGACAAGGAGATCGGCTCCACCCTGAACGCGGATCTGCAAAAGGAATTTCCCGACAACAGCTTCACACTGCTGGAAGAAAACTCGGTAGATGCGTCCATGGGCTTCAGCTTCCTGCTCAAGTGTCTGGTCGCGGTCGCCATTGCCAGCGTGCTGATGGTGCTGTATGTGACCATCCGCTTTAAGAAAATCGGCGGTTTGTCTGCCGGTGTGATGGCATTGGTGGCATTGTTCCACGATATCGCATTGATCTACTTCATGTATGTGATCTTCCGTTGGCCGATCGATTCCAACTTTATCGCCGTTGTGCTGATGATTTTGGGTTACTCGCTGAACGATACCATCGTTATCTACGACCGCGTGCGTGAGCAGAGAAAGCTCATGGGCAGAAAAATCGGCGTGGATACCGTGTTCAATGTCAGCTGCTCCAAGACGATCCGCAGAACCATCATGACCTCGGTTACCACCCTGGTCGCGATCATGACGGTGTATGTGGTGGCAAGCGTATTCAACATCGCGTCGGTCAAGGGCTTTGCGCTGCCGATGATGATCGGTGTTATCTCCGGTTGTTATTCCTCGCTGTGCATCGCAGGTCCCCTGTGGGTGATGTGGCAGCAACGCAAGGCAAAGAAAAAGGCAGAGGCAAAGGCGTCAAGATAATCTGCTTTGCTTCTCACAGTATATTTTCAAACAATGGGTACTCGCTTCCTTTGAGGGAGGCGAGTCCTTTTTTTGCGTCCGCACTTTCGGCAAAGTACAGATCCGGACGGTTGTGCTCCAAATGCACGCGCATTTTGGCGATGCTGCCGCCGATGGCGTCGGCGCTGTCGTGCAGCAGCAGCGCGTGCATGTTGGCGGCGTCGTGTTCCCAGTCGCGCTCCAAGGCGCGGCATTGCGCTTGCGCATCGGCAAGCGCGCCGCTTTGCAGCAGCGCGTCCGTTCGTTGAATGCGCTCGGTGTAGCGGTCGGCGCAGCTGCCGACATACCAAAGCTCCAACGCCGCCACGCCGCATACCAATGCAGCGAGTGCAAGAGAGAGAAGCATCCGTTTCATTTTTCATTCTCCTTGCGAATAATGTGGTAGGCGCCGCAGCCGTCGAGCGTCATGAGAAAGACGTCGGAAACGTTAATTTTGGTTTTTTGCAGAATGTTTTTAACCGTTTCCGTGCTTTGTCCGCACAGCTGCGGCGCTTTTTCCAGCAGCACGCCGTCGTTAATGACGACGGTTTCAATTTTATTGTCCGTGACGACAACGCCGCTTTCCTCCGCATTCGGCACCCGCTTTTGCGGCTTTTCCAAAATGCTGAGGGCGCCGTTGGTTTCCATAATGCAGTACTGCACGTCCTCCAGCGAAAAAACATTTTGCTGCCGCAGCCGGGCGCACAGGTCATCCGCCGTCAGCCGCAGCCGCCGCATTTGCTTTTGCAATAACTGACCGTCCTCGATCACCACCACGGGATTGCCGCACACCAGCCGCCGAAACGGGCGGCTTTTCATCATGCTGACGCTGACGGCGACCTCCAGGGCGACGAGCACCAACACGGGAACAAAGCCGCTGAGCAGGGGCTGCGCCGTGTTTTGCATGGGCAGCGAGGCGATGTCGGAGATCACCATGGTGACCACCAGCTCGCTCGGCTGCATGTCGCCGATCTGCCGTTTGCCCATCAAGCGGATGGAAAAAATGACAAAGGCGTACAAAATAACGG
>CAMKOU010000070.1 GCA_946414505.1 uncultured Clostridia bacterium | reverse complement strand
CCGACATCACGATTCCCGAAACCACCGGCGCTTCCAATCCTTCTACTGCCGGAACCGCATCCACGGACGCTACTTCTTCCAAGAGCAGCTCCACCACCGGTTCTGCTACTAACTCTTCCAACGGTGCGATCGCGACCGGTCAGACTTCTCTGATCACTATCGCGCTCATCATCCTCGTTGCAGGTATCGGCGTTGTGGTATTTACCCGCAAAAGATCGCAGAAATAATCTTTAACGGTTTTAAAAAAGCTCCCTTTCAAAGGGAGCTTTTTTGCGAGGGTTCGGCGCTTGCATTTTTTCGTTGTTTATAGTATAATATAAACTGAAATGTTGTGCAGATAAAACGGAGGGTTGCACTATGGCAAAAAAAGCAATGTGTTTTCTTTTGACCTTGTTGACAGCCGTATATCTTTTGCCGTCCTGCTGTACTGTTTTTGCCGAAGAGATCCCCGAGGACGCGTCAATGGCAGATTCCGCTGCAACCGTGAGCGAAGCCGGCGATCCTTCCGGCACCACGATGCCGGTAACCGTCTCGCTGGCGGAATTTCCGGTGCTCAGCGTTTCGGCGATCTCCAACTATTTTGGCAGGATCGACGCGGAATACAATGAATTCACCCGTGAGATCACGGTGGTGTATATGCTGAAATCCTCCAAACGATTGTTGTCAGCCGATTGGACACTGACCTATGACCCGGCGCTGTTGTCGGTCGATCCGAAAAAGAATACGAAGAAAACCATTTGCCCTGTGATGCAGCCCGACGCCGTGATGGAGACGGACGCCAAAAAGGGACAGATCCGCTGTTGCGCGACCAATGTGCGCATGTTTGATTTTTCCACCGGCGCGGCGCCGTTTGTTCAAATCGTGTTTGATGTGGCGCCTCTGACGGTGAAGGATTCCGAAATCACGAAGGTGGATCTATCGGTCAATGACCTCATTGTTTCCGAGCCAAATCCCGAAACCGCCGAGTCTGTGCCGGAAAAAGAGGTGGTGCTGGTCGCGAACGGCAAGGTGCGGAAGGATGCCGCCACGAAAACCGTGCAGACCTCCAAATACACCACCATTACGCCGTCCACCTTTGAGGAGCCCAACCGCCATCCTGCCTCCAAGGATCAGGTGACGTCCACGCTTCCGCCGACTACCGTCCCGCCTACGGTCGTCAGCACGCCGGCGGTTACACAGCCAAAGCCGGCGCCGCAGCCGCAGGTGAAAAAGACATTGCTGGAAACAGGCACGTGGTATATGGCGTTGCTGATCTTGCTGATTTTGCTGGGATGTTCCACCGCATTGTTTGTTCTGCGCAAGCGGGATATCTATAACAGCTGACAGCGAATGCTGTTAAAACAATACAGACAATAAAAAAGGACTGTGGTTTCACAGTCCTTTTAATGGTAATGTAAATATTAGTTAGCGCGGGTAACCTTACCTGAACGCAAGCAACGGGTGCAAGCATATACGCGCTTCGGTGAACCGTCAACGATTGCCTTCACGCGCTGTACGTTGGGCTTCCAAGTTCTGTTGGAACGTCTGTGAGAGTGGGATACCTTGATGCCGAATTTTACATCCTTACCGCAGAATTCACATTTTGCCATGCGTCTGCACCTCCTTAGTCGAAAGAATACTTTTTCTAACTTTGTTATCATACCAGAAAACGAGAAAAAAAGCAAGTGTTTTTTTAAAATTTCTTTACTTGTTTTTTTATCTTGTTTTTTCGCTGCGTTTGTACTATAATATATAGTAACTATCAATATGTTTTGGAGGCGCTTATGCTTCGCACGTTATTTACCGGACATTTTTCCATACAGCAAATAATCGCTCAGATTTTGGCGGTGCTGGTAGTGATATTTCTTGTTTTGCCGTTTCATGAATGGGCACATGCCATGACGGCGTATTGCCTGGGTGATAAGGCTATCAAACAGCGCGGCAGACTGTCTCTCAATCCGCTCAGCCATATCGATCCCATCGGTGCGCTGATGCTGTTACTGATCGGCTTCGGCTGGGCCAAGCCGGTACCGATCGACCCGCGCAACTTCAAGCATCCCAAGCTTGGCATGGCAGTTACCGCCGTGATGGGTCCTGTCGCCAATATGGTGGCGGCGGTTGTCGGACTCATTGTGCTGAATCTGCTGCATTTCAACCAGCCCGCATGGCTGTATCCGTCGGGCATCATTTCCTCGGATCGCTCAATGCTGTATATCTTTTTGATGTATTATGTCATAGTCAACATCAGTCTGGCAGTGTTTAACCTGATCCCCATTCCGCCGCTCGACGGCTCCAAGGTGCTGTTTTTGTTTTTACCAAACACGGCGGTGAACTTTATGTACCGCTATCAAAATGTGTTTTATATCATACTGTTTATTCTGTTGTGGGGCGGTGCGCTCAATGGCGTGCTCAATTATTTTACCGACGGCCTGTTTAATGCGCTCAACTGGGTGGCATTGCTGCCGTTCCGTCCCTTTATCGGTTGGTGACGCGGATGGAAACGCAAACACTGCAATACAAGCTGCCCGTGTTTGAAGGACCGCTCGATTTGCTGTTAACCTTGATTTCCAAAAATAAAATCGACATTTATGATATTCAAATTGCCGATCTGCTCGACCAGTATATGGAACAAATCAACCGTATGCAGGAAAACCAAATGGACATCGCCTCCGAGTTTTTAACCATGGCGTCGCGCTTGGTGTATATCAAGTCGGTGATGCTGCTGCCGAAATATGAGGAAGAAGCCGAGGAGCTGAAAAAGGAGCTGTCCGGTCAGCTGCTCGAATACGCGGTGTGCCGCGAAATCGCCGCCAAATTGGGCGTGCTGTACGATTTCGACACCTTTTATCGCGCGGCGTCGCCGGTAGAGTTTGATTTGACCTATAACCGCAGTCATCCGAGCGAGGACATCGCCAAGGCGTATGTCAGCGCGGTGGGCAGGGGCAAGCGCCGATTGCCGCCGCCGGAGCAGGCTTTTTCGGGCATTGTGGCGCATAAGATCGTATCGGTCAACAGTAAAATCATCCAGCTGATGCGCCGCTTATGGCACGGCAAGCAGTTGCGGTATCACGAAATATTTGAGGTATGCGAGGGCAAAAGCGACTTGGTTGCCACCTTTTTGGCAACGCTGGAGCTCGTGAAGGGCAAGCGCATCCGCATTGAAGGCACCGGCGAAAACGCCGTGGTGCATATGCTGGAACGAGAGGGGGACACGGCGCGTGAGTGAGACGATACAGCAGGAACAGCCTGCATACAACATTGCCGCCGCGCTGGAAGCCGTTTTATTCGCGGCGGGCGGTTCAGTGGAGCGTTCGCGTCTGGCGCAGGCGCTTGACCTTTCCGAGGATGAAACCGAACAGGCGCTTTCGGCGCTGATCGAGGAGTATAACAGCGCCGAACGGGGCATAACAATCATAAAGCTGAAAAACAGCTATCAAATGGTGTCGCGCAAGGCGTATGCACCGCAGATCCGCACGGTAATGGATCTACGCCGCAATACGCCCCTGTCGCAGGCGGCGCTCGAGGTGCTGGCGGTGGTTGCCTACAACCAGCCCGTCACCAAGGCATTTGTCGAGCAGGTGCGCGGCGTAGATTGCAGCGGCGTTATCGGCAGTCTGTGTGCCAAGGATTTGCTGGAGGAAAAGGGCAGACTCGAATTGCCCGGCAGACCGTTGCTGTACGGCACGACCGAAAACTTTCTCCGCTGCTTTAATTTAGAAGATTTGGAGCAATTGCCGCCGCTGCCCGAAAGTGAGCAGACGGAGGACGCGGAAGACGCGGACGATGCGCACGAAGCAACAAACGTTTAGCAAAGGAACCACTGATTCATGCACACCTAACGGCTGAGTCCGCAACTCGCTTGTATCGTTTCCGTTATGCTGCCAAAAACCTGACGGCGCGATTTACGTATCCGAATGGATCGGTGCTTCCAAAATAAAACAGCCGGCAGTAAAGGAGGGAGTATTTTGACGTGGCTATATATTCTGCTCGGCATACTCCTGTTGATCCTGTTACTGCTGCTGATTCCCGTCGGCATCCGGGTGTCGTTTCAAGAAGAACTGCGTGCCGTGCTGCAAATCGGATGCATTCCCATCACGTTGTACCCGCCTAAGCCGAAAAAGAAAAAGAAGAAGCATGCACAGAAAAAGCCGCAGGAGGAAAAACCGAAAGAAAAAAAGCCAAAGGAAAAAAAGCCGAGCCTGCTTAAAGAGAAGGGCTTGGCGTGGCTGATCGACCTCATACGCGAGGCGGCGTCGCTGGCGGCGGGCGCGTTAAAGAACTTTTTTAAACATGTTTGTATCAAGCGGCTGAACATCAGCATTTTATATTGCGGCGAGGACGCGCGGGACACGGCGGTAAAATACGGCTATTTTTGCCTTTCGGTGTACCCGGCGGTCAGTATTTTGGTCAAGGCAACCAAGTGCAAACAGTATGGCGTGGATATCGCGCCAAACTTTCAAAACGGCGAAGAATCACATTACGCGGCAGATATACACGCCTACATCCGTGTGATATGGATTTTTGCGCTCGTGTTCCGCTACGGCTTCAGAGCACTCAAACTGCTCATCAGCCTGAAGCGCGGCAAGCACGCCAAGCAGGCGGAACAACAAACGGACAACAATACTTTCAGTGAAGGAGAGTTAACTATGGATCATCCCATCGGCAGTTTAATGAACATCACCATGGAGAAGATAAAAGAGATGGTGGACGTCAACACCATCGTCGGCACGCCGATTACCGCGGAGGACGGCACTTTGATCATTCCCGTGTCGAAGGTCAGCTATGGCTTTGCCTCGGGTGGCTCCGATTTGCCTACCAAAAATGCAAACAAAGACCTGTTCGGCGGCGGCAGCGGTGCCGGTGTGACCATTCAGCCGATTGCCTTTTTGACGGTATATCAGGGCAATGTGCGCCTGATTTCCGTTAACGGCGGCGACAGTTTGGATAAAATTATGGGCATGGTGCCCGATGTGGTGGAAAAAGTCAAAGGATTTTTCAAAAAGGACAAGCCGGTTGAGATCAAGGTGGATGACGACTTCTCCGAAATCACCATTGACGACGTAGATACCTGATTCGCCGCGCATAACCGCCGCAACGCGTGCATACACTCCGTTGGGGTGGTTCTATGAAGCGAATAACAGCGTTTGTGTTGACGGTTATCCTGAGTATGGGCAGTGCGGTCGTTTGCCGGGCAGCCGAAACGCCGCAAACAGGCGCGGAGGCGTTTGTGCTGTACTGTGTGGAAAACGGCAAAACGGTGTTTGAAAAGGACGCTGAAAAACGGATGAAGCCTGCCAGCACCACCAAGCTGATGACAACGCTTTTGACCTTGGAGGAAGCGGCGAAAAACGACCGTGTTATCACCTTTACACAGGATATGACAGCCGAGGGAAGCTCGATGTATCTCAAGCCCGGTGAAAAGCTGCGGCTCAGCGATTTGGCAACGGGCATGATGCTGTGCTCGGGCAACGATGCGGCAAACGCGGCGGCGATCTCGCTGTCGGGTGATGATAAACGGTTTGCCAATTGTATGAACGCGCGCGCAAAGCAAATCGGCATGGCGCACACGCATTTTGTGACGCCAAGCGGCTTGGACGATCCGCAGCACTACACCACGGCGCACGATATGGCGCTGCTGATGGCAGAGGGCTTGCGCAACGAAGCCTTTGCCAATCTTACCTTTCAAAAAACCGCGACCGTGCGGTTTGTACATCCGTCCGACAAAGCGGTGACCTACAGCAACCATAACCGTTTGCTGCGGCAGTATCCCGACTGTATCGGCGGCAAAACGGGCTACACGAACGAAGCCGGCAGGTGTTTGGTGTCGGCGGCACGGCGCAACAACGTGACCTTAGTTTGTGTGACGCTCAACGACAAAACCGACTGGGACGACCATGCGGCGCTGTATGACGCGGGCTTTGCACGGCTCAGCGGCGTCCGCAGCAGCGACGGCAGCTTTTGCCTCGACGTGCCCTGTGTAGGCGGCGAGCGGAACAGTGTTCCCGTTATGGGTAAACGCGACGTGGCGCTGGTGACGGAAAACGGCAAAGCGGAAAACGTGGCGCGCAAGATCTATCTCGACGCATTTGTGTATGCGCCCGTACAGACGGGCGACACACTCGGACATATCGACTATGTGCTCGGCGGCAAGGTGCTGGACAGCGTGCCGCTGTTGGCGGCGGACGATGTGCCGGAAAAAGCCGTCAAAAAGAATCTGTTTGAAAAACTGAAGGAATTTTGGACATATGGATAAACAAGAACCCATCAGACTGCAAAAATTTATCGCACAGTGCGGTATCGCCTCGCGCCGGAAGGCAGAGGAGCTGATCGTGCAGGGAAAGGTGAAAATCAACGGCAAAACCGCCGTGCTGGGCGACAAGGTGGCGCCCGCCGACAAGGTGTATGTCAGCGGCAAGCGCGTGGTGCTGCCCAAAACCAAGTACCGCTACATCATGCTCAACAAGCCGCGCGGCTATATCACGACCATGAGCGACGAGCGCGGCAGAAAATGCGTTGCCGAGCTGGTGCAGAACGTAGGCGAGCGCGTGTATCCCATCGGCAGGCTCGACAAGGACAGCGAGGGGCTGCTGATTTTTACCAACGACGGCGAATACGCCAACAAGGTCATGCACCCGCGCAACAGCGTGTATAAGTTTTACCGCGTGACCGTGCGCCCCGATATCACCGAGGAACAGCTCATCAAGCTCGAAACCGGCGTGGAGCTCGACGGCAAAAAAACCGCGCCCGCCATCGTCCATGTGCTGCACAAGGAGCCAGGACGCGTGGTGCTCGAAATGATTTTGCACGAGGGCAAAAACCGCGAGATCCGCCGCATGTGCGACGCGGTAGGTCTGGAGGTCGCAAGGCTGCGCCGCACGCAGATCGGCGGCGTAAAAATGGGGATGCTCAAGCAGGGCGACTGGCGCGACCTGACCGAAAAGGAGGTCAAAAACCTGCTCGCCAACCCCTTGGTCAACGGGCGGTTGATTTAAATCAGGCAAGGCAAGACCGCGATGGCGGATATGCCTTGCTTTTTTCGTGCAAAGGTGAGGTTAAGGGTGTGCCCGGGATAGAAAACGACACGTTTCCTATTCGTGGGCGACCGATGGTCGCCCCTACTGACAGCTGACTACTGACTTCCGGCGACTGATGCTAACTGACTTCCGGCGACTGACCGCTAAAAAACTTGACAACCACCTGCAAAAAGCATATAATAGTTAAGTTAACGAAAAACAGCAATTTCCGATGAAAGGATGAATGAACATGGCGACAAAACCGACAATGCTCACAGAGGAAGGCCTCAAAAAACTGGAAGAGGAACTGGAATTTTTACATACCGTCAAGCGTAAAGAAATCGCGGAAAAAATCAAGGTGGCGCGTTCCTACGGCGACCTGTCCGAAAACAGCGAATACGACGACGCGAAAAACGAGCAGGCGATCATGGAGTCGCGTATCAACACCATTGAAGCCATTTTGAAAACCGCCGTGATTATCGACGAATCCAACACCAACAACGACCATGTGCACCTTACCTCGCTGGTCAAGGTGGAAATGCTGAAAACCGGCAGACAGGCGGAATACTGCATCGTCGGCTCCGGCTCGAACGAAGCCAACCCCAAGGAAGGCAAAATTTCCGACGAATCGCCCATTGGCAAGGCGCTGATGGATAAGAGCGTGGGCGATGTGGTGGAGGTCGAAACGCCCGGCGGCATCGTAGAGCTCAAAATATTGGAAATCAGCAAAAATAAAACAGAGGAAGGACGGAAACCATGAGTCAGAAGCCCAATCAGGCAACCAGCAGCGACGTTATTCAGGCGCGCTATGATAAGCTGCAGGCGCTCCGCGACGCAGGCAGAGATCCGTTTGTGATCACCACCTCCGACCGCGACGTCAGCACACAGGAAGTGAAAGATAACTACGAGGCATACGAAAACAAGGATGTTTGCGTGGCGGGCAGGATCATGTCCAAGCGCGGCAAGGGCAAGGTGTCGTTCCTCGATTTGCACGATAAAACCGGCAAAATTCAAATCTTCGCCAAGTTTGACGACTTGGGCGAGGAGGAATACGGCTTCCTCAAAAAGTGGGACATCGGCGATATCGTCGAGGTCAAGGGCTTTGTGTTCAAAACCCAAATGGGCGAAATTTCGGTACACGCCAAAGCGGTGCGTCTGCTGTCCAAGTCGCTCAAGCCTCTGCCCGAAAAATATCATGGCCTGACCAACACCGACATGCGCTACCGGCAGCGCTATGTCGATTTGATCATGAACCCAGAGGTGAAGGACACCTTCATCAAGCGCTCGCAGATCATCAGCAGCATTCGCCGCTTTTTGGACGCGCAGGGCTTTATCGAGGTGGAAACCCCGATGCTGGTCGCCAACGCCGGCGGCGCGGCGGCGCGTCCGTTCCTCACCCATTCCAACGCGCTCGATGAGGAATTCAAGCTGCGCATCTCGCTCGAGCTCTACCTCAAGCGACTGATCGTCGGCGGCTTGGAGCGCGTGTACGAGATCGGCAGGGTGTTCCGCAACGAAGGCGTCGATACCCGCCACAATCCCGAGTTCACCCTCATGGAGCTGTATCAGGCGTACACCGACTATCACGGCATGATGGATCTCACCGAAAACATGTATCGCCATGTGTGTCAGGAGGTGCTCGGCACCACCAAGGTGACCTATAACGGCATGGAGATCGACTTTGGCAAGCCCTTTGCGCGCATCACGATGATCGACGCCGTCAGGCAGTATGCCGGTGTGGACTTCAACGACATCCAAACAGACGAGGAAGCCAAGGCAATCGCCAAGGAGCGCCACGTTGAGTTTGAGGACAGACATAAAAAGGGCGATATCCTCAGCCTGTTCTTCGAGGAATTTGCCGAGGAGCACCTGATTCAGCCGACCTTTGTGATGGATCACCCGATCGAGATCTCGCCGCTCACCAAAAAGA
>CAMKOU010000069.1 GCA_946414505.1 uncultured Clostridia bacterium | reverse complement strand
GCCCTCTTCCGTCAACGCCTTGGGGCGTTGACACCTTCCCCTCGGGGGAAGGCTTTCTGTCCGTCATGCGCCGCGCTGTCCTGTCAAACGTATTTTCCGCGAAAATGAACGGTTTCCTATCCCGGGCGCACACATGGGTGCGCCCCTACGGTTGAAGGAATCATGCGCACGTTACCTTAACGGTGTCGGCTGCAACGTTTTGAGCCAGCCCCTTATGCTGAATTTTTTTGTATGGCAAAAAGGATCTTACCGGCGATGAACAGGACAACGGACAGCGCGGCGAAAATCAGCACAAAGGTGTTGACCTCCGCTGTCCAACCCATCCACAGCACAACGGCGTCGCCGACCGCCATGATGACAAACGGGAGCCACAGGAGAAGGTTTTCGCCGCGTCCCAAAAACAAGCGGCGCAGCATCAGCGTGAAGGAGCACACCAAGGCGAACATAACGCAGTATTCAATAACATGAAACAGCGTCGCGTTCGTCAGCGTGTCGTGCTTGTAAACCACCGGTATCGCCATGGAAAAGACGGTCAGATAAATCAGCGAATACCACAGTCCGAAGCGGTTTTTGCTCTCGGGCATCAGCTGAACCGCGCGCAAGATCATCGCGACGATCAGCATTCCGTAAGCCGCAAATTGGATGCCCGGGATGGTGTATACCGTGTGTATCATTCCCGAAACGAGGATCACGCCGGCGGTGACGGTCATCCTGTTATCGTCCGGTTCCGCTTTGCCGGTCAGCGATTTCCAAAAGGGTTTGCTGCAAAACGACAGCAACGCAACCGCGGACAAGAGCGAAAGCGAAACGATGATGCTCGCAACACCCTCAAACGCGTCCATAAAAAGCTGATCCGCAGCTGCCGCGCGAAGCAGGCTTTGCAGCCGTTCGGCTAAGAGTATCACGAAATACAGCAGAAAGAACCATGAAATCACCGCGTGGGGCACGTTAGGCTTTTGTTTTGTCACGGTCAGCACCCCTTCTGCGGAAAAGTCATCGCCAAACGGTAGATCGCTTCCACGTCCTTGGCGTTGAGCGGACGGATCCTTGACAGGCGAAGCGTGTCGTTTGCCGTCGCGTCCAGCGCCAGCAGTCCGCTTTTGACAACGCTTCCCTTGCCGTAAACGACCAGCGCCCTTGTGCCGTGCTTCGCTGCGAGCGCGCCGGTGTGCATTTCAACGCCTTTTCCAAAGACGACCTCTGTCGGTGTGTGAAATCTGAAATTGTTCATGGAACCTCAACTCCTTAAAAAACATATGGCATCACGGCGAACGGCTTGCCGTCACAGCCACTTTTTCTTTTTGAAAAACAGCAGGCTGCCTGCCACGATCAGTATGCTGACGATGATGATGACGGGGTATCCCCATGCCGTGTCAAGCTCGGGCATGTAGCGGAAATTCATTCCGTACCAGCCCGCGATCAGCGTCAGCGGCATGAAGATCGTCGTCACGACCGTCAGGATGGTCATGATGCGGTTTTGCTTGATTTCCAGATGCGAATTGTAAACGTCGCGCAGCTGCACGGTATGATCGGTGATGGCGATGGCGGAATCGCGCAGCCGTTCGATGCGGTTGGAAAACAGCCGGAAATAGCGGAGGTTATCGGGCTTGAAAAAGTTGTTTTCGTTCTCCTCCAGTTCCTGCGAAAAATCCAGCAGCTGTTCATAATGGATGCGCAAAGCCCGGATCTCGCCGCGGATATCATTGATTTGCGCGGCGTTCACTTCGCCGCTGTCGCTTATGATCCGGTCCTCCAGACTGTCGAGCCGCTTTTCGCAGCTTTGAAGCAGATCGCGGTCATGTGCGACGATCTGCTCCAAAAAGTCATAGAGGAATCGTTCCAGGCTCGGCAGACGCCATTTTTTGGTGCGCTTGATCTCGTCAATGAGCTTCTGCGCCTCACCGCTGTCGTCGATCAGGACGATCCCTTTTTCGTCCAGCGCGAACGCAAAGGTCTTGTTGCTGCCGGAAAGCCGGTTTCGGTCGGGAATGCTGAAGGCTCCGGTCAGCGAATCGAAATTGACCTCCGCCTTGGTGGAGTGGATGGCGGAGATATCCGGCTCGATATCAATGCCCATGTCAAAGCTGTCCTTCATCCGCGCCCATTCCTGCGCGCTGATGACCGCCACATACTGCGCCGCGGCGCTTTTGATTTGTTCCTGCGTCGTTTCCGCTAACGTTTCGTTGATAAGATAAAACACTGTGATCACCCTTGCTGCATGGCGTTATTTGCCGCGCGATTCTCATTTATCTGTTCCATAGACCGTCATAAGTCCGTTTGTTGATCTCACGGGTCAGGAGCGCTGTACTGTTCAAGCAGATGGAAAAGACCGTCCTCCGACAGCACGCCGCGCTGCAGCTTTTCGGGGAGCAAGCCTGCTTCGTCGGCTTCAAAGTCCTGCTTCCACGCGGCGCTTGTATAATAGGCTTCCAGCTCGCGGATCAGCTCCTGAAGCCGGTCGGGGGCTTCACCGGAGCGCAGCAAGCCCTGTGCCTCCTGCATCGCGATCTCGCAGTGCAGGATCCGCTGCAGGCGGATAAACTGCGCCTTGACCGTTTGCGTATCACGGAAGGCGCAAATGCCCTCGCTGTGCAAACAGCGGTAATCCGCATTCAGGTCCTCCGGCATCAGCCGGTGGAATTCCATCGAGAGGATGTGGTCGTCGATTGCAAAGATCTGCTGTTGCTCTGCTTCCGTCAGCGCTCTGCCGATAAAGTGTTCCCAAATGATATCCTGCAAATGCTTCTCCGCCTGTAAATACGCGGGGATGTGCTTTTTGACGGGACGCGTCACATCACACAGATACGCCTCGCTCGCGTCATGCAGCAAACAGCCGAGGGTCACCTCCGGCGAACAGCCGCGTGCAGCGGCTTCCGCAGCGCAGGCAATGCAGTGCTGTGCCACGGAGTAAAAGTGCCGGAAATGGCCGTTGGCGCGGCAGATCAGCGACAGCGCGTGCGCGATATCCTCGATGTCGATATCCTGTTGACGGGGAGCCAGCGGATAAAAGTGTTTGCCGGTTACGGTGGTAATATAGCTCATACAACAACTCCTAACGGTTCTGCTTCTATTCTACAATAAGCAGCCGGTTTGTCAAGGCGCTTGGCAAGTGTTTTTGTAAATTTTGATGCCATATGGCGAAAATCCAAAAAATGACAATGCCGCACCATTCAAAGCGCACGGCCTGTTTGCATATTATTTCGTCAGCTTGCCCAAAAAATGGTCTTAAGCAAAAAAAGGGCATTTTTTACTTGAAAATACCGCCCGATCAGAGTATACTAAGGAAAAAAGGCGGGATTGTGATGCAAAAGAAAATCATAGGAATGCTTTTGGCAGTGGTTTTGACGTTTTCCGGCTTCACTGCGCTGCAGGCGCCGTTCGGCGCGGCGCAGGTCGGCGAGGCGGTCGGAGCGCAAAGCATGTATGCCCAAAGCACGGTTCAGGGCGCGGCGATCCTGCATTGCTTCAATTGGTCGTACAACGCTATCAAGGCAAAACTTGCGGATATTGCCGCGGCGGGCTACACAGCGGTGCAAACCTCGCCCGTTCAAACGCCCAAAGACTACCAATCAAGCTATACCGACGCCAACGGTCAGTGGTGGAAACTGTACCAGCCGCTGACGCTCAGCGTTGCCGACGGCGGCACATGGCTCGGCACCAAAGCGGAGCTTACCGCGCTGTGCAGCGAGGCGCACCTTTACAACATCAAGGTCATTGTGGACATCGTTTCCAACCACATGGCGAACAACAACTCCGAGGGAGGCGGCTATTCCCACCTCAATTCCGCAGTGGAAACCGACCTGAAAAACAGCACCTATTACCACTCGGAAACCTATTATGCAAACGAAGACAGCCGTTATAAAATGACGCACGGACACATCGGTATGCCCGACCTCAACACCGGCAACAGTCACGTGCAGCAGCGTGTGTTGGGGCTGCTGATGGAATGTGTGGACTGCGGCGTGGACGGCTTCCGCTTTGACGCGGCAAAGCATATCGAGCTGCCTACCGACAACAGCATTACCCGCAGCACCTTTTGGTCAACCGTGATCAACGGCATCAAAAGCTACAAAAGCGATGTGTTCTGCTACGGCGAGATCCTCGGCACTGCCCTCACCAACATTTCCAACTACACCACGTACCTTGCCGTGACCGACTGCAGCACCGGCAACGACGCACTGACAGCGGCTAAAAACGGCAACGCGGCCGACTTGGCGTCGCCTGACTATGATTTGGGCGCCGGGGCGTCGAATTCCGTGCTTTGGGCGGAAAGCCACGACACCTATATGGACGAAGTGAAAAACGATACCGCGCACACCTCCAACGCCAATATTTATAAAGCGTGGGCGATCACAGGCGCACGCGCCGATTCCACCTCGCTTTACCTTGCGCGTCCCAACAGCGTCATGGGTAAGGCAAGCTCGGACAGCGGCTGGAAGAGCTCGGTGCCCACCGAAGTCAACAAATTCAAAAACTACTTTAACGGGCAGAGCGAATACCTCGCGTCCTCCGGCAGTGTCGCCTATATCGAGCGCGGCACCACGGGCGTGTGTATCGCCAAGCTGAACGGCTCGGGCAGCGTTTCGCTCGACGCGCACGGAATGACTGCCGGCACCTATAAGGATCAGATCACAGGCAACACCTTTACCGTTTCGGGCGGCAAAATCACCGGAACCGTCGGCTCCACGGGCGTAGCGGTCGTTTACAACGCCCCGAATGCTACACCGCAGCCCGACCCCGATACGATCCAAGTGACGGTCGGCGACGTGGATCGCAACGGCAGCATCAACGTGAAGGACGTCACCGCGCAGCAAAGAGAGCTGGCGGATTTAGAAACCCATCTGCACAGCGACGTCACAGGCGACTGCGACGGCAACGGAACGGTCGAGATCAATGATACGACACTGCTTCAAAAATACCTCAGCGAGTTTTCAAATACGGGGATCGTCGGACAAACAAAGTCGGTCCCGCCCGGCACCTACACCGTGTATTTTGCCAATTCGCGCAACTGGAGCGGCAATATCTACTGCTATTACTGGTCAGACAGCAACACCAACATGACCACGTGGCCGGGAGAAGCCATGACCTATAGCTCCACCAACGGCAGCGGACAGAAAATTTATACGTTCGACGTTCCCGAAAATGCGGGATACCTGATTTTCAGCAACAGCTCCAGCCAAACGGTCGACATCCCGTTCGACGGCTCCGTCTGCCGCTTCTACGCCAAAAGCACCACCGATAACAGCAAATACCAGTACGGTACATGGTAAAGCTATCCTGAAAAAGCAGGCGGAGAGTGCGTAACATAGCTTCGGAAAAGGAGAGAGAACAGTGGGACATACGTTTTTTTATGAATGGGAAGTCGCGCTGATGGAGTGGATCCAGTCATGGCTCGGCCCTGTCGGCACGGTGATCGCATCCGTGTGCAGCGAAATGGGCGAGCAGCTGGTGTGCGTCGCTGTGCTGGGCTTTCTGTACTGGTGTTGGGAGAAGGAATACGGCAAATATGTCGGACTGAACGTGCTGGTGGGCATCACCCTCAACCCCATGGTCAAGAACATCTTCCTCCGGCGCAGACCGTACTTCGATCACCCGGGGATCCAATGCCTCAAGCCCGTGGAAAGGGGCGCCGATATCTATGATATCTCGGCACAGGGCTACTCCTTCCCCAGCGGTCACTCGACCAACGCCGTGACGCTGTACACCTCGCTCGGCCGCTATAAAAAGAACAGGATTCTGATGGTGATCGGCATCGTCCTTCCGCTGCTGGTGGGCATCTCACGCTTTTGTCTCGGCGTACATTATCCGACGGATGTACTGTGCGGCTGGGCACTGGGGCTGATCGTTGTTTTTCTCATTCCCGCCCTGCAGCGCGCCATCAAAAACCGCTGGATCTTCTATGGGATCCTGGTGCTGATCGCCCTTCCGGGATGGTTTTATTGCCGGAGCAACGACTATTACACCGCCTTCGGCATCCTTGTCGGCTTCATCCTCGCGGTTGAATTCGAGCGTAAATTTGTCAAGTTTGAGAACACGCGCCATGTCCTGCGCTGCATCCTGCGCGTCGTGTTGGGGGTAGGCGTCTACTTCGGACTGAGCACCCTGTTAAAGCTCCCGTTTAGCAAAGAGTTCCTCGACACTGCCACGATGGCGTCCTACGCGGTGCGTGCGGCGCGTTACTGTGTGATCATATTCGTCACCATCGGCGTGTATCCGCTGTTGTTCCGGCTCGGCAACCGCGTTTTCAGGCGCAGGGGCTGATAGACCATGAGAAATGCCCTTCTCCGTTAACCGTTCAAACAAAAATAACTGGGGCTGGCTCAAAACTCAGTTATGAGTAAGAGCCAAGCCCCCGTTTTTGTTATAAAATAAGAAATCCTTTACGCACAGTCGTATGATGGAAAGAAAGCCTTCCCCCGAGGGGAAGGTGGCGCGGCACCTAAAGGGTAAGGGTTGTTTCGTACAGGCTTTGGAATGGAGCAAACGTAAGTATTTATCCAACTTTTGCGGTGCCGTGACGAAAGAGGGCAAGCGAACCTGTCCTCTTGCAGATTACCGCGATTTTAAAACAAGGTCGTTTCCGACCACCTGCAAAGCCAAAACGCGGCGGCTCGACGGTATCAATAGAGCGGCATGGGAAACGTTTCGCTTGCCCTCTTCCGTCAACGCCTTGGGGCGTTGACACCTTCCCCTCGGGGGAAGGCTTATGGTGCCGGCTGCAACGTTTTGAGCAAGCCCCTGCGTTGTTTATTCGGTCAGGCTTTTGACAGCATGGTTTTTGCATTTGCAAGATACATCAAGAAAAACACAAATTGTACCAAGCTAAGCACGCCGGAGAGCACGGTAAAGATACCTGCCGCCACCAACACACCGGTGCCGTTGAACACCATCGTGAACAGCTGGAACAGGATCACCAGGGAATACAGACCAATGATGGTTTTGTACAGCTTTGCACCGTTGGCTTCCATTTCCGCATTGTCACACTTGCCCGCAAGGTTGATGATACCCTGCAAAATGTATATCCCGATAAAAAGCTCGATGAAGTCGCTGATGAGGTTGGTGATACCTACCAGCTTGCTGTTACCGCTGAAAATGCCGCTGATTGCCGACACCGCCAAGCTGACGCTGATCATATAAATGACGACCTTAAAGGTCTCCTCATCCTTAGCGGCTTTGGCGCTGCCAATCATTTCCAAAATCAACGATATCAGCGAAATGAACGACACCGCTGCACCGATGATGATAACCGACAGCGCCGTGAAACCGGAGGCTTCAACGGCAACCAAGGTGCCGTCCTTTAGTTCAACTTTGGCGGATAAGTACAGGAACATCAGCATCACCGTGCTGCATACGGAGGACAATAAAGCAAAAATAAAGCCGACAAAAAGGGTTTTCACCCCGGCGTAGGCATTGGGAAATCTCATCTTTCTCTCTCCTTTTTCTATCATGCAGCGGATCACACCGCCACGCGCATATATTCTGCGCCGGGCGCAATGCCTCCCTTGTAGTTGACGTCGGTTGCATTGTTGTCGTAATCCACGGCAAAATGATCGTATTCGGGATGGTGCATGTCCCATTCGGGATCATATACCAAGCCCTCGATCTCCGCCCAGCCGTGTCCGCCGCTGTTGCAGGCGTAGCACTCCTCGCAGCCGATCGCCTTGCCCATATAGGCAAACGCCGCGCCGTAGCTGAAGCAGTCGCCCTTGCCGTACACAAAAATATCATCGGCATACAGTATCGGCCAGTCCGGTTCCTGATAGGGCGGATCGTGGCGGACGCCCTCCAAATAGGCGGTTTTCAGGTAATCAAAGGCGGCGCGGAGCTTTTCCTGCTTGGTCATGCTGCTGTCGGTGCATTTTGCCACCGCCTGCAGCGCACGGTGCAAAACCATATCACCGTCGGTTTCGGCGCGCGACGCCCTGCCGTTGATAACGTTCCACGCCTCATCGTGATAGGTGATGCCGTCGCAGTAACCGGTGTCGATCACGCCGTCCGCGCCGGCATAATACCAGCCCTCTTCGTCGCTGCCGACAACGGCGTCCGTTACCCTTTCGCCGTTTTGATAGTAATAGGTTTTGTCGTTTTCGGTAACAAAGCCGTCGCCTGCCCGTTCGGTCAGCGTGATCACCATGCCGTCGGTCACCGCGGCATTCCAGTCAACATCGGCGGTATACTGCGACGCGTCATACCCCGCCGCTGCCACCGCCTGCGCCGCCGTGCCGCCGATAACCGTCACCTGTTTTTCCGCATCGGGCGCTTTGACGGTCACGGTAACGGACGCCGCTGTTGTCACTGCCGGAACGGGTTCGCCTGTCGTTTCGGAGACGTCGTCCTGTCCGAACCACGCGCAGCCTGCTGTCGTTCCCATCGTGAGCGCCAATACAGCCGTCAGGGTAACGACGCGTAAAATATATCGTATACGCATAAAGCTTCACTCCTTATTTCCCTTTATTATACACCATTTCAACAAAAAATAAAGCCGTTTTTCGCAAAAAATAGTTACAGTTTTGTGTTTGGCGGATAAAGCGGGAGCTTTCCTTTGCCGCCGGAAGCGGCGCCGGAAAGCCCGGAGATGTGATTCTGCTATCGTTTAAATGACGCGGCACTTTTCGACAACCGTTTGCGAGCCGCCGTCAAGCCTGTCATAAAGCCGCATAAGGTCGGTCCGCCGTATTGCCTCTCATTCATCTGTGCGGACAATTTTCGTGCCCAGCCAAATAAACAGCACCGCAGCGCCGATCAAAACGATCCACGCCGCCGTCATATTCCATAACCCGACCACCGCGCTCAACGCCGGCGAGCACGCGACAAGTGCAACCACCTTTGCCAGCTGCGTCATGTATTTTTTAGGTTGTTTCGGTTTCACGGAGGTTCGTGCCCGAAACGGCAGCATGTTGTAATCCTTAAACAGTGCCATCAAACCGGCATACAGCCACAATGCACCCGCAAAAATCCCCATCAAAATAGTATAACCGTACTCCATCCGCTTTTCTCCCGATTTTTTATTTTAATCAGAGTATACCAAAAAAAGCATCGCTTGTCTACACGCTTGCACAAAAAACGACGGCTTTTCAGCCATCGCTCGTCAGTGTTCTCTTATGCTGTTTTATTTAGGCAATACCGCACAATTCAGGTGTGCGGATTGCGCAGCAAGATTTTTCGTCAGGTTGTACAAATAAA
>CAMKOU010000068.1 GCA_946414505.1 uncultured Clostridia bacterium | reverse complement strand
TTGGTGGACCATAGGGGGATCGAACCCCTGACCTCCAGATTGCGAACCTGGCGCTCTCCCAGCTGAGCTAATGGCCCTTGTCAATTGTATGAAATTGTAAAATGTTTTGGGGTGCGTAAGCTACCCACTCGGGCTACCATCTGAGCTATACCCCCACGTGGATATGAAATTTACCTTAGATATCATATACCATAATCCATGGTTTATAATTCCAAAATCGAAAATAGGTAAAATTTTTTTCAGATTGCCGCGTGGGGGCGTGTTGCTTATGTCAATCCGAGTGAAATGGAGATGGCGTTGTCCACGGCGGACATCGACTGTTCGTCGACGCTGCCCATCTTTTCACGCAGGCGGCGTTTGTCGATGGTGCGCATCTGCTCCAGCAGCACCACGCTGTCCTTGGACAGCCCCGAGGTGCCGCTGTACAGCGGTATGTGCGTGGGCAGCTTGGCTTTGGATTGGCGGCTGGTGATTGCCGCCGCGATCACGGTCGGGCTGAACCGGTTGCCGACATTGTTTTGTACGATCAGCACCGGCCGCACACCGCCCTGCTCCGAACCGACCACGGGGCTGAGGTCGGCGTAGTAAATATCTCCGCGTTTGATATTCAAGGCTTTCACGCTCCAAAATTGTTCTGTCAGTATTTTTGCCTGTCCGTAAAAATTTATACGGCTTTCTGCTATATATTATTTTGGGAGGCGTGAATGGTGCGTCAACCGAGCTTTTCTCCATGCAAAAAGGTGACGGCGCTGCCGTCGGACAGGTGCAGCAGCTGCGGAATACCGTCGGCGTCCCGCTGCAGGGCGCTGTCATCCGCACCGGCTTGCAGCGCGGCAAACACCTGCCGGGGAAAGCTGTCGGCAGGGAAATACGGTTCGTCGGCGGTGGCGGTCACGTTTCCGCGCTGCACGGTAACGGTGTTGTTTTGAAAGCGGATATGTAATCCCTCCAAGGTTGTCGGCGCGGTCAGCTGCATCGTGCAAACACCTTGGCGCAAATAGGTCAGCGTACCTGCCGGGCGCATCCCGTGATATTCCGCCGAAAAGTCCGCCCGGAAGTCGGCAACGGGCGGTGTGACTTCTGTGCTTTTGGGCGCGCAGCCGCACAGCAATACCATCACCACCGAAAAAAAGACACATAATAGCCTGAGAATTTTGGCTGCCATGGCGGCACCTCCTGTTCTGTGCTATTATATGTCCTGTTTCTCCGATTCATTCACACGCGGCAAAGGCACGCGGCAGTTCGTCTATCATGTCGCTGGGCAGCATCGAAGCCTTTCCCAGCCGTTGGGCGGCAAAGTCACCTGCCATACCGTGCAGATACACCGCAGCGGCGGCGCAGGAATAGGCATGGTTGCCTTTGCTTTGCGCCAGCAGTGACGCGCAAATGCCTGCCAGCACGTCGCCGCTGCCGCCGGTCGCCATGCCGCTGTTGCCGGTGGGGTTCAGCAGCGCCTGACCGTCGGGCGACGCAATGATGGTGCCGGCACCCTTTAATACGACTGTCACGCGGTACCGTGCCGCAAAGCTGCGGGCGGTCAGGGCGCGGTCCGCATTCACCGCCTGTGCGGTGGTGTGTGCCAGTCGTGCCATTTCGGCGGGGTGCGGCGTGAGGATGACCGGTGCTTTGGCGGTTTTGAGAAGGGCGGGGTCGTCGGCAAGAACATTCAGCGCGTCGGCGTCGAGCACCATCGGCTTGTCGCTCTGCCGCACAAAGGTGTGCACCAGCGCACGCGTATCGGCGCAATTGCCCAGACCGCACCCGAGCAGAAGCGCGTCGGCTTTTTGCTCTAACAGATAGGGGATGTTGGCGGCGGTAATGGTGCCGCCGGCGCTTGGCACCAGCGGTAAATAGACGCTTTCCGGCACCCTGCCCGCTACGATGGGGTAGATGCTTTCGGGCAGGGCGCATTTCAGCAGCCCCACGCCGCTGCGCAGTGCCGCCATGCTGCTGAGCATACATGCGCCTGCCATGCCGTAGCTGCCGCAAATGCTGAGCAGAGTGCCCATGGTGCCCTTGTGTGCGTCGTCGGGGCGCGGCGGCAGCGCTGTATGTACCGTGAGTTTATCTGTTCGTTTCATGTGTTACGCCTTTTTATAAAAGAATTGTATCACGATGGTCTTATCCAAATACGGCTTCATGCCCTCCAAAATTTTTTCGTTGGGGTTGAATACCAGCAGGCATTTGCCGTAAAGCGGGTCGTTGAACACCGCAAAGGTGTTGGCGGCAGTGTCATTGGGATTTTTGGCGGCAACATACATTTTGCGAAAATGCTGATTGCGGATGTTTTTGTCGCCGCTCTCCAGCTGTACGATCTCGCGGATCGGCACGTCGCACACCTTTTTGCGCTTGCGCAGCGAGATGATCTTGGCGATTTTCAGGGTATCCGCCACGACAGAATACTCATACTCCACCTTTTGCTGCGAAAATACCCACCAAACCACATAAATGCCGCCGATAAACAGGAAAAATCCCACCAGCGCCAGATAAAAGTTGATCACGCGTGCCAGTAGCACAAAGGTCAGCGGAATGACAAACAGCAACACGACCGCGATGATTTTTATCACGAGATTTTTGGCGGTTTTATCGCGCTTGACCACCTGTTCGTTAAAGCCTTCCATGAAAAACACTCCTATGTAACAGTATCGTTTTTATTGTAACATATCGCGGCAGTTTTTTCAATGGGCTTTTTGCCGCGAGATTGACTTGACATCGGGACGAAATTGGAATAAAATAAAAGGTAGTTTAAAAGGTAAAGATGAGGTGAATTTTGAATGGACGCAGCCGGAAGTTTAGGCGCAGTTCCCGGGCGAGGGAGACATACACGGCAGAATGGCGTTCATTCTGCCCCGTTATGATGCAGCTAAAAGGGTTGAGGGCTTTTTAGGTGCGCCATACGCCCCTGTTCCGTGAACGCGTCTTTCCGACATAAAAGGAGGAGAGATGTGATGATACAGGTAAACGTCACGCTGACGCAAACCATTAAAAAATTACTCGAGGAGAAAAAATTCGCGACTCTTCGGGACATCCTCATCACCATGATGCCCTACGACATCGCGGCGGTGTTTGAGGAATTGCAAGACGAAAAAATGCCCATTTTGTTCAGGCTGCTGCCCAAGGAGCTGGCGGCGGAGACCTTTGTCGAAATGGACGATGAAACACAGGAATTTTTGATCCACGGCTTTTCCGACGCCGAGCTCAAGGAGGTCGTCGATGAGCTGTTTTTGGACGACGCGGTAGACTTGATCGAGGAAATGCCTGCCAATGTCGTCAAGCGTATCCTGCGCACGGCGGACAAGGATATGCGCAAGCAGATCAACGAGCTGCTGAAATATCCCGAGGACAGCGCCGGCTCGATCATGACCACCGAGTTTATCTCGCTGCGCCCCGACATGACCGCCGAAATGGCGATCAAGCGCATCCGCCGTACCGGTGTGGACAAGGAGACCATCTACACCTGCTACGTCAACGACGAAAACAACAAGCTGATCGGCATTGCCACCGTCAAGGACCTGCTGCTCGCCAACGATGACGATATGGTACGGGACATGATGGAGGAAAATGTCATTGCCGTGCACACCCTCGACGACCAGGAGCAGGTGGCGCAGATGTTCTCCAACTACGACTTTCTTGCCCTGCCCGTGGTGGACAACGAGCAGCGCATCGTCGGCATCGTGACCATCGACGACGCGATCGACGTTATCCAGGAGGAAGCCACCGAGGATATCGAAAAGATGGCGGCGGTGCTGCCGTCCGACAAGCCCTATATGAAAACGGGCGTGTTCGGCATTTACGGCAAGCGCGTGCCGTGGCTGCTCATTTTGATGCTGTCCGCCACCTTTACCAGCACCATCATTTCGTCCTTTGACGTGGTGCTGTCCAACATCATCATTTTGTCGTCGTTTATCCCCATGATCACCGGCTCGGGCGGTAACGCCGGCTCGCAGGCGTCTGTGTCGGTCATCCGTGCCCTGTCGCTGGGCGAAATCGAGTTTAAAAGCATTTTCAAGGTTTTGTGGAAGGAGATCCGCGTGGCGGTGCTGTGCGGCTTAACGCTTGCCGTTGCCAACTTTGTCAAGCTGCTGCTCTTCGATCTGCGCAGCTATTCCGGCAAGGGCGAGCCGGTGCAGATCGCGCTGGTGGTGTCGCTGACCATTTTCGGCACGATCGTCATGGCAAAGATCGTCGGCTCCAGCCTGCCGCTGCTCGCCAAAAAAATCGGCTTCGACCCGGCGGTCATGGCAAATCCGCTGATTTCCACCGTGTGCGACTCGCTGTCGCTGCTGATTTACTTTGCGGTCGCACTCACGATCATGCCGCAGATTTTACAATAGTCATTATTTTTGCAGCACGCAGTTTTTGCGTGCTGTTTTTGTATTTGATATTGCAAGATGTGACAAATTGTGATAGAATAAGTGTGCCAGACAAAGTCAATAGGAACTCCAAACGGAAGTGTGTGTTTTATTCTGCATAAAATACATGCTCTGTTATCACGTTTCTGTTTGGAGTGCGTATTTTGTCTGGCGACAATCGGAGCAATGTGTTTTTGGCGCGTACAACTTCGGTTGTACGCGTTTTTTTATAAAATGCGGTTGTAAAACTTTTTTAAATATTTTTCCAAAAAGTTAAAACCTTTCTTGCTGCTGCTTCGTTATAGGAATGAAAGCACAAAGGAAAGGATGGGAACGTCATGCCACACAACCCCCGAAAGCGGCGACGATGACACGCGCCATGGTTCACTGCTCCGCTTGTTGCCAGACAAAGCGTTCGCACTCCCGGTTTTTATATAACTGAAACATGCAAAAAAATTTAAAAATATTTCAAATACGTAAAACCTTATCTCATTCTTGTTCGTCATAGAAACGGATAGAACAAAACTCAATCAAACAAGAAGGAGAAATCAGTATGTTTTGTGTAAATTGCGGAAAACACATCCATGACAGTTCCTGATTGTGCCGCTGCGGTATGGCCGCACGACAGAACCCTCAACGACTACTTTGAGCGTTACAACAATCCGGAAACGGAACCGGGCAAAAATCCGCGAAGCCGCACAAAGCACCGCGCGCAGCGCTCGCATCACCGCGGCGGCGTCTTCGGTTACCGCGTTCCGTTCCTTTTTCCGGTAAGCATGATGACCATCATAAAGCATGAAAAGGGAAAGATCGTGCTGTTCCGCTGTGTTTTATGCAAAAGCAAGGAGAATATATTATGAAAACAGCCATTATGAAAAAAATTATGACTGCCGTGTTGGCAGCGACAACCGCTTTGTCCGCAGCCGTACTGTTGACGGGCTGCGGAGAAAGCAAATCCGAAAGCGCCGGCACTGTTCCCCGAACGGAGCTGACGGAAAGCTATGAAAGCAAGAATGATTATGAAAAAACCATTGCCGATCTGGAACAGATGTACAGAAGCACCTACCCGGACATCGTTTTCCCGGAGGGCTTTGATTTTCAGGTGCTGATGACGGTGGCGCTTCCGGGCAAAGAGCCCTACCGCTATTCTCGTGAGGAGGTTTTGGAGCGGATCAAGGCGTTTGAGGAAGCCGCAGCCGCAACAAGCGAACCGCCGACAGAAGCCGCGATCGAAGAGAATTCTGCTGAGGCTTACCGGAAGTATGCCGATCAATTGATCCGGGACGCTAAAAATGAGATCGCACGCTCCCAGGTTGAAATCATCGGTTTGTATTATGTTCCCTATCCCTATATAGAAGAAACCCTTCATGAGAATCTGATCATCTTCTATTCCTATGTTTCCCAAGCGGGAACAAGCTTTGCCAAAACAGAGTACGGCAGCTATCTCATATGCCAGGCATATGCCGATGAGCAGAATGTGAAGTACGACTCTTTCCTTGCGCTGGATGATTATGCCGATTCCGCCGAGGAATTGCAGAAAAACTATCCACACTTTTCAGAATGGGAAAAAATAGCATAAACAAAAAGGAGATTCATTATGAAAACCAACACCATCAAAACAATCTTCGCTGCCTCCCTGGCAGCCGCAACCCTCGCCTCCTCCGCAATGCTCTTTACGGGCTGCGGCAAGTCCGACCAGGAAAAAGCCATGGACGCGTTTAATTCCGCCCTGCAGAGCGATCTCGCCGAAATGACCGGCGCAAACGGCGGCGAAAAGGCTGCTGTCACCACCACCAAGCCGAAGGAGCAGGTTGACCTAAAGGGCTTCCGCAAGGCACTTGTTGACAACAAGCTGTATACGGTCGTATATGATGGGGATGAACAGAGCGACTATCCGCATCCTGTGTTTTATTTGCAGGCGAACGCCACGGTGGAAGCGGACGGCTACACCTTTACCAAGAAAGGTGAAGAAACGGCAAACGAGTATAGTTCTTATTATTCCTCCGACTGGGAAATCAGCAAAAACGGCGTAAAATACGCCGAGTGCAGGCTGGATACGAAATGGATGGGGCTGGAAAAGCCCAATACCTTCCAATTGCAGGTGAACGCGCCGGACAGAGCGAGCTATACCGACGAGGCGGACGCTGATTTTATAGGCGTCAGCGCAACTAACTTTGACATCAACATTCCCGCAGCGCTCTCCGAAGCGGACGCCAAGGCAAAGGTAGCGGATCTCGAGAAATTAGTGAAAGACAACACGCCCACCGGCGATTATAAGGATAAAAATTTGAAACTGGAGAGTATCTACTACTTCAAGGACAAGCAGGGCGAGGAAACGCTGCGCGGTGTGTATACATATCAGCCGAATCTTTCGCTTGGCCTCGATAATACACAGTATATGTTTGTAGACGGCACGTATCCCTTTGACGACAACGGCACCGTCAAAGCGCTTAAATGGAAGGACTCTCCCTATAAAGAGGAAAAAGAATTGAGTGCTATGAGCAGCGGCTGGATCAAGCTGAAATAAACAGCGCCCGGTTTAGGACGGAGGAAGCCAATGAATACATCCCAACTTGTCAACCGTGCCATTCAGGGCGATAACGCGGCAAAAACCGAGCTGTATCATCTCACCAATAAAAAAGCCTATTCGCTGGCGCTCCAAATGACCAAAAGCAAGGAAGAGGCGGAGGATATTGTGCAGGAATCCTACCTCAAGGCATTTTCGAGCCTGGATACCATGACCAATGCCTCCAACTTCCCCTCGTGGTTCTACTGCATCGTGTCCAACAAGTGCAAGGACTATTTGAAGTCGAAGCGCCACGGCGTGATGATGTTTTCCGACTTGTCCGGCACCGACGACAGCGGCGACGAAACAGACTTTGAGCCGGAGGATGAATCCACCGACTTTTCGCCCGAGGAAAACGCCGATTTGGCGGACACCGCGCGGTTGATGCGTGAAATGATCGCCAATCTTCCCGAGGAGCAGCGCTTGGTGGTGATCATGCACTACCTCGACGGCTTGCAGGTGAAGGAGATCGCCGAAGCGTTGCAGGTTCCCGAAAACACGGTGAAAAGCCGCTTGAATTACGCCCGCAAAAAGCTCCGCGCACAGGCGGAGGATATGGAAAGCAAGGGCTTCAAGCTGCGCAGCATCGGCGGCACGGCGGCGCTGTTCGGCTTTGTGGCTTGGGTGCTCCGCACGCAGGCGGAGGCAACCGAAACGCCCGCGGCGGCGGACATGCTGGGAAGGCTCTCCGCATCCTCGTCGTCCGCCGCTTCGGCAGCAGGCTCAACGGCAGCATCGGCACAGGCAGGCGCCCACACCGCCGCACGGTCGGCGGCACACGCCGGCGCCAAAGCAGCGGCTTTTACCGGCAAGGCTGCCAAAAAGGGCATGAGTACCGTCACCAAAATCATTGTTGCGGCGTCGGCTGCCGCCTTTGCAGCGGCAAGCGCCGTTGCGGTGGTCACGGTGGTCAATCCCGATTTCCGTGCTGCCACCGATGTGTTCGGCTGGTACGGAATGCGCGACCAGGCGACGCCCGAACGCACCGTCAAGCGTTTTGAAAACGCCTTTAATGAAGGCGACCTCGAAACCGTGATGAAAACCATGCCGCCTGACTATCAAAGGCAGTTTGAAGAGGAACGCAAAATGACGCAATCCCTCGCAGGCTTGTTTGGCGGTATGTTCTCCTACGATTCCATGGGCGGAATGCTGTCCCTTCCGACGGCAGGCGAACGACTGAACGTCAGCGTGTCCGACGTCACCTATTACGGTAGCGATCTTGCCATCGTCACCGCACATGCGTCGTGCGGCGCCGTGTCAAAGGACATGAAGCTCGGTATGTCAAAAACCGAGGGACAGTGGTATTTCACGCAAGAGGGAATGCAGGTGATTGCGGGCTTGTATGACGACATCCACAAAACCTTTTTGTCGGGTTTGTCGTATTGATCCACCTATCAACAACACCCGACAGGCAACGGGGCAGGCAGCGCGCCTGCCCTGTTTTTATAGGCGAGATCGGGTGCAGCGCTTCGCAGCTGTTTATAGGAAACGGCTCACTTTTGACCTCGCCGTTTAGGAACCTTTCCAAACAAAGAAACTTTATTATAGGCGAGCTTGGGTGCAGCGCTCCGCTGCCAAAACCTTTTGCCGCGCCGGATCGTTATATTAACAGAGCGTACCGTGGAAAGCATTGTCAACAACTTAAGAAAAAGCTGTCATTTCGAGCGGTGCCTAATGGGCAAAATCGCGTAGCGATTTAGTCGAGAAATCCCCCGCCGACTGAATAAAACGTATAGCTGTGCGAAAGTCTTCTCCCTCGTGGAGAAGGCTTCGCGACGACAATTGTTCTGTGCTCTGCCAAGGGGATTTCTCGGCTATTTGCTGCGCAAATTCGCCTGTCGGCGACCGCTCGAAATGACAGCGAGGGGATAAAAAATGCTCCTATCCGCTTAAATTGTTGACATTGCCGTGGAAAGGAGGTGGACACTTGACCGATGCGCAACTGGGACGGCTGATACGCGCCGCCTGTGCGCTCTCTTATCCCGACGAGGAGACCGCGCAGCGTATGCTGCGCAAACTATTAGAGGCGTTGAATAAGGCGCAGACAAAGCCTCCGTAAAACCGCACACCCGCACAGGACGTGTCCTGCGCGGGTGTGTGCGTTTGTGTGCATTAGCCGGAGCGCGGCGCGGCGTTTTGGCTTTGCCGCCGCAAAGTATCGCCTTGGCAGGGGACGCCACCGCGTAACAGATAAAGGTGATAACCGAAAAATTGATCAAAGCATGAAACATATTCAAAACCTCCCTAATCTCTATACTTTGCTTGAATGAAAAAGTGAAGCTAAGGTAAAAACACGTTAGCAGTCATTTTCGTC